>CAXTJS010000186.1:3398-6055 GCA_964244605.1 uncultured Terriglobus sp. | reverse complement strand
GAGCCGTCCTGATCGATCGCCGCGATCGCGTGAGCGGCGAGGCGGCGAAAGACCATGATGTCGTACGTCGACGTGTAGTCGTAGGTCGACGGCAGCTGCTGGTTGGCGAGGTCGACGACGTGCAGGTCGAAGAGCTGCGCGCCGGTCCATGCCTGCAATCGCGCCTGCACGTCGGGCAGCGCGCCCTCGAAGGCCTGGCGCGTCGTCGCGACCCACAGATAGCCTTGCGGCGGCAGGCTCTCGGGCAGGCCCTCGAGCTCGGTGAACTGGTCGCCGACGATGTGGAACGCGCGCACCGGCGTCGACATGACCGTCCGCTAGTCGACGCGCTTCAGCAGGCGCGCCGCCAGCACGAGCACAAGACACGCATACAGCACAGTCATCCAGAAGAGCAGCGCCGGCAACGGCCCAGCGCCTGCCGCCATAATTGCATCGTTGTAGCGAACGGAGACAAGTGCATCGCCACCATGGCTGCGCTGAAGCAATGCAAGCAGGCTGTGTCGGAACGCCGGTGAAATGGCACACACTGGCAGCAGGCTTTCAGCAACAAGCGCCGCAACCCACACCCTGTGCCGCGCCGCCGCGTCGCTTGCAGGCAGCAGCCACGCGATCAGCCATGCCGCCATAGCAGTCAGCGGCACCTGCCACAGGCTGTTCAGCACGTAAGACTGCACGAAAGCAATGACGTGGCTCATGCAACGTCATCCTTGCCGTTGAGCCGCTTGCTGAGCGCGGCGATTCTTTTCGCATCGATCTGCTTGCTCTGGATGAGGCTCATCACCAGGTCCTCGCTCGAGCCGCCAAACATACGGTCGATCAAATCCCGCACGGCTTCGCGCAGCGCTTTTGCCTCAGTAACTACGGCGCTATAGACGTAAGCGCGTCCCTCCAGCTTGCGCTTCAGCTTACCCTTGCGCTCCAGGATGTTGAGCATCGTCTGCACCGTGGTGTAGGCCAGCTTCGGCTCAAGCTGCTCCTGCACGTCGCCTACCGTACTCGCACCGCCGCGCCAGACGGCCTGCATGATCTTCAACTCCAGCTTGGTAAGGCCTGCCTTATCGATACGTTTCGTCACGCTCAGCTCCTAATATTTTCGGAGTTTAGGGCGAGACGTAAGCGTCTGTCAAACTAAATATTTAGGAGATAGTTGGGATCACGGCGTCTCGCTAGAGATTGAACAGTTCGCGCAGCCGTTTGATCTGCGCGCGCGCCACTGGTATCTCCGTCTGCTTGCGGTCATCCATGCGCAGCAGATAGGTGGACTTGAACCACGGCACTACCTCGCGGATGTGCTCGATGTTGACCAGGTAAGACCGATGCGCGCGCCAGAAGGTGGCGGGGTTCACCTGGTCGGCGAGCTCTTCGATGGTGCGGCAGTTCGCGAGACCTTCGACCGTGGTCGTGACGACCGAGATGTCGCCCTCCTCGATGGAGGCGAAGGATACATCTTTCTGGTCGACCAGCAAAAGACGCTGCCCGCTACGCACCACGACCTTGCCCGAGCGCTGCCTGGAAGGCGTTGCCGCTGAGAGCGGAGCATTGCCACCGGCCTGCAGCGCCGTTGCCTCGGCCTGCTGCTGCAGCAGCGCGAGCAGGCTCTCAAGCCGCTCTTCGCTGCTGGCCTGCGGCACGCTCTCGATTGCCGCGCTGCTGTCGGCAGACTTGCGTAGCCGCACCTTTTCAATCGCCTGCTGCACACGCCGTTCTTCAAACGGCTTCAGCAGGTAGTCGATCGCGTTGACTTCGAACGCACGCACCGCGTATTGGTCGAAGGCGGTGGCGAACACCACCTCGGGCATGGCCTGCGAGTGCTGCACCTGCCGGTCCAGCAGCTTCTTCAGCACGGCAAAGCCATCGAGCCCCGGCATCTGCACATCGAGAAAGACGACGTCGGGCGCGGCCGACCGGATGACCTCAACGGCCTCAATGCCGTTGGTTGCCTCCGCTGCCAACTCCACGTCACCCACGCGGCCTAGAAGGTACTGCAACTCGCGGCGGGCGAGCGGCTCATCGTCAACGACTACGGCGCGCAGAGGCATGGTGGAAGTATAGGCGGGCTGCGCCGCAGCAGAGCTCCCGGTGTCCACGACAATGCTTAGGCTGTGGCGTGCAGCTGCTGCACGCGTTGGCGCAGGTCGATCCATCCGGCCTGCAAGTCTCGCGCGGTAACGTCCTTGTTCTCCCAGCCCCACAGGCACTGGGCGCGGTACTGCGGGCCTACTTCGCGCTCCAGCGCCGTCTCATATTCCACGATCCAGCCAAGTGCCCGCGCAAGCAGGGGCCAATCCGAACACTTCGGCAGACGCTTGAAGTGCTTGCCCTCCCACACATCGCGCGTCAGCGTTACGGACCATGGCGTGAACAGGAATCGGTTCACATAGAGGCCCTCTGCGCCTTTCCCGGTACAGCGGCCAAGAAACATGCCAAAGCCCCACAGCCGCACCTGCATGTCGGCCTCAAGCTGCAGCGTGTACTGGCTGCATCCAGTTACCGATTTTGGTGGACGCACCCGCTCAAAGCCATGCTGCAGCAGGAGGTTGCCCTCAGCACGCCGCGTGTCGTGCCCCCACAACCAGCACTGCGGATGAAGCAGATTGCGCCCTTGCTTCTGCAGCGAGAGGGGCAGCCAGCGCGGCGTGCGCGCCTCTTTCGGCTTT
>CAXTJS010000186.1:0-3388 GCA_964244605.1 uncultured Terriglobus sp. | reverse complement strand
CCCGCCATGGCAGGTGCTTCTTCGCTTTCACCGGCAAGCTCCGCAAACGGATCCTGCAAGTCTCGCCACGCATCGGAACCGTTCGCCATCTCTGTTGCGGTCAGCAGTGCGACGTCAAGCTTCGCCGTAATGGCCGCTTCGTCCATCGTGATGCCGATGAAGACGATCTCCTGCCGGCGATCACCATACGGCTCCTGCCAGACCTTGCGGGCGTACTCGCTCGTCTCGGCATCGTCGCTGTCTTCCCCATCGGCGGCCAGCCAAAGCGCCTGCGTCTCAAGCGATACGGTCTTGCCCGCGATGGAGAACAGGAGCATGTCGTCGTGGCGCGTCGCCAGCCATAGAAAGCCTTTTGCGCGCAACACGCCATCGAAGCCCGCGTCCATCGCCTGCTCAAATCGTTGCGGGTGGAACGGCCGGCGCGCGCGGTACACGAAGCTGCCGACGCCGTATTCCTCGCTCTCAGGAACGTGCTCGCCGTTCAGTTCCTTCACCCAGCCGGCGGACGCCTCCGCAGCTTCCATATCAAAGAGGCCTGTGTTGACGATGTCGCCCATCGCTACGCGTCCACGCTCCGCCGTAATGAGACGCGCGTCCGGATTCAGGTGATGCAGCAGGCTGTGCAGCCGCTCCAACTCGTCCTTGCTTACCTTGTCGGTCTTGTTGAGGACCAGCACATTGGCGAACTCAATCTGGTCGAGCAAGAGGTCACCGATGGAGCGTTCATCGTCATCACTCACGGCCATTCTGCGGTCTTTCAGATCTTCCAGCGAACCCACGTCCAGCAGAAAAGCGGCAGCGTCAACCACGGTCACCATCGTGTCCAGGCGCGCTACCTCACTGAGTGATTTCCCCGTCTCGTCGATGAAGCTAAAGGTAGCTGCGACGGGCAGCGGCTCAGAGATGCCGGAAGACTCGATTAGCAGATAGTCGAAGCGGCCCTCACGCGCCAGTCTTGACACCTCCTGCAGCAGGTCGACGCGCAGGGTGCAGCAGATGCAGCCATTTGTCATCTCGACCAGCCGCTCTTCGGTGCGGCTCAACCCGGCCTGGCTTGCGCTTACCAGCTCCGCGTCGATGTTGATCTCGCTCATGTCGTTCACGATCACGGCCACACGCATGCCCTCACGGTTCCGCAGCACGTGGTTGAGCAGTGTGGTTTTGCCGGCTCCCAGAAAGCCGGAAAGAACGGTTGTTGGTAGGGTCATGGCCATCTCCTAAACGCTAACGTTATTGATAACACGTTTGCATATTTGAGTGGCTTCTTCTCGTATCAATGCGTGTGTAACTGAGATCGCACCCTGGTCAAGCGCGACTGCGATCGGCGCTAAACGGCAAAGGGCCGGGCGCATGCCCGACCCTTTCCGTCACACTACGATCTTGCTTGCTCAGCAGATGGTGCTACAGTTTGTCGCGGAGGAACGCCTCGATGGTCTGCACCGTTGCGCCCGTATAGGGCACGGCATAGCTGAGCACGCCGCCTGCAAAGCTCTCTGACTCGGTCGCGGCATGCCGCACCTTGATCGTCTTCAACTTGGTGACGATGGCCTGCTTGGCCTCGGGGCTGCTGCGGCAAAGGTCATCCATCGCATCTGTGGTATTGACGATGAAGGCATACGGCGACTGCTGGTTGGTGTTTTCAGGCGCGGTCTTGACGTCGGCAAAGGTGCTGTAGTCCGTGACGATTTGCACGTTGCTGCCGCAGGTCTTGTTAGCGCTTGCCAGGTGTTCGGCTACTTGCTTCTTGTCTTGCGCGATCATCTCTCGCTGGGCAAGGGTCTGTGCATGTGCGACGCAGGCAGTTGTGAGAACGAAGGCGGTACAAAGGGCGGATGCAACAAGTTTCATAGAATCACCTCACGTAGTGCACAGTACAACGAGAGATGCTGCGGTGCTGGAAAGTGTCGCCCTGAGCCGACAGGAGCGGGCGAGTTTCACCATCTTGTCTCAATGTGCAGACAAAAAGGGCTGCACGGCGGCAGCCCTTCTCAACGTTAAAACGAAGCAGTTGAGCAGCGTTACGGCTACTGCTTCTCGTAGATCGCGGTCGTCTTCTCAGCGGGTTTGGTCACCAGCCAGCTTACGTCCTTAAGCACCTTGCCATCGGCGGAGACAGTCTCAACACCTTCAACGTAGCTCTTGCCCTTTTCGAAGACGGTGTACTTGATCTCAGTCGACGACACCTGCTTGTAGGTGGTGGTTTCATCGGGAATCGCGCGCGGGCCTTCTTCCTTCACCGGCTTGCCGTCGAAGGTCACCAGCGTCGTTCCCTTGCTCGATGGATAGTCGACCTTGATCTTGCCGGCACCAGCGTCGGACCAGGTCATCACGCTTGAGGCAGTGGTGCTTTCCTTGACGGACTTGAAGGTTCCCGCCAGGCCAGGGCCGCCGCTCACCCGCTCATCCACGGATTCGGACTTGAAGGTGCTGCCGTCTGCGCGGGTGCCGGTGCCCTTGCTGGTCAGTGTCTTGCCGTCGTCTGACAGCTTGAGCTCGGCGCGGCTCACTTCAACGCCGTTGGCCTTGCTGACCTGCAGCCACTCGTTCTTGCCGGTGCTCTTCAGGCTTGCGGTTCTGGTTGCAATAACCGGATAGTCCTTGCCGTCTTCACCCACGTCGAACTTCACCGCACCATAGTCGAAGTGGTACAGGTTGCCGTTCTTCACAACGGTGTAGGTTTCGCCGGTAAAGGTGCTCTTTGCGCGGTTCAGCTTCCAGGTGCCGAGCCAAGGGTTGCCCGCGGCGAACACCGGTGTGGCACAGAGAAGGATTGCGCTGGCAATCCATGAGGTCGTCTTCATCGAGAGGCTCCAAGTGAGCTCACCGCGAGCTTGGCCGCACGTTGCGACGTAGGCTGCAGTGGCGTGTGCCGGGGGATTGCGCCCTGACTATTTCACGATGGTTACCTGTTGTCGAGAAGAAAACACGCATGCCCTGCCCTACCAGCGAACGCTTGCCGAGCTTCGTTCACGCTCGCGCAAACCTCTGCGCGGCGTAGATCGCGCTACACGTCACGTGTTGTCGATTCGTTGCGGATTCCGTTCACTTTTTTCTTGCCTCCTTCTGCAAACACGGCAAAATAGGGGCATGCCACAGGATGCGCGTATCCCCAATGCCGACCGGCTTGCCGTTCGCTGGACGATCGGCGATGTGCGCGACCGCGGCTTTGAACTCTTGCGGCTTTCCATCGTGTGTGCGTACCGCCTCTTTGGCCCGGAGGCGAAGTACGTCGTCTGCGTCAACACCGTGTGCCCCAAAGAAACACGCCGCCGCGTCGGCACATTGCCGCCCGAGGTGGAGGCAGCCGTCACCTGGCAGCGCGTGCGCCGCACCGACCTTGCGCCCGCCCTGCTGCCCTACGTGACGGCGGCGTCTGTCGATGCGATCG
>CAXTJS010000185.1:3322-6067 GCA_964244605.1 uncultured Terriglobus sp. | reverse complement strand
CATCACGAGCATCTGCGCCTACGAGGCGCTCGGCTCGGCGTGCCTCGACCCCTCCGCAAAGGCGGCCTGCCAGAAGGTGATGACCCGGTGTGGCGGTCCTTCGGGCCACTACAACAAGATGACCCGAGAATCGTGCGAGGCCGGTGTCTCCGGCATCACCATTTTTGAGGCGCGCGGCCATGGACGGCAAAAGGGCCACACGGAGTTTTACCGGGGGCGCGAGTACGCCGTCGACCTCCTGCCCAAGATCAAGATCGAGACAGTGGTGACGGATGAGCTCGCAGAACAGGCAGTTCGCGCGATCATCACCGCGGCGCAGACAGGCTCCATCGGTGATGGCAAAATCTTCCTGACGCGTGTGGATGACGCCATCCGCATTCGCAATGAAGACCGGGGCGACATCGCACTGTAGCATCGCGCCGTGAGGGAACTGCCGATGCATGACGAAGCCGCAATGGCGGACGACCCTGTTGCGCGCGCACGCGAGGCGTACCGGCGATCGCTTGAGGTCATCCGCTCGCGCTTTCTCACGGAGACCGGCTATCGCGGGCCGGAGGCAATCCAGGCACGATCCGATGTGGCGGACGCTCTTCTGCTTGCACTGTGGCAGAAGCTCGTACCGCTGGATCAGCCGAACCAGCCGGCGATCCTGGCGGTAGGCGGCTACGGTCGCCGGCAGCTCTTCCCTGCTTCTGACCTGGACCTGCTCTTTTTGATTGCGGAATCAGCGGCGGAGGCTCGCTGGAAAGACACGCTGCGCCAGCTTACGCAGCAGCTCTGGGACAGCGGCGTTCGCGTCGCCGCAACCACACGCACCGTCGCCGAGTGTGAGAGGTTCGATCCGGAGAACGTGGAGTTCTCCCTGTCCTTGCTCGACGCGCGCTTCCTCACCGGGACCGAGTTGCTCGCGCTGCAGCTTCTCGACAACGTCGTGCCCCGCATCGTGGAGAGCGACCGCAAGGCTTGGAGCACCCGGCTACTTGCACTTACACGCGAGCGCCATGCGCGCTACGGCGATACCATCTTCCACCTTGAGCCGAACGTGAAGGAGTGCCCCGGCGGCCTGCGCGACGCGAACGTCTGCGCGTGGCTCACACGTCTTTCCTCGAAGCCTTCGCAGCCGGCCTCCGCGGACTTCGTGCGCGCCTTTGCGTTCATGGCTTCGGTGCGCTGCTTTCTGCACCTGCGGCAGGGGCGCGATGTAAATGCCCTGGACTGGAAGGCGCAGGACGACGCGGCGGCCGCAGGCATCGGCACAGACACGGGCGCTCCGCGTGAGGCGGCGTACTGGATGCAGCTTTACTTCCGGCACGCACGCACCATCGACCGCACGCTCGACCAGCAAGTCGATGCCGTTCCGCAGGCCAGGCCGCTGTTGCGTGTGCCGGAGTTCCTGCGCAAGCGCAGCAGGAGCGGCGAAGAAGGCTTTCGCGTGGAGGCTGGCCGCCTTGCACTTGCCATGCGCGACGGCTCAGATGCAGCGGAGGAGTTCGACATCGTGTTGCGCGCCTTTGCCGCGATGGCCGAGAGCGGCCTGCGTCTGAACCGGTCCTCGGAGGCACGCATCGAAGAGGCTTTGCCGCTGCTCTCGTCGCAAATGGAGGAAGGCGAGCCTCTGTGGCATGCGCTGGAACGCATCCTCTGCGGCCGGTATGCCGGGCTGGCGTTGCGCACCATGCACGCGCAGGGTGTGCTTGAGCTGATCGTCCCAGAGTTTCACGGCATTGACGGGCTGGTCATCCGCGACGCGTATCACCGCTACACCGTCGACGAGCACACATTTGTGCTCATCGACACGCTGCACGGTCTTGCGACGGCCAACGCCGAAGGTCCAATGGCAGAGTGGACGGGGCGCTTCGCCCTGCTTGCCAAAGACATGCAGCATCCCGGCCTGCTCTACCTCGCCGCGCTGCTGCACGATACCGGCAAGGGCCGCGCCTCGGGCGAACACACCACAGAGAGCGCGCGGCTCGCAGCCTCGCTGTTGCGGCGGCTGCACCTCTACAGCTTTGAGAGCGGCCTGGTGCTGCACCTCATCGTGAACCATCTCGAGATGAGTGCAGCCCTGCGCCGCGACATCTTCGATGCGGAGACGGTGCGCGCCTTTGCGTCCAAGGTGCAGACGCCGGACGAGCTCCGCATGCTCACGCTCTTCACCTACGCCGACATCAACGCCGTGCATCCCGACGCGCTCACCGCCTGGAAGGCCGAGAACCTGTGGCGGCTCTACATCGCCACTGCCAACTACCTGGATCGCAACGTCGATGAGGAGCGCGTGGACGCGCGCGTCTCCAGCGAGCTGGTGCATCGGGTCACCTCGCTCGTGCCCGGCGAGACGCGGCCGCTGATGCAGTTCCTCGAAGGCTTTCCGCAGCGCTACCTGCAGACCCGGTCGCCGGAGCAGATTCGCAGCCATTACGAGATGAGCCGACAGATGAGCAGCGATGCCGCCCAGGTGGAGCTCGCCTGGCGCGTGGACCGCAGCGAGATCACGCTGGTCACGCCGGACCGTCGACTGCTCTTCGCGCGCGTGGCCGGCGTACTTGCCAGCTTCGGCATGAACATCATCACCGCCGACGCCTTCTCGAACAGCAAGGGCATCGTGGTCGATAGCTTCCGTTTCACCGACGCCTTCCGCACGCTCGAGCTGAACCCGGAGGAGCGCGAGCGGCTGCGCGCGAGCGTCCACGATGCCGTCATGGATGAGGCAGCGGCCGCGCCGATGATCTCCGCAAGACGTCGCAG
>CAXTJS010000185.1:2550-3312 GCA_964244605.1 uncultured Terriglobus sp. | reverse complement strand
ACCGCGTCCGTGAAGTTCGACACGCAATCGTCCACGCACTCAACGCTGGTGCAGGTCGTTGCGCAGGACCACCCTGGCCTGCTGTACGGCATCGCGCAAACGCTCGGCGAGTCGCAGTGCAACATCGAAGTCGCGCTGATCGACACGGAGGGTGACACCGCCATCGACGTCTTCTATCTCACGCGCGACGGGCGCATGCTGGACGAGAGCGAGCTGCCGGAATTGGAAGCAAAGCTGCTCGCCGCGATCACCACGAACGCTGGCTAGAGCACTTCCATACAGGTACAGGTCTAGGTGTGCCCCATGTCCCACACTTGGGACATGGGTTCCTTTAAGGTTCCCATGTCCGAAATCCGGACATGGGGCACACCTCTCTTAACACTTCAGCCCCGAAGCGTTATTTCGACGCACTGAGTTCCGCGACCATCGCGGCCCATTCCTCTTCAAGCGCTCCCACGAACACAGGCTTGCCGGCGCGACGGTACCAGTACTCGGCGTTCCACTGATCGCCCTCTTTGCGATGGAGGTAGGCGTGTACCCACGCGCTCTCCTTGTCCTCACCTGCTTGCGCTTCTTCGTGCGCAGCCTGCCAGTCGCCGTGGCCGTCGTGCCACAGGGCGCGCAGCGGCGCAGGATAGGTGGAGACGTCTGAGCCGAGGAACTCCGTCGTGGTCATGCCCGATAAGATGCAGCGGCAGAACCGTAGAATCGACAGGTGAGCACGCCCATGCTGCAGGTTTCCGGTCTGACAAAGGAATACGC
>CAXTJS010000185.1:0-2540 GCA_964244605.1 uncultured Terriglobus sp. | reverse complement strand
TCTTTCGTGATCTCAGCTTCCAGGTCCAAGCGGGCGAGATGCTGGCTATCGTTGGTGCCAGCGGCGCCGGCAAAAGCACGCTGTTGCACCTGCTCGCTGCGCTGGACACGCCGACCTCCGGCCACCTGACCGTGGACGGCATCACACCCGCATCGCTCAAACCGCGGCAGCAGGCAGACTTTCGCAATCGGACCATCGGCTATGTCTGGCAGGCGCACTACCTCTTACCCGAGTTCTCCGCGGCGGAGAACGTCGCCATGCCCCTGCTCGCCCGCGGAGAGGCTGCGGTCCCTTCGCGACAGCGCGCTTTAAAGCTCCTCGAACAGGTCGGTCTTCACGATCGCTCCGAAAACCGCGCGGGGGAACTTTCCGGCGGCGAGCAGCAGCGCGTCTCGCTCGCCCGCGCGCTGGTGACCGGGCCCAGGGTGCTGCTGGCCGATGAGCCTACCGGCAACCTGGATGCGGTGACCGGCGAGGCCGTCTTCACGCTCATGCAGCGCCTGCACCGCGAGCTTGCAATGACGACGGTTCTGGTGACCCATAACGCGGCATTTGCGGCGAGATGCGACCGTACCCTTCTGCTTTGTGATGGCACGCTCACCCCAGCGGGCGCACCGGCCTGATGCCGCTCCCTTTTCCCGTGGGGCGCGTCCAATAGCTCACCGGCAGAGACAGGAATCCTGTTAGGGTGATGCCTAAGTTTCAGTGCAGCCGCGCGCAACGCACGCAGACGATACACTTAGCGCAAAGAGATGTGGGAAGGGAGCCGCCCGGCGAAGTGAGGCGGTGATCCACCTGAATGTTTCTGCATCGCACGGCTTCCGCTGTGCAGAAACGAGCAAGGAACCATTGGTCCGCACGCGGAGCGACGCCGCGGGCAGACGCAAGGGGGAGCATGTTCGAGCGTTATACCGAGAAAGCGCGGCGCGTTATCTTTTTTGCGCGCTACGAGGCCAGCCAGTTTGGTTCGCCCTACATCGAAACGGAACACCTTCTGCTCGGACTCCTGCGCGAAGACAAGGCGCTGACCAACCGCTTCTTGCGGTCACATGCGTCGGTCGAGTCGATCCGCAAGCAGATTGAAGGTCACACTACTATTCGCGAGAAGGTTTCGACCTCCGTTGACCTGCCGCTGTCGAACGAGTGCAAACGCGTGCTCGCCTATGCGGCGGAAGAAGCGGAGCGCCTGAGCCACAAGCACATCGGCACCGAGCACCTGCTTCTCGGCCTGCTCCGCGAAGAGAAGTGCTTTGCCGCCGAAATCCTGATGGAACGCGGCCTGCGCCTGCCAGCCATCCGCGAAGAGCTGCAGCGCACCACGCAGGAGAAGCCCGCCGCACAGCAACAGCAGAAGCAGCGTGGCCAGGGCGGCAACGCTCCGGAGCAGAGCATGCTGGCCGAGTTCTCACGCGACCTGACCCAGGCCGCGACCGATCAGCAGCTTGACCCGCTGGTGGGCCGCGACACGGAAGTCGATCGCGTCATCCAGATCCTCTGCCGCCGCACCAAGAACAACCCGGTGCTCATCGGCGAGCCGGGCGTGGGCAAGACGGCAATCGTCGAAGGTCTCGCGCAGAAGATCGCCGACGGCGAGGTGCCGAGCTTCCTCGCAGACAAGCGCGTGCTCTCACTCGACCTGTCGCTGATCGTGGCCGGCACCAAGTACCGCGGCCAGTTCGAAGAGCGGCTGAAGACCATCATGAAAGAGCTGATGGAGAACCAGAACTCCATCGTCTTCATCGACGAGCTGCACACGCTCGTTGGTGCCGGCTCGGCCGAGGGTTCGCTCGACGCTGCCAACATCCTCAAGCCCGCGCTCAGCCGTGGCGAGATTCAGTGCATCGGCGCAACCACGCCTGCCGAGTTCCGCAAGTCCATCGAGAAGGATCGTTCACTGGAGCGCCGCTTCCAAGCCGTCAAGGTGCCGCCCCCGAACGAAGAGGATGCCGTGAAGATCATCATGGGCATCAAGGAAAAGTACGAGAAGTTCCACGCCGTCAGCTATACCGACGACGCAATCAACTTCTCCGTCTCGCACTCCAGCCGGTACATCCCCGACCGCTTCTTGCCGGACAAGGCCATCGATCTGATCGACGAGGCCGGTGCGCGCGTGAAGCTGCGCCAGACCACTCTGCCGGAAGAGTTGACCGAGGTGCAGAAGCGCATCAAGTTCATCGTGCACCGCATGGAAAACGCTATAGCGAACCACGAGTTCGAAAAGGCACGCTTCTACAGTGACGAGGAGCGTAAAGAGCGTGACAACCTGCGCGCCATGCGTGAAAAGTACCACCTCGACGACTCCTCCGCCGGCATCGTGACGCGTGAAGACATCGAGGATGTGGTTAGCCGCTGGACCGGTGTGCCGATCACTTCCATCAAGGAAGAAGAGACGCAGAAGCTCTTGCGCGTTGAAGAGGAATTGCACAAGCGTGTCATCTCGCAGGAGAAGGCCATCAGTGCCCTCGCCCGCGCGATCCGCCGCTCGCGTGCCGGCCTTAAGAACCCGGCCCGGCCTATCGGCTCGTTCCTCTTCCTTGGGC
>CAXTJS010000184.1:0-6124 GCA_964244605.1 uncultured Terriglobus sp. | reverse complement strand
GGGCGATCTCCTCGGGCGTCAACTCTTCCTGATAGCGCAGCACCACGGCTGCGCGCTGCTGCTCCGGCAGCGTCATCAACGCGCGCTCAAGCCGAGCGCTTACCACCACGTGCCGATCGCCTGCACGATCCGCGCCCAGCCCAAGCACCGCTCGCTCAAAGCTCTCTTCCCACTCCTCTGCTGCGGCTTCAGGCCGGATCTTGCGGCGGCGGATCGCATCTGTCGCGCGATGGGTCGCGGTACGGCGCAGCCAGAACGTGATGTGGTCCTCACTCTCAATGCGCGGCAGCCAGCGGTGCAGCTCCAGGAACACATCCTGCGCGACCTCTTCGGCGATGCCGTAGTCCCCGAGCATGCGCAGCGCGATGGAGAACACCATCGATTGATGCTGCAGCACGAGCTGCTGGAAGCGCTCAGCATGGTCCGCAACGGCGGCACCGGTTCTCTCGTCGGATGTTTGCTTCCACCACATGCCTTCCCTTGCTAGTACGCAGTCTTGGGCCGCTTTGCATCGACTTTCTTTCGATTCAGCTCAGGATGCGTCTTACTGGCCGGTTTTGTTATTCTTCAGAGTTGACGGGGGCTTTGGGATGCCGCAGCAACGTGGAAGAGAACACCATCGCAACCGTGTCGCGGAGACACTGCGCGAAGAGATCGCCGTGCTCATCGAGGGGGAGTTGTCTGACCCGCGCATCGGCTCCGTCAACGTGACCGAGGTGGCGCTGCAGCCCGGCGGCAAGAGCGGGCAGGTTTACGTGGCCGTGCTGGGCGACGACCGCGATGAAGCCGCGGCGCTTGACGGCCTGGTCGCGGCGCGCGGCTACATTCACGCCCAACTGCTGCAGAGGACGGGCAAGCGGCGCGTGCCCGATCTGACCTTCCACATCGACCGCTCCGAGAAGATGAGCGCGCGCATGGATACCCTGCTCGACCGCATGAAGAAGCGAAGCCGCAAGGCTGGAGCGGCGCAGGCCTCGTGACCCCGGCCAACCTCGAAGCGACGCAGACCGGCTCCACCCATGCCGCTGAGATGGAACGGGTAAGCCTGCGTATCCGCGGCAGCCGACGCTTTCTGGTGACGTCACACTCGCGGCCCGATGGCGACGCCGTTGGATCGCTGCTCGCCTTTGCGGCGATGCTGGATCAACTCGGCAAAGACGTGGACTGCGTGCTGGCCGACCCGGTGCCGCAGGTCTATGCCACACTGCCCGGCGTAGAGCGCATCCGGCAGACTTCAATGGTCGAAGCCAATCGGTATGACGCTGCCGTCGTCCTAGAGTGCGACAGCACCCAGCGCACCGGCCTGAAGGGCTACGGCGATCTGCCCGTAATCAACATCGACCATCACGCCACCGGCCGCGAGTACGGCGCGGAGAACTGGATCGACTGTGACGTGTCGGCCGTGGCAGTGCTGGTCTATCGCTTGGCCGTCGCGCTCGGCCTCACCATCACGCCAGACATAGCAACGTGCCTCTACACCGCGGTCTTCACGGACACGGGCGCGTTCACCTACCCGGGCACAGCGGCTTCAGCACTGCCGATTGCGCAGTCGTTGATCGCACACGGCGCGCGCGCGGATGCCGTTGCTCATGATGTGCTGTACTCCGTCTCTGCCGCCAGCATTCGCCTGCTGGGCACGGCGCTCTCGCGCATGCAGGTGCACGGCGCGACGGCGTGGAGCTATGTGCTGCAGGACGATCTCAGCCGCCTCGGCGCAACGGACGAAGACTCCGAGGGAACGGTCAACTACCTCATTGGCATCGCCGGCATCAACGCCGCGCTCTTCCTGCGCGAGATGCCCGGGGAAGGTCTCGATGGGACCCGCTACCGCGCTTCGCTCCGGTCCAAGTCGCCGTCGCTCGATGTTTCGGCCATCGCGATCCGCTGCGGCGGGGGCGGCCACCGCAACGCGGCAGGCTGCACCGTCACCGGGCCGCTGCAGCGGTGTGTTGACGACCTGTTGCATGAGATCGACGTGGAGAGGGCTGCGCTTCCGGCGGTTCCTTCTGCCGTGTGAGGCAAGCGGCAAAGTTGCGTGAATGAAAGCGCAATCTGTTAGCCTCGACACCGACCCGCAGCTTTGAGCACTCTGCCCCAGTCCGGCGAAGTGGTACCCACGCGGCCAAATTGGCTGCGCCGCGCGGTGCATCACGCCGGCACCACCGCGTTTCGCGAACTGATCGTGTTGTGCGCGCTCACGGCGCTGCTGCTGTTCTACGGCCTGGTACCGGTGCGCCTGGGCAAGCTAGTGATCTCGCGGCCGGAGCTCGGCCTCGTGGGTGCCGACGAGCCCCGCTACGCCGAGATCGCCGAGGAGATGTTGCAGGCGCACCACTTTGGCTGCGCTGCCGTCCATGCCAAGGTGTGGCCCCACTCGTTCCGGCTGAATGACCTGCGTGCCTCGTTCCGGTGCGCGCAGGCCGGCACGATCACGCCCATCCTCTACGGGTACCCCTGGCTTGAGAAGCCGGCGCTCTATTACTGGCGCACCATGAGCTTCTTCAAGGAGTTCGGCGTCTCCGACTGGGCGGCGCGCCTCTCCTCCGCGACCGGCGCGTTCGGCATGGTGTTCCTCATCTTTCTGCACATGCGCCGCTTCCGGCCTGGCGGACACCTGGACGCGGCGCTCATTACCGCATCGGCCACGGCCATCGTCGCGTTTGCACGGGGCGCGTCGACAGACATGCAGTTGGCTGCGCCCTTCGCCATCGGCATGCTGGGCTGGTACGCCTGGTACGAGACCGGTAAGAAGTTCTGGCTCTTTGACCTTTACTTCTTCGGCGCACTCGCGGTGCTGGCGAAGGGACCGGTCGCAATCTTTCTCGGCCTGTGCATCATCGTTCTCTTCGTCGGCCTGCGTCGCGAGTGGCAGGTGCTGCGCCGCATGATCTGGTGGCCTGGCCTCCTGCTGTTTTCGGTCATGGTGCTGCCCTGGTACATCGCCGTCCAGATCCGCAATCCGACGTTCTACCGCTTCTTCTTTCTGGAGCAGAACCTGGAGCGTCTGGCCTCGGATCGCTACCAGCATCACCAGCGGCCATGGTTCTACCTTGCCGTGCTGGTACTGGCGCTCATGCCCTGGACGGTGGTTGCCATCCGTGCGCTTTGGGACGCCTTCGAAAGCGCCTGGGCGGAGTGGCGCGTACGCAACCACGTTGCGCACTACCTGGGCCACTCGCGTGCAGGCGACGCCTTTCCGGAGTTCCTGACCCTGTGGGCGATCTTTCCCGTGATCTTCTTCTCGTTCTCGGGATCCAAGCTGCCGGGGTATATCCTGCCGGCGATCCCGCCGATCACGATTCTTACGGGCGACTACCTTTTCCGCGCCCGCAGAACGGGCCTGCGTACTTCTCTGCTCGTCGCGCATGGCGTGACAGCGGGCATCTTCGCGTTTGTGCTGCTGCTTGCGCCGCAATACATGATCTACCAGAAGGTGGTGCCGCCCGCGACCGTGATCGCGACGATGGCCAGCATCGCCATCGCCTTTGCGGTTGCGATCATTTTGCTCACGCGTCGCTTCGGCCTGCGCTACCTGCGCAGCTTCACGCTGGTGCCCGTGGTGGTGATGCTCTTCTTCCTCTTGCACACCAATGGCTGGTTGCTGGATGCGAACTACTCCGCGCGCCCGCTCGCGGCGGAGATCCAGAAGCGCGCGCCCGAGGTGAAGATTCTGGTCACGCACCGCATCCGCCGCGACGCCGACTACGGTCTCTGCTTCTACCGCCATCAGCCGCTGCGCCACTATCTTCCCCAGCCTTCGACTACGGAGAAGCAGTCCGTAATCACCGGCATCCCGAACGAGCAGCACATCCTTGTGCTGCGCTCCGAGGACCTTGCGAGCCTGCCCAGGCTCTTGCCCAACCGCATCTATGAGCCGCTGCTGCTGAACCAGTGGCAGGGCCTCGCGGTGTACCGCGTCGCCGCCATCCAGTAAGCAGGCGATAGCCGTTCGCAAGAGAGCATTTCTCCTGAAGGTACAGCGCGAGGTGGAGATGCTCGGGCCAGTTTTCACCAAGAAAACTGGCATTCGGATGCTCTGCCCGGTGCCACATCATCAGGAGAAATGCTCTAGCCGTCCACAGCCTGATTCCTGCCCGCATCTTCGCGCGAAAACCCGCTACCCTCAGCAACAGTGCACGTGCAGGACACCTACGACATCCGCGACCTGCGGCTCATGACCGGCCGCGACCTGCGCACCCTGCTCAGTGAGGAATCCCGCCTCTGGCGACAGCAGCTTCGCTGGGACTACACGCACTCCATCGAACTGCTGCTCGGCTACCTGAACGACCACATCCTGCCCGGCTTCGTGGCGGTGCACCGGCCCACGGGGCGCGTCCACGGCTACACCTTTGCCGTGTACGAGACGCAGAAGGCCGTGGTGGGCGACCTGTTCGTAACGGCCACGCTCGAGTCTGGCGAGAAGCACGCGCTGGAGCAGGTGCTGCTGCATCACCTGCTACCAATGCTGCAGCACACGCCGGGGGTGGACCGGGTTGAGTCGCAACTGCTGCTTGCCAGTGGCGAACTTCAACCGATCTTTGCCGAGTCTGGCTTTGAGGCGTACGCAAGGCTCTTTATGGAAGCAGCGCTGCCCGACCTGCGCGAACTGATTGCAAACGACGGTCTTGTGCGCAACGACTCTGAGCCGGTGCCGGAGCTCGGCGCGCTGAAGCTGCGGCGATGGACCGCGCCCATGTATCAGCCGGCCGCCGACCTGGTGCATCGCGCCTACGTGGGGCACGGCGATACCGCCATCAACGACCAGTACCGCACCGTGCCCGGCTGCCTGCGCTTTCTGCACAACATCGTGCGCTTCCCCGGTTGCGGCGTCTTCTCGGCGGAGCACTCCTGGGTACTGACCGACGAGCGTTCCGGCGAACTGGAGGCCCTGGTGCTAACGACGAAGGTCGAGCCGGACACAGCGCACATCCCCCAGCTCTGTATCAGTCCAAGACGGCGCGGACGCGGGCTGGGCCGCATACTCTTGCGTCATACCGCAACGGAACTGGCCCGGGCCGGCATGCGCAGCCTCACGCTGACGGTGACCGAAGCGAACGAAAACGCATTGCACCTCTACCGGTCGCTCGGCTTCAACACACGCCACCCGTTCTTCGCAAACGTCTGGACGCGGTAGAGCAAATCCGCTGACTCGCTATCGTTTGATCAGAAACATGCCCCAGCTCACCACGACCGCGGCCAGCAGAAAGCCGCCAAAGCACAGCGCACCGAAGCGAATCATCGACTTTGGCGCCGCACGCTGCGTGATGCCGAAGACGATTGAGGCAAAGAAGGCGTAGATCACAAGTGCGGTGAAGTGCGACATGCTACAGATCCGCCTTTCGCCCGTTTGCCAAGGACTGCGCATCGACCGCGGCCATCACGTTCAGCAACCCTGCGACCACGATGAACTTTGAGCCGTAATCCGAGATCGCAGAGGAGAGCATCGGCGCGCCCAGGTCCGCCAGCTTTGCCACAGCCCAGAGACCGATGGCACCGGCATCGCCGACGAAGCCGAGGATGTCGAGCGGGTCACCTGTCGTCGGCGTATACACCTTGCCGTGCATGGCGAGGCCGATCACGAACATGGCAACGATCGACACAAACAACAAGAGCGCGCGTATCGGCTTGCGGACAAGCAGGTGCCCAAGCCCGGGAACGATCCAGCCTGCCAACAACACCAGGTCCGGCGACACTGCGCTTCGCTTCACCGGAACAACAACTGCCCTTGTCGCCATAACGTTTCTGAGTTTACCAGTGCGGCCGCAACGCTATGGTCATTACCACTCAGGTGCAGAGCTTGCGCTTCCAGGGCCAAAGGCCCTACCTATACCAGCCTGGGCCAACGGCCCAGGTATCCGTGACAAGCACGCATAGAGCGCTGAAGGCGCGACCCATAGGCCATCCCACTGCAAATGCAGAGGACCTTCTTCCGTAGAGGTGTAACTCGGGCCGTGCTGCCACATACATCGTCATTTCGACCGGAGCGACGGGCTGTATCGTCGCTTAGCGGAGAAACCTGCTGTTTTCTCGCGGCTCCGTGACCCTCAAAGGAAAGCAGGTTTCTCCACTCCGCTGCGCTCCGGTCGAAATGACGCATTTTTTGGTGCAATAACGCCTGCTAGAC
>CAXTJS010000183.1:0-6189 GCA_964244605.1 uncultured Terriglobus sp. | reverse complement strand
GTGTACACCGGCGTGCAGGCCATGCAGGACGAGCTCACCTCGCTTCAGCATGGCGGCGCTACGCCGGGCGAACTGCAGCCGCACCTGATCGTGATGACCGATGGTAAGAACGAGGTTGCTGCCGGTGACGATCCCCAGTTGCTTAATGGCGATCTCGGTCTGCAGCAGGCCGCCGCACAGGTACAGGCGTCGCACCTCGACACGATCGGCATCGGTTTCGGCGAGCGCAGCGCCATCGACACTTCTGCGCTGCAGCGGCTCTCCTCCCGCTTCTTCTACGCGGAGAACGCGCAGCAACTCCTTGAAGCCTTGCATGTCAGCCGGACGGCCGTAAGCCACTCCATCCTTCTGACGTGGCTCGTGCCCGAGGACAGCCGCGTCAGCCTGACGGGCCGTGACGTGAACTTTGTCGTCTCCATGAAGCTGCAGGATGGCACACTGCTGACGGCACCCTCATCGCGCTACCTGGTGCCGGCCACCAGCAGTCCCGTTTTTGACCGTCGCGCGCTACCGGTCGAGCTTCGCGCGCTGATCGCCACCCACCCGGAACCCAGCAGCGGCTGGTCGGTGGTGCTGATCCACGGACTTATCTACCTGGGCCTCGCCGCGCTTTTGCTCGTGCTCTGGTTCTGGCTACCGCGCCTCATCTGGGGCGACCGCTACCAGCAAGCAAGGGAGCGCACCCAGCGCTGGAGCAGCGACCGTCCCGGCGTGACCGCGGCCTCCGGTGTGCAGGTCCGGTCCACAAGTTCCCTACCCGCCGGCTTCGTTCCGGACGCAAATGCCGCCCGTCCGCTGCAACGTTCTGCCGCGCAAACCACTCAGATACAGCCTCGTGGCGAATTCTCCCGCACACGATTGACCTTCGAAAAGTAAGGATCACAGGTAAGGAGCCGATCGCATGCCTCTGGTAAAAGTAGTCCGCAAAGGTGTCACCCCCGCCGTTCGCAAGGTGCCCACCTCGACCGCCGCAGCGATGCTGCCGATGACCCTGAACCGTGTCGGCGGCGAGGCCACGTCAGAGACCGAAGAGCTCACCAAAGTCGAAGACCTGGGCGATGCCTTTCGTAAGTTCCAGCCGAAGCTCAAGTTCCAAGGCAACGCCGGGCCGGAAGAGACAGAGTTCCGTGCCGAGCTCGAATTCCGCTCCATCAAGGATTTCGATCCGGAGAACCTGCAGAAGCGGCAGGAGGTCAAGGACGAGGACGGCAACACGCACTTCCTGCGGAACGACCTTGCCGATCTCAAGCAGAACATCGACCTTCTGTATCGTCTGAAAGATCGTTGGAAGCTGCCGGCGGTTCGCCGTGCATGGGGCAATGCCGGCCAGCGGCAGGAGATCGTTGACGCACTTGGCAAGCTGCGCGCCGAACTGCAGCGTGTTGCTGAAGGAGAGAAGTAACCCATGGCACAGACCGCGACCGCAACGCGTACCACCGAGCAGATCCTCGGCAACAGCCCCGCCAAAGAGCTGCTGCAGGACATCTTCGCCGACCTGCACCCCGGCCTGACGAATGAGAAGCGCGACATCGCCAGCATCTTCTCCGCGCAGTCCGCAAAAGAGTTTCTGGGCCAGCTCACAAACTTTGAGCAACTAATCCAGTCCGACGACAGCTACGACCAGACGGTGAAGAAACTGCAGGGTCAGATCGACAGTGCCGAGGTCGTGCGCGATGAGCTGCTCTCACAGATCTTCGAGCAGATTCGCCCGCTTGAACTCTCGTACCGTCAGCTGCAGCTCTTCTTCGAAAACTCGAAGGTAGGCGACGGTAAGGTGCGCAAGCCCGTGGAGCTTTACATCCTGAACGCCGACCCCAAGGCGATGCAGGACATCTTCTCCATGAACATCGCTGCGATTGAGAACTTCGTGGTGCAGCGCAACGACAATTTCAACTTTCGCGACGACATCTGCAACCTGGTTGTGCCGGGCTACTATCCGCAGCCGATCCGCGAGAAGCTGGAGCAGCTGTCAAACACCTGGGGCATGCTCCTGATCGGCGACCTGGACGACGAAACGTCGTTCAAGAACGTGGAGCGCAACTTCCTGCCCGGCGGCAAGTATGAGTTCCTCAAGCGACCTGAGGATGCAGCCGCCTCGGACGTTTGCCTGATGGGCTACCTGCAGATGCGTGCCGCGCACTGGTTTGAGAAGGACGGTGCACTGGCCGAAGGGCTCTATGGTCCGCCGTCGATGGTCTTCGCCGGTGCGGTCGCCCGCGCGGACGATGCGCAGGGTATGGCGCAGGGTCCCGTCGGATCACGCTTCGGCCGGGTCAACGGCGCAGCCAAAGCACGCATTGAGCCGCTCATCGGCCAGATGGAACACCTCTCCATGGAGCGGCAGCTCATTCCCATCATCCGTGATGCGGACAACCACCTCTGCTTCTACGGCTGCCGCACCCAGGCGGACGATCCCTATGGCGTGCTGAAGTTCTTCACGTCGTACCGCATCCTGCGCTACCTGGAGCGCTGCTGCCGCCACTACCTCTTGCAGGTAGCCGGCCAGGTGCTCACACGCGACTTTATGGACCAGCAGATCGAGACGCCGCTGAAGCGGCTGCTCGACGAGCAGGTGGAACAGGGCACCATTCTCGGGTTTGACCTCTTCGTCGACAAGGATTCCAACAAGCGCATGCAGGGCATCTGCGACATCACGCTCAGCGTTATGCCGACCGGCCCCGCGGAAACCTTCGTCCTAAAGATCGACGTGCCCGAGTTCAGCAAGACGGAGCAGAGCAAGAACTGACCTTCCTGCTCAGAGGACACCATGAAAGAGGTTCGTCTCCAGATCGGCATTCCACGCGCAGGCTCCTCCGCGAAGGCTGCGGAGGAACGCTCGCGGCAGGATGTCCGGTTGAGGCAGGAGGAGCCGCAGCCCTCATCCATTAAGCCCTCATCCATTAAGCCCATCACCATGCGCGCCACAACGGGGCGCACCTTTAAAAGCATGGCGGAGATGGAAGCCGCCGCCCGGGGCGAGGTGTGGAAGGCAATACCCGATCCCGTCGTCGAGGTTCCAGCCGCGGTTGCCACACCAATGTCACAGCCGCGTAACGAAAATCCCGCTAACGGTCTGCTACGTTCCATAGGAGATCGTCTGCAATCGCTGTTCCGCTCAACAGCATCCCCTGACAGCGGCAACGGCCCACCCCCAACGCAACGCTGAGCTTTCCGGAAGGAGTCTTCCTATGGCCAATCCATACCGCACCACAGTCACCATCGACGGCACCAAGTTCCAGGCAGTGACCACAAGCGTCAAGTTCAACACCGCAAAGGACCGCGCAGGCGTTGCCCAGATGGGCTCACTCTCCACGCGCATCCGCGTCTGGGCCGACCTCCATGACGACCAGAACCTGCCCTTCGGCACCGTCAAGAAGTTCTTTGACCTGGCCAACGTTGTCACCCGCGACAAGATCAAGTCCGTCAAGATCGAGTTCTGGAAGGACGATTCGCAGCAGGACGCGCTGCTCTCCTACAGCTTCAATGGCTGGATTCGCCGTTTTGAAACAAGCAATCCTCTCGACTTCCTGCCGCGCAGCGTCTCTGTCACTACGGAAGATGCCCTTGCCGAAGGCACCGCGCCCAGCCTGAACCACATGCTGGTGCTCGACATTGAGCCCGCGCTGAACCAGCAGAACTTCGGCGACGTGCAGATGAGCAACTAGTTCCCTGCCGCCGCGACCACGCCGGCGGCACCGAGTGAGCGCAAGCCAACCGAAAGGACGTTTGTTATGGCGGCACCCTACCGCAGCACCTGCACCATCGACGGCAACAAATTCGACTGCCTCTCCATCTCCGTTGCCTTCAACACGGACAAGGACCGGGCCGGCATGCCCCAGATGGGCTCCCTGCACACCGATATCCGTGTCTACGTCGATTTTCACGACGACACGAACATCCCGTTCTCCACGATGAGCAGCCTCTTCAACATGTCCAACGTGGTCACCAAGGACAAGGTCAAGCCCATCAAGCTGGAGTTCTGGAAAGACGACGCGCATCAGGACGCGCTCGCCTCTTACAGCTTTAACGGCTGGATCAGCGGCTTCCACACGCTGAACCCGTACATGAGCGACGAGCAGCTGACCGCCGAGGACCACGCCGGCGTCAACCACGTGCTCGTGCTCGACATCGAGCCGGAGCTCAACCAGCAGAACTTCAGCAACATTAATCTGAGCAACTAGTACCGCTTACACAGGTAAGACAAGCGGCCTGCCTGTACGGCAGGTCGCTTGCTTACCGCTACCCTGTCGGCCTGTATCGCTGCGTTGTGAGATCCCTGCCATGTCGTTCCTCGCCTTTCCCATGCACCTTCAGGAGAATGGTTTGCTGCGCCGCTCTGAGGGCGCAACCTCCATGCTCGCGCTGCTGCAGATTATGGCAAGAACACCCGCGGGCCCCTGGTCGGCATGCCCCGGCTTCGGCCTGCGCGACCTGTTTGAGCAGGGCAGGCAGCGGGCTGACGTGGCAAGGCTCGTCGCAGAACGCATCAACGACACCTTTGAAGAGCTTAGCGTCGAAGGCTACTCCGTCACCGAAGTCATTCGCGAGATCAGCGCTAACCGCGACGTGGACACCTACGTGATCGTCGTCGAGAACGTGGCCACCGCGGAAGTCATTCGCACCAGCATTCAGCCGGAAGCCTGAGGGAGACGGAGACGATGGCAGCCCACATCCCGAACGTGCTCGAGATCAACCGGAAGCTGCGCGACGACTTTCGCCGCCGCGTGAAGGACTTCGGCGTCACCTCAGAGACCACGGACCCGCTGCTCGCGGTGCTCTTCCGCACCGTCGCCCAGCAGATCGACCAGGTCTACAGCGACACCGCGCAGCTCCGCCACTCGCTCCTACATGAGCTCATGAGCGGCCTGCAGGTGCAGCAGTACCTCGCCACACCGGCACAGGCCGCGGTGCGACTGATCAACGACTTGCCGGAGCCGCGTGTGCTGCGCGCCGGCACCGAGCTCAACGCCGTGGCACCCTCCGGCGAGCGCCTCGTTTTCAGCCTCGACGCTACCTGTGAAGTCTCGGAGGCGCGCATGGCCTTCGCGCTCAGCTACCAGGACCAGGCGGTGCGCATGCTCAGCGGCGTGGAGATGAGCGATTCCGTGCAGGCGATGCGGCCCTCACTCGAAGCCGTGCCGGTAAGCCTGGGCCCGCAGCCCGCACTCTATCTCGCCATGGAGAACCTGTCGCCGCAACTGCTCAACCGCCACGGCCTTTTCTTCGAGCTCGGCCCGGGCACCTACCCGGTGCAGCATGCGCTCTGCCATGAGCCATGGTGGATCTTCGGCAGCGACGGCGAGCTCTCCGGCGAAGGCCTCTTGCGGCCGAAGCGCGGCAATGGCGGCGTTTACCACCTACAGTTTCAGACGGTCAGCACCGAGAGCAGCAGCATGCTCGACGCACCGCTGCCCGCCATCCCAGACGGCTTCTACACCGGCCGCCAGTTCCTCTTCCCGCCCATGGCGGCAGACGCGCCTTTCCGCTGCAAGGTCCCGCGGCTGCTTGAGCCGGCGATCTCTCGCCTGCTGAACCGCGACGCCGCAGCCTTCCTGGCCGAGCCGCGGCTCTGGATCCGCATCCCCATGCCGCCGGGCATGCCCGCGCTGCACCACGCGATCAACGGTGCGGTGCTGCACGCGATGACGGCCTCGAACGTCTTCGCGCGCAACCAGACGGTGAACTACCAGCGCGACGGCATCTCCGTGCCCGTAACGCGCAGCGGCGGCACGCCGGAGTTCCTGGTGGCACCGCTCACCGTGATGAGCACCGATAACGAAGTCTACGAACCGGGCACACGGCCCGGCGTCAACGCCACCGCCGGCCGCTTTGAGCTGCACAACAATCGCCTCACGCTCTCACCCGGAACCCACGCAGACGGCTCCGCGCACGAGGCTGCCAACGTTCGCCTTTGGTTGACGAACGGCGAGCTCGCCAATCGCGTAGGCCCCGGCGACCTCTCCGGCTTCGCGAACGCCGCCGCGCTCAACGGCATACGCATTGCGCCGCTCACAGCCGCTTCTGGCGGTTCCAACGGCGAGGAGATGGCCAGCGAAGAACGCCGCTTCGCCGACGCCCTCCTCACGCGCGGCCGCATTGTCACCAAGCAGGACATGGAGACCGCAGCGCTCGCCGTCGACCGGCGCATCCTCTCCGCCAGCTCCCACTCCGGCATGGAGCGGCGGGACG
>CAXTJS010000182.1:0-6210 GCA_964244605.1 uncultured Terriglobus sp. | reverse complement strand
CATGCTCCGCGGCAATCTGAAACATGCGCAGATGAATCTGCGGGTCCTTATGGCCGGTGAAGCCGATGTAGCGGATCTTGCCGGCCGCGCGTGCCGCCATCGCGGCATGGATCGCGCCGTCGTCGGCAAAGATGCGATCCGGGTCTTCAAAGCGCAGGATCTCGTGGAACTGGACAAGGTCAATCACGTCCGTATTGAGCCGCCCCATCGACTGCTCCAGCTGCTTGTCGTAGTCCTTGGCCGTGCGGGCATCCAGCTTGGTCATCAGGAAGACCTTCTGGCGGTAGCCATCCTTGAGCGCCTGCCCCATGCGCACTTCGCTAATGCCATCGTTGTAGTCCCAGCAGTTGTCCATGAAGGTGATGCCGGCGTCGATGGCCGTTCGCACAAGCCGGATGGCATCCTGCTGGGGGACGGTCCCGTCCTTGTCCAGGTGGTAGCCACCCAGGCCAATCGCGGAGACACGCTCGCCAGTCGTACCCAGCTCGCGGTACGACATGCCCGCGACCTCAGGCCGCTTTACCGGCGCACGGTTTGAGGTCTTGCCCGACTGTGCCGCAAGGGTGGTCGCAGCAACGGCGTTGACGCCTGCTGCCGCTGCGGTCTTCAGAAAATCACGTCGCTCCATGGATTGCTCCTCTTCATTCGGGTTGGATGCATCTTCGCTACCGGCCGGCGTCGCTTGCCGCCCGCGCAATCAGCGTCGCCGTGTAGGCCGCGCCGAAGCCGTTGTCGATGTTGACGACTGTCACGTTAGGCGAGCAGGAGTTCAGCATGCCCAGCAGCGCGGTGGAGCCGCCAAACGACGCGCCGTACCCCACCGATGTGGGGACCGCAATCACCGGCACCGCGACCAGCCCACCCACCACCGAGGGCAGCGCGCCTTCCATGCCCGCGCAGACGATGACGCAGTTGGCTTGCAGCAATTGGTCGCGCACCGCGAGCAGACGGTGCAGGCCGGCTACGCCCACGTCGTAAAGCCGCGTGACCTTTGCGCCGAAGATCTGGGCCGTCAGCGCTGCCTCCTCCGCCACCGGCAGATCGCTGGTGCCGGCGCAGAGCACGGCGATGTGGCCTCGCGGCGCGGCAGCCGGCGATTGTCGCAGCAACACCATGCGCGCGGTGGCGTCGAACTCTGCGGCGGGTGTTCGCGCCTGCACGGCGGCGGCAGCCTCAGGCGTGGCGCGGCTTGCAAGCACATCGGTTCCGGCTGCGGCCATGCGCGCGAACAGGTCGGCCACCTGCGCGGGTGTCTTGCCCGCCGCGTAGATCACCTCGGGCAGGCCGGTGCGCAGGGCACGGTGGTGGTCAATGCGCGCCTCCCCCGTGTCCTCAAAGGGCAGGTTGGCCAGCCTTGCCGACGCCTCTTCCGGCGTCAGCGCTCCCCGTTCGACCTCGGCCAGCAGCGCCAGCACTCTTGCAGGACTCATGCGCCAGCCTCACTCTCTGTGTGCTTCAGGAACGCTGCTGAGGCGGCGGCCTGAACCCGCTTCAGGGGCACGCCATGCTCCTCCGCTGCCCGCCGGCAGTCTTCATATTCAGGGTTCGCGTTCAGAGTTTCGCCGTGGAGCGTGCCGGTTTTCACGCGGATGCTGCCGTAGGGCGTCTTCATTGCTATGTGCCCGCGGTCGAGGCAGACACGCCGGTCCTGGCGCACCCGCAGACCAAGGGTCGTCGTCTCGCGCAGCAAGACCTGCTCGAACGTCGCGGCGTCCTCCGGATTGGCGAGGACGGTCAGCAGCGTTCCCGGACGCCCCTTCTTCATGATCACCGGCGTCAGCATCACGTCCAGCGCGCCGAGCTTCAGCACCTGTTCGGTCACGTAGGCAAGCAGTTGCGGTGTGGCATCGTCCAAAGCGGTCTCCAAAACCGTTACGGTCTGCGCCGGCGAGGCCTGCGGCAAACCTCGGGCGCTGTCGTGCGCCTCTCCGATGGAGATCCTCAGAACGTTGGGGAAGTCCGGCGGGGTTCGCGTGCCCGCACCATAGCCGATCTGCTCGATCATCATGGCGGGCTGCTGGCCGAAACTAGGCGAAAGTGCCCGCAACAGAGCCGCACCAGTCGGCGTGACCAGCTCCTTCTGCACGTAGGCGGAGTACGTTGGCATGCCACGCAAAAGGTCGGCGGTGGCCGGTGCCGGCACGGGAAAGACGCCGTGCGCGCAGCGCACCGTGCCGCCACCTACGTTCACCGGCGAAGAGTGCCATGTATTCACCCGGAGGTGCACGATGCCGGCAGAAGCGGCGACGATGTCGACGATGGCGTCGACCGCTCCCACCTCGTGGAAGTGAACGTCGTCCACCGGCACGTTGTGAATCTTCGCTTCGGAGTGCCCGAGCAGTTCAAACGTGCGAATCGCAAGCGCCTTTACGGGAGGCGCGAGCGTGCTGTCCTGGATCATCTGCCGGATCACCGTGAGGGAGCGGCCGAGTTCGTGCACCTGCCCTTCGCTCCCCGGCTCCGTCTCACCCGTGGAAAGGGCATGGCTGTGGTCTGCGCGGTGCTGGTGCTGCGTCTTCTGCTGCCATTGATTTGGTTCCGCGAGGCCCTGCTGCGCGGGCGCATCGGCGAACTGCCCATTGGCGACCACATGCACCTTCGTCGCGGAGATGCCGCTGCGGTCCACCTTGTCAAACTGCAACGATGCGCTGAGTCCCATTGCAGCCGTCGCCTCCTCCAGCACCGAGCGGGGCACGCCCGCATCGACCAGGGCACCCAGAAACATGTCGCCTGCGATACCAGCGAAGCAATCGAGATAGGCAATGCGCATGGAGTTCATCTCAAAGATCGTTGCGGAAGCGGAAGGCCGCCGGTCATTGCGCGGCGGCGATGGCGGAGGCCGGCAGGATCGAGTTCATGGAACCGGAGCGGTAGCCCTCCGTGTCCAGCGTGACGTAGGTAAAGCCGAGCGGCTTCAGCGCCGCCGTAAACTCGTTTAACACTTGAAGCGAAAGAGCCCGCTGCAGATCCTTGCGATCGACCTCGATGCGGGCAAGCTCACCATGGTGCCGCACACGCACCTGGCGGAAGCCGAGTGCGTGCAGCGCGGCTTCGGCCTGCTCTACCTGCAGGAGGTTCTCTGCTGTCACGGGACGGCCGTACTCGATGCGGCTGGCGAGGCAGGCGCTGGCAGGCTTATCCCAGAGTACGAGACCGGCAGCGTGCGCCAGGGTGCGAATCTCCGCCTTTGAGAGCTCTGCCGTGACGAGCGGCGCGATGGCATGGTGCTCCGCGGCGGCCTGCTGGCCGGGCCGGAACTCACCCCGGTCGTCGAGGTTCATGCCAAAGGCGAGATGGGTAAACCCAAGACGATGCCGCTCCTCTTCCATCGCGCGGAACAGCGTGTCTTTGCAGTGGTAGCAGCGGCGCGCGTCGTTGCGAACGTAGTCGGGCTGCGCGAGCTCATCCGTGAGCAGCACGCGGGTGGCGATGCCGTGAGCAGCCGTGAACGCGAGGGCTTGCGCGAGCTCCGCACGTGGCAGCGAAGGCGAGTCCGCAATCACGGCCAGCGCGCGGTCGTGCAGCACCTGGTGCGCCTGGTACGCCAGAAAGGCCGAATCCGTGCCGCCGGAATATGCCACCAGCACGGAACCGCACTGCCGCAGCGTGTCGTCGAGGAGCTTTGCCTTGTCCTGCAGCGTTGCGGTCACACCCGTAGGATGCCCCATCCACTTGCCGGGACGTACTGCGAAGCCGCGGGGTGCTCAGACAGCTTGCGCATACCGATATGCGCGCACCGCTGCCTCCAGGCTGCGTTCGCGAACACTGGGAGCAGCAGTTGCGGATGAGATGAGGACCGACGTTCCCTCGCGGCGGGCGAGCAGATTTTGCGCGGCAAGGGCACGCATCATCCGGACTGCCACCGGGATGTTCGCGCACTCAAAGCCGAGCCAGCCTCGGGGCATGCTCGGCGTCCCCGTGAGACCAGTCTCGCGAAAGACGTCCGCCGCCATCGCGCGGGCGAGTTCCGCCTCGCACCCGTCGCCTTCGGCAGAGACCTGCACCAGCGGTGCCTCGCGCTCCATCTCCCTCAGCAACGTTGCGACTATATCGCGCTTCTGTTCGGACATGTGATCGCGCCAGTAGTGGCAGGTTTTGGCCACGGCCGTGATCACGTTCTTGATCTCCCGCTCTAGGCGGAAGGCAGGGCCGGCGGGCAGCAGAAGCGTCAGCCCGGTCGCCTTTGCGGCGACGTTCTCCATCACGATGGCCCGCTGCAGCCAGCCGGCCATCGCAGCACTTGTGCAGTAGAAGTGCAGCCATCCCGCCGTGGAGGAGGGCTCTGCGCAAAGGCCCGTCACCAGGCCGAGGCCACGACAGATCTCCGCAGCGACCCGTTCCGCGGCGGTTCGCGCAGGGCTGTCTGCAGGCACATCCGGCTCCAGCAGCGTGCCCCGGTGAGGCGGTCCGCCTGCCATCGCCAGGTCGCAGAACGAGCCCCACATCTCGTCCCAAAGCACCAGACCGTCCGGGCCGAACTTCAGGGCGGCCGAGCGCATTTGGGCGGGCCGTACGCCCTCGCCGGACAGGTCATACATCTCCGGCAGCAGCACCCGCAGACGTTCCTCCAGATGCAGGGGGAAGCTTTGCGCCACATCATCGTTGACCGAGGCGATGTGGATCGGCTCGGCGGACTCCCTTGGCATAGGCCGATGATGCGGCACCACACGGGTGCCGTCAACGCGGGACGGCCGTGCCGAAGCGCTTGGTTGCGCCGCACAACAGGCCCGCAGAAATGCGGTGCCGAAATGCTGACAGCACTTGCGATTCGTTGTACCTTTGCCGCTGACCGTGAACGCCTGCAATTTGCGCTCAAGTACAACTTCTAAGAGCAGCGCGCGAACAACGGAGGACGCATGAAGCAAGACAAGACACCGATCTGGCACCGATGGGGTGCGATGGCTCTATGCCTGGCCGCCTCCTCGCTTCTCGCCGCGCAGGGAACGATACCCGCACCGCCCGCGGCTGCCGGGGGCAAGCCGGTAGACATCACGGTCGATCTCGCCAGGCCCGTCGGCCCCTACAAGCCCATCTACAGCTGGTTCGGCTATGACGAGGGCAACTACACCACCGCGCGCGACGGGAAGGTGCTGCTCGGCAAACTACACGACCTCAGCCCTGTGTCGGTCTACATCCGCGCGCACCACCTGCTCACCAGCGGTGACGGCACCGCCGAACTCAAATGGAGTTCCACCAACGTTTACAGCGAAGACGCAAACGGCAAGCCGATTTACGACTTTAAGATCCTCGACGGCATCTTCGACGAGTTCAAGAGAGCGGGCGTGCAGCCCATGGTGGAGCTTGGCTTCATGCCGAAGGACCTGGCCGGCGAAGTTCCCGGGCGTACCGAGCCATACCAGGTGCACTACCCTGGGCGTGTCGTCAGCGGCAAGAGCAACAACCCGCCGAAGGACTACGCCAGGTGGGGTGAGCTGGCTCGCGTGGTGACCGCGCACCTTGTGGAGCGCTACGGCCGCGACACGGTGCGGCAGTGGTACTTCGAAGTGTGGAACGAGCCGGACATCGACTACTGGCACACTACGCCTGAGGCGTACTGGAAGCTGTATGACTACGCCGTGGCCGGTGTGCGTGCCGCCCTGCCGGATGCAAAAGTGGGCGGCCCGGCGACCACCAGCCCGCGCAGCCCCAAGGCGTATGCCTTTCTGAAAGGGTTTCTGGAGCACATCAGCACCGGCCAGAGCGCCGCGAACGGCAAACCGCTGCCGATGGACTTCATCTCGTTCCACGCCAAGGGCTCGCCCAAGATCGTGGACGGCAAGGTCACCATGGGCATCACCGGCGAGCTAATGGACGCGGATCGCGGCTTCCAGCTGATCTCCACCTTTCCCCGCTTCCGCAACCTGCCGATTATCCTGAGCGAGGCCGATCCGGAAGGCTGCGCGGCGTGCTCCAGCAAGGTGAACCCCGCCAACAACTACCGCAACGGCACCCTTTATCCCGCGTACACGGCGGCGGCTTACAAGCGGCTGTTCCTGCTCCAAGACAAGTACCACGTCAACCTGCTCAGCATGCTCAGCTGGTCGTTCGAGTTCGAGAACCGGGAGTACTTCGAGGGCTTCCGCTCGTTATCGACCAACGGCATCGACAAGCCGGTGCTGAACTTCTTCCGCATGGCCGCGATGATGAGCGGCACACGCGTGGCCACCACCAGCTCCGGCGCTGTGCCGCTTGAGAGCATCGTGCAGAACG
>CAXTJS010000181.1:0-6221 GCA_964244605.1 uncultured Terriglobus sp. | reverse complement strand
GGTCATATGCCACAACCGGTTAGGTCTCTGCGGCGGCGCGGCCAAGGCGGCGTGCGCCGGGGCGCTCTGGAAGTTCTACTGCCCGCGCGTGCCGGCCCATTTTGCCTGAGCTTGTTGGAGCGAGAGAACCGGCTTTGGCGTGCCCGCGGCCCCCGCGTGCGACGGGTTCCGCTACCTCCGCGCGCGACTTGCGAACCGGAGCGGCGTGGCTCGCGGCAGCATGCCTGGGCAGTGGCAGCGGGGCATGGTGTCCCGCGGCAAACGCAGAGGTCGTCAGCGCCGCCATGGCCAGCGGCAGCAGTGCGCTTCGCCACGCACGCAGAGCGAGCGGCGCAAAGGTGTCAGCGGTAGAGCGACGGCCAGGGCAAACGGGGGTCATGGGCTGGTCCGGCCGCGGAGAATCACACATCAGAGCCTCCTCAGGCTAGCCACATCGCCGCAGTGGCGAAAGTGGCGAGCATGGTTCGTAACAAACCCGGCAACCCGGGCGCGTTGCGGTTTTGCCCCGCGCCATTGCACGCAGGGTCCGCCGGCAGGGTGGCTTCGTACGCCGCCGAGTATCGTCAAACAAGGGTGAAGCAAGCGGCGCGCCAGTTTTGGTTAGTAACTGTTTATGGAACTGCCGCGTTTCTGCTGCAGGTGCCGTTGAGCGGCTGCAACGCGTCCCCGTCTGCGCCCGTGGTGCACGCTGCGGCGGCCCCTAACGATCCGAAACTGCAGCACTACAAGACAGCCGTCGAGCCGGTGCTGCAGAGCAACTGCCTGCGCTGCCACGGCGGCATGAACCGTCGCGGCGGCCTGAACATGAGCACCCGCGCCAACCTCATGCTGGGCGGCAAAGATGGCGTGGTGGTGGTTGCGGGCAGGCCCGAAGACAGCCTGTTGGTCAAAGTCATCAGCCCCGGCCTCGCCGAGGACGACCCCATGCGCATGCCGCCCAAGGGAACGCGCCTGTCCGCCGAGCAGGTCGCGGCCATTCGCAAGTGGGTTGTGGAGGGTGCGGTGATGGACCGGTAATGTGGATCTACATGTAGCCTTTGTCAGAAGCTGCAGCAATCTAGGTCTTGTAGCGGCTTTAGCCGCCGAGATAGAAGCTGGTAGGTGGAAAGAGTGGCTTCAGCCACCACCGGGATGATCATCCCAGCGGCTAAAGCCGCGCACTTTCCGTAGACGATTTACTATTCCGGCGGCTAAAGCCGCAAACATCACCCAAAAAGGGCGTAGGTAGACAGCACCTAGCTGAGGTTCGATCCCGATTCGCTGGCGAGAACCGCCAAAAACGCACGCAGCGCCTCGATGCGCGGCTCGGCAAGTTGCTTTGCCTGTTCGAGCCGCAGTTGGGCGGGCAGGGTATCCACGGCTCGTTGCAACACGTTGGCTGCATCCGCGAAGGTGTGAAAGCGCGTGTCGCGCCCGATCTTGCTGACGGTGCGCATCACCGCAACCGCACCCAGCTGCTCCAGGATGTCGGCGTCGCGCAAGAGCGTGGCGTCCACGCTTTGTGGTTCGCCATGCACCTCGTGCGTGCGGATGCACGCGACGACGGCCTCGATCTTGTGTTCAGGAAAGCTGCTGTCAGCGCTTAGGTACCGTCGCGCCCAGTCCATCGAGTAGGCGGTCGCGTTCCAGCCTGCGAGGGCGTCGCGATCTTCCGGCCGGTGGCCTAGGAAGACCCCCATGTCATGCAGCCAGGCCGAGGCGAAGACAACGTCGTCGTCGTAAGTGACGTCACGGCCAATCTGCAGCGTGAGCGCGTAAAGCCGAGCCTGGTGCGAGAACTTTTCCGGCGGCTGCGCCTCTTGCCGGATTCGTTCGACCAGTGCGTCGCGCCAGTGCATTGTGTAGGGGGATGGTCTGAGGATTGGTCGGGGCGGAGAGATTCGAACTCCCGACCCTCTGCTCCCAAAGCAGATGCGCTACCAGGCTGCGCTACGCCCCGACTCCTCTGATTGTATCGCCGCCCAACACTAATGGCGCATGCCGAGCGAGAGGAACTTGCCGGCGATATAAGCCAGCAGCGCCAGCGGTATAGCCAACAACAACAGCATGCCTACCACCAGCCACACCAGAAACAGCCAGTCAGAGGCGGCGTGGCGCTTGCGCTGCTGTTGCGTGGTGCCGAGGCGGTAGTGGGCCTCGTCAACCGGTATTGCGGTGCCGGGAACGGCATCCACACCGCCCGTGGCGCGCTGCAGCAGGGCGAAGTTGCGGCGATTCGCCTTCCACGCGATGTCAAACGCGTCGCCGAGTACAGGCACGGTGCCGATGATCGTTTCGATGGCCACATTTGCCAGCATGCGCGCCAGCGTCACCTTGGGCACTCCGCGCAGCCAGGCGGCCACAATGATGATCCACGAAGCCATGGCACCCAGAATGTCGCCGATGCCCGGTATCAGGCCGACGATGCCATCCAGACCAAAGCGGATATTGGTGCCCGGGATGCGCAGAAAGTCATCTAGGATATGGGACAGCATGTCCATGTTGCCGTCACTGAACAGCGCCGCACTACCGCGAACACGGGGACGCAGCACCTCTGGTTCGATTTGCGTTCGACCGTAGCTGGGCTCTCGCATGGCTCCCAGTTAGGATGCGGCGGGTCGCTTCCGGTTGTTGCAAACCCGTTTCCGACCGGTGAATGAGCCTGCTCCTTCAAGCTGCAAGCCGCGCAGCGAACTGCGGTATACTCGGGGCTGGCACGGCGGCTGTAGTTCAGGGGTTAGAACGCGGGTCTGTGGCACCCGATGTCGAGGGTTCAAATCCCTCCAGCCGCCCCAAACACCCCCAACAATGCATTGGTTTCAGCCCTGCCTATCCGCGCGGAGGGCGCGCTTGTACTGCACGCGTTGCATGCGTCTTCGCCGGCGCACATAGCGCTTCAGCGGCTCTGCAACGCGAACAGCCTGGTGGGCGTTGACCATCTGCTGCACCTGGAACTGGTGCAGTCTGCCTGACCTGTCTTCACATTCCACCACGACGATGAAGTGCATGCCTGCGCTGGTTTTTGCCACCTGAAAGGCGCGCGGCGGTTCCTCCGGTGCCGGCATCAGGTCGCCAAGCTGCTTATTCTCAACGCTGCGAATGGGCTTGAGAAACGTGCCGAACTTCGCGGTGCGCCGGGTGTCGACCCATGTGCGGACGGCGAGCGCGGCCGCCGGCCCACAGTTTCGGACGTCGTAGGAATGGCTGGCCGACGGCGCGTCGTTCTTCACGACCGAGAGCACCGGCTCGAAGGCCGCACGCTCTTTCTCTTCGCGCAAGAAGCGCAAGCGGCGACGATCGACCGTGTACTGAAAGGCGATGCCGCCGCTCATCAGGGTGATGAGTGCGGGCACGCCCTGGCTGCCGTGCCGGCCGGTCGACGTTGCGAAGGCGAACCAGGTCACCAAAGCGGCAAACACAGCAATGCCGCCATGCAGACCGAAGTTGGAAAACCGCTTGCTACTCATGTGGGCGCGAGAATACCACCACGCGATGCCGGGATGCAGCAAAAAACAGCGGGGCCGAGCATGGCCGCTCACTCATGATTTGTAGAAGCAATCGTCTGGATCGCATCTTGCGATGTGATTGCCTCAGCTGCCCAGGTGCTTCGAGGAGAAGCTGCGAAGCAGCCGGACGCCAGCCTATGTTTCGTCTCGCGTATCGTGTGGCCATGGCGAAACGTGTGGACCGCATCTTCGCCGGTACCAGTGGCTGGGCCTACCCGAGCTGGAAGCCCGGCTTCTATCCAAAGCCGGTGCCGGCGCGGCGCTTTCTGGAGCACTATGCGACCAGGCTGAACTCCGTCGAGGTGAACTACACCTTTCGCGCGCTGCCCACAGCACCGCAGTTGGCGGAGTGGCTGCTCGCCACGCCCGAGACCTTTCGCTTCTCCTTCAAGGCACCGGAAGGTATTACCCATCGCAAACGCCTGCGCGAATGCGGCGGTGCGGTAGATGCCTTTCTGGCCTCCATCGAGCCGGTGCGCGAGGCCGGGCGTCTAGGCCTTCTGCTCTTTCAACTGCCGCCGAACTTCAAGGCAGATCTCCTGCGGCTTGAGACCTTTCTCGACCAGCCTGCGACGCAGCGAGCAGGGCGCATCTGCTTTGAGTTCCGCAACGAGGGCTGGTTCACGCCGGAGAGCTTCTCCCTGCTGCGCGCGCGTGGTGCCGCGCTTTGCATCGCCGAGAGTGAAGACCTGAAGACGCCGGAGGTGCACACGGCGGAAGGCTTCACGTCGTACCGGCTGCGCATGCCCGGCGGCTACGATGCGGCGACGGTAGCGGCGCACGCGAAGCGCTTCAAGAAGCTGGCCGCACAGGGGCGCGACGTCTACGTTTATTACAAGCACGAGGATGCGCCCACTGGCCCGCTTGCGGCTGAGAGGATGCTGCAACAGGCGCAACCGGTGCGCAAGCAGGCGGCTTCGCAGACACAACTGCCGCTGTAGCACCTCAACATTTTTATTCGACCAGAGCGACAATCTTCGCAGCGGCGTGGAGAAGCCTGCTGCTTGCCTTGAGCGGCAACGGCTCTGAGAGAAACAGCAGGTTTCTCCGCTACGCTGCGCTCCGGTCGAAATGACGCATCTGTGATGGCCCTGTTCGTAGCCCGTACGCGCCTGAGCCGTCGCGCTGACTTGCTGACTCGCTCCCCTTGCTGACTCGCTGATAATGGAATGACCCTCTTGCGTAACCTCTCCCAATTCCAACCGCGGCGCTGGCTCGCGAACGGCCATCTGCAGACGATCGTCGGCAACTTCCTGCCGCGCACCGATCGGCTGCCCGCACCCGCGTCAGAGCTGGTAGCGGTGCCGCTGCCCGAGGAGATGCGCTTGCTGCCAAGCGCCGTCGCGCTGGACCAACTCTTGCCAAGCTGCGTGCTGTGCCACTGCCATTGGCAGGCGGATGCGGCAGACGCAGTCACCGTCGTGCTGGTGCATGGGCTTGAGGGGTCGTCGCACTCGCAGTATGTGGTCGGTAACGCGAACAAGCTGTGGGCCGCGGGGTGCAACGTGGTCCGCATGAACATGCGCAACTGCGGCAGCACCGATGCGCTGTCGCCGTCGCTGTACCACTCCGGGCTGTCGACGGACGTGATCGCGGTGCTGCGCTGGGCGGTCGCGCGTGGCTGCAGGCGGTTGGTGCTTGCGGGGTACAGCATGGGCGGCAATCTCGTGCTCAAGGCCGTCGGGGAGCTGGGCGGCGGTGCGCCGCGCGAGCTCCTGGGTGCCGTCGCCATCTCACCGCCGATGGACCTCGCTGAGAGTGCCGACGCGCTGCACCATTGGACCAACCGCATCTACGAGCAGCGCTTTCTGCGCAACCTGAAGGCGCGCTACCAGCGCAAGGTGCGCCTGTTTCCGGCGGTGTTTACGCCGAAGCGGCTTGACGCTGTGCGTTCCATCCGTGACTTCGACGAGCACGTCATGTCAGGCTACTGCGGCTTTACGGGGGCGTCGGATTACTACGCCCGCTCGGGCGCATCGCGCGTGGTCGAGCGCATCGCCTTACCGGCGCTGATCCTGCATGCGCTTGACGATCCCTTCATCCGGCTCACCGCGTCTACGCGTGCGGCGCTGCAGGCAAACCCGCACATCACGCTGGTTGAGCCGGCGCATGGCGGCCACTGCGCCTTTCTTGAGAACCCCGCCCCCGGCTACGACGGCTACTGGGCCGAGGCACGGCTGCTCGACTTTGTGCTGGAGCTTGTCGGCGTAGCGGAGCATGAGGCAGCCGTCGCATGCTGATGGAGTGGAGCAGCGAAACCGCCGCGGATGACCCGGTGCTGGTGGTACCGTGGCAGTCGCCTGACGGCGCGCTGCGCTGGGTCGATCTGCGCAGCGACCCCGACGCGCTCGACGAGATCGCCGAGGCCGACGAGCATCCGCCGCTGCTGGCCGCACTGCGCTCGCTGAACGCCGCTCGCTCGCCGGTCTTCACGGCCAAGTGCGACGTGTGGCCGATGGAAGAGGAAGAGCTTGCCGCGACGCGCAACGACCTCCTACTTGAGCCGGAGGTTGCCACGGCAGGCATGGCCTGCTACATCGACCTGCTCTGGCGCGACCGCGGCGTCTTCGTCTCACGTCACCGCACCGAGCAGGCGCTCTACCGGCTTGACTACCGCCTGGATGGGCAGCCAATCACCTGCCAGCTGCTGCCAAATCAGGACGGCAGCTTTGCCATGTCAGTCCGCGGCCAGGGCCTGGTTGCTCACCCTGATGATATTATTAAAGGGCTGCTGCG
>CAXTJS010000180.1:0-6224 GCA_964244605.1 uncultured Terriglobus sp. | reverse complement strand
GAAGCGTCATTTCGACCGGAGCGCAGCGGAGTGGAGAAACCTGCTTCTCCTTTGAGTGCCATCGCTGCTCTGAGCACAGCAGGCTTCTCCGCTCCGTGACAATGAAAGCGTCGCTACAGTCGAAAACGACGCATCAGAGGCAGAGCGTAGACAGACATGTTGCTGACCCAAAAGGAGACCACACTGATGCGCTACCTGTGTCTTGTTCTTCTCGCAACAAGCGCGGCATGCCTGGCCGCGCAGCAAGGCAACGTACCCACACCCGCAACACACAAAGGACACCCTGTGCTCACGTACCCAAAGCCACGCCGTGCCGCACAGACCGACACCTACTTCGGCACCACAGTCGCCGATCCGTACCGCTGGATGGAAGACGGCGACTCCGCCGAGACGCGCGCCTGGATCGATGCGGAGAATAAGGTCACGGCGCAGTACTTCGCGCCGCTTGCAGGGACGCGCGACGCGTTGCGTGCGCGCATGGAGGCGCTGGTGAACTACGAGCGCTTCTCCGCACCCGCACGCTACGGCACGCGTTACGTCTACAGCCACAACACCGGGCTGCAGAACCAGTCGCCCGTGTACTGGACGGAGGGACTAAACGGCGAACCACACCTCCTGCTCGATCCCAACAAGCTCTCCGCCGACGGCACGGTCGCGTTGAACGGTGCCAGCCTTACCAATGACGGCAAGCTTGCCGCGCTCAGTATCGCCGAGGCGGGCAGCGACTGGATGAAGATCGTCGTGCGCGAGGTGGGCACAGGCAAGGACCTGCCGGATGTTATCCACTGGACCAAGTTCGGCGGAGCGACCTGGCGTAAGGACGGCTCCGGCTTCTACTACGCGCACCTTGAGCCGCCTACCGGCAAGGACGAGCTGAAGGCCATCACGCAGGCGCCGAAGATCTACTTGCACAAGCTCGGCACGGAGCAGGCTGCGGACACGCTCGTCTTCGCGCGTGCGGACGACCCGGAGATCTTCATCGGCACGCAGGTTACGGACGATGGCCGCTACCTAATCCTTTCGCAGAACAAGGGCACGAGCCCGAAGAATGAGCTTTCCCTGCTAGACCTTACAAAGCCCGGTGCAACGGTGCAGCGCGTGATTGGCATGCCCGACGCGGCGTACCACGTGATCGGCAATGACGGTGTGAAGTTCTGGCTCTACACCACGCTCGACGCGCCCAACGGCAAGGTCATCCAGATCGATGTGGAGCACCCCGAGCGCGAGCACTGGAAGATGGTAATCCCGGAGTCGAAGAGCAAGCTGGACGATGTGGGCCTGGTGCACCGCACCCTCATCGCGAACTACCTCACGGACGCCCACACCGCGGTCGAGCTGTTCAGCGAAGAGGGCAAGCACCTGCAGTCGCTCCAGCTGCCCGGCATCGGTTCGGCAGCGGGCTTTGGCGGCAAGCGCGACGACACGGAGACCTTCTACACCTTCACCAACTTCACCACCCCCGGCGTGATCTACCGGCTCGATCTGAAGACGATGCAATCGACCGAGTTCCGCACGCCGAAACTGAACTTCAACCCGGCCGACTACGTCACGACGGAGGTCTTCGTGCCTTCGAAGGACGGCACGAAGGTGCCCGTCTTTCTCACGTCGAAGAAGGGCCTGCAGCGCAACGGGCAAAATCCCACGCTGCTGTATGCCTATGGCGGCTTCAACATCTCGCTCACACCCGCGTTTTCACCCACGATGATTGCGTGGCTCGAGCATGGCGGCGTGTACGCGCAGGCGTCGCTGCGCGGCGGTGGCGAGTATGGCGAGGCATGGCACGAGGCCGGTACGAGGCTCAAGAAGCAGAACGTCTTCGACGACTTCATCGCATGTGCGGAGTACCTCGTCCGCGAGCGCTACACGTCCACGCCGAAGCTGGCAATTCAGGGCGGATCGAACGGCGGCCTCTTGGTGGGCGCGGTGCTCACGCAGCGGCCTGATCTGTTTGGTGCGGCCAACGCGCAGGTGGGCGTGATGGACATGCTGCGCTTCGACAAGTTCACCGTGGGCTTCGGCTGGAAGCAGGATTACGGCTCGCCGTCAGAGAACGAGGCTGAGTTCCACGCGATCTACAAGTATTCGCCGCTGCACAACCTGAAGCCCGGCACACACTATCCGGCAACGCTCATCACCACGGCCGACCACGATGACCGCGTCTTCCCGGCGCACTCGTTCAAGTTCGCCGCGCAGATGCAGGCGGACCAAGCGGGCGAGGCACCGGTGCTGATCCGCATTGAAACGCGTGCCGGACATGGGGCCGGGATGCCGCTGAGCAAACGGCTGGATGTGGCAGCGGACACCTTTGCGTTCTTCCTGCACGAGCTCCAGGGTGCAGTAGTGTGAAGCCGAAATTCACCGTTGTCATCCCGTAACGCAGTCGAGGGATCTGCTTGCCCGTATGCCGTCCCGGTACGCAAAGGAAAGCAGATCCCTCCGCTTTTGCTACGAGATGGCAAACGCGGAGCAAAATGACATGTGAAAAGGGCTACTACTGCAGCACCGTCTTCAGCCTGTGCCTACGGTTTTACAGCAAGTTCCGTTCGCCAGCGCGTGCCTAACAGTTCGTACAAGTACTGCGTCCGGTAAGGCAGGCGAGTTTGGGCGAGCGTCTTCTTTTCGTTCTTTTCCAGCAGCCACCAAGCCACAGGTGCCTCGCGAATGTCGAAACCGGCATCCCGCATCCATGACAAGGTCTCGCGCGAGCTTTGCTCCATCTGGTGGTGCTCCGCGATGGATTGTGCCTTGCCGCTGGCAAGCGAAGTGGCAAGGCCCAGCCCAGGAACGAAGAAAGCGCCGACGGTTCCGGCGAGATTCGCCGCGGCAATCTTGTTGGCAGTTGGAATGGAACGCAGTGCCTGCTTCTCAAGCACAACCGCGATGCCGTCGCCGAGCACCGCAGCTACCTGATTGTCGTTCTGCAGAGCGGAAACGATCTGGTAAGGCACAAGCACGATGCCGCTGGTTAAGCCGCTCGCCCTCTTCAACTTCTTCTCATCCACCAATTGAAAGCGGAAGTCGATTTTCGTGGAGGAGTCTTCCGGCAGATTACGCTGGTAGGCCGGAACAAGCCGGTTTCCAAGCTCGCTGATGCGCTTCTGCATCGCCTCGTCCTTGTAAGCTGGCAGGCGTTTCATGTCCCACCCGAGAAAGGCACGGCTCACTGCACCCTGCCGCTTGTCTTCCGTGACGGCGTCGGCGTCGAACTCGGTCTTCTGCCGCAGCTTGTTCTCGCTCTTCTGAATCTGATTCGGCGTGAACTCGACAGAGGTGGCCGACACGCTGCCGTCCGGGTGCAACGTGCCCGCGTAGCGCAGCCAAGTATCGCTGCCGACGGAGGTAAGCACAGAGGCGTTGCCGGCGGGGCCGCCGATCTTGGTCGCCGGTGTGATGGCGAGCACATAGCCATCGGCGCGCACCCGCATGCTGCTGTTGTTGAGCGGCTCAACGACCTCATCAATCAAGGCATAGCCACTAACAGCTAAGTCAACAGCGGCATCTGTCTCGATGCGGGTGGCAAGCACGTCTTTCGACTTCTTCTCGCGGCTGCCGTAGAGGGTGACCTGCTCACCCAGAGAACGCTGAGGACACTCGATCGTCGTGTGACCGCCCTTGCCGTCCTTCAGCAGCGCGTGCTCCGTCTGCTTCGGATTGCAGATGACATGCTCGTCATTGACGCGAAAGCTCTGAGGCGTTCCCGGATCGGTGACGTACCCACCAAAGAGAGCATCGCTCTGTGCGGACAAAGGTGCTGACAGCATGCAGAGGCATACAGGCAGAAACCAGACGAGACTTCGTGACATGATGCCGAGATTGTAAACGCGAAGATACACGACGCGGAACAGAGCGCAGTCGTCAGTGCGGCAATCCTGGGTTCTTGCCGAGGCTTAGCAGGTTGGCCATGATGCGGTAACTGCCGGGGACGCCCTCCGGCATTTGCCGGAAGAAGGCAAAGGCAAGATAGACGTAGTAGCCCTTGCCGTATTGCGCATAGACAAGGCCGCCGGTCTGCGGGTCCTGCCCGGCGTCGTGCACCTCAGTCAGCGCGACGTAGCGCGGGTCAAAGCTGCGCAGGAAACCGTGGCCGCGCTCCTCAACCCAGTTGTCGAAGTCGGCGGGACCAATCTTGTTGGGCCAGGTGAAGGCCGGGTCTTCCGGCTTGAGGAGGGTGACCTTTGCGGTCTCCTCCACAACCTTCTCCGCGTCGCCCGGCACGCTGAGCGGGTAGGGGCCGAAGTTGCGGTCGTACTCGGCGGTCTGGTACTGCGTAACGACCACGCCGCCGTTCTTCACATAGTCGAGCAGGCGTCCGTTAGCGGTGCGCAGCTCCGCACGCGCCGCATACGTGCGGATGCCGAGCAAGATCGCGCTGTAGCCGCTGAGGTCAGCGTGAAGCACGTCGGCAGGCGATAACTGCATTACACGGATGCCGAGGTTCTGCAGGGACTGCGGCACGTCGTCACCGGTGCCGCTGATGTAGGCCACGCGCAGACCGGGTGCTGTGGTCACGTCGACACCCGTGGCGCGGTAGCCCGCTGGCGCATACTGCGGGTACGGGCGGATGCCGGGGTAGCCGATGGTGGTAAAGCCTTGCGTGTATTGCTTGCCGTTGTACGTGGCGATCGCGGCAACGTCGTACTGCTTCGCCTGCAGCCCGTGTGGGTCTACCTCGAAATGTAAGGTCACTTCTTCGTTGTCGCGCTGCAGTTTAAAGACGGCCTTTGCCGGCGAAGCAGCCCAACCCGCCGGCAGCTTCAGCGTGACCTCACCCGAAGCCGGTCCCTTCACACTGCTGTGCACCGTGACATCAAGCGGCAATGACGTTGCGGAGAGCGGCACCACACCCGCCGGCGGCGACACGCGCACCGAGATGGCTGGGGCGATGAGCAAAGGGTTCAGCACCACGCCCAGACCGTTCTCACGCCGCGCGGTCTGCACCACGCCACGCACAACAACGGGAACACCCGCGAAGGTGTAGGTCATCTCCGCCGAGAGCGGATAGGGCATCATCGGCAGCGTGAGGTACTGCCCCTCATGGATGTCGTAGTAGCTTTGTTCGAGCGTGGGGCGCGAGAAGTAGGGCTCCGTGAGTGGAGCGTTCTGCGGCACGGTTGCAGCGAGCGTTACATCGCGGCCCTCGCCTGCCGCCAGGGCCTGCGGTGACGATGAAGGGGTGAAGTTCCAATCGCCCGCGGTATTGGCGTGCAGGTTCACCGCACGGACCTCTACCGGCGCGCTGCCCTGGTCCGCGATGTGCACACTCACGGCAAGCGGCTGACCGGCAATGACCGTGGTGGAAGCAGCCGAGCTGCCCGCCGCGGCACTCACCGCGTCCGTGGGGCCCATCGGACCGTTACGGCCCGGCCCCGCGTTGAGCGGCTGCGCAACGGCCACGAGCGTAATGCCAAGCGCCTGGTTCAGCGCAAGCTCAAACTGCTGCTGCTTGATGCCGAGCTCGTGCAACGCGTTGAAGCGAGCGTCGTCTCCATGCGTAGCGCTGAGCTGCGCGATCAGGGCGCGCGTGCCGGCCAGTCCCTTGGCCAGCGACGGCGCGCACTTCGCGGGATCGTTCGCGTTGTAGGCGGCGGTTGCGGCGTCCACGTCGGCGGCGATGGCCTGCAACGCGGTGCGAGCCTGTTGCGCTTCCGTCCCGTGGAGGTACGAGGCGATGCCCGGCACGGACGTGTCGATACCGTCGAAGAAGCCCGCCTCATGCTCGGGCAGCGCTCCCTTACTCACACGCGAAGCGTACAGGTGGTAGGGCGAATCGGCCTCGCCCGCGAGCGGAAAACCCGTGCCGCCGTTCTGCGACTTCTGCTCATTCAGGCCTTCGCGCGCAAGCTGAAACGGGCTCTCGCCGAGCAACGGCGTGTACTGCCCCTCCGGCACGTTGACCGTCGCGGTTGGCACGCCATGCATGACCTCACCGGTGACGTAATTCTTGAAGACGACCGGTTCCCACTTGCCGGTAGCGTAGTCGAAGATGCCCTGGGCCGAGACGCGGGCAAAGGGCACGCGGGCGTAGACCTTGAGCGGCGTCCACGGCCGCAGACCCTCCTTCAACTGCTCGGGAAACATCTTTGGATCGGCGGCGGCGGTGTAAACCTCCTGCGCCAGCACGCCGGAGGCCTGGTGATGGCCGTGGCCGTCAGACACGTTGCCCGCAAAGACGCTGGTCACCACCATGGGCCGCGCCGTTCGGACGACGCGCACCACGTCCGCCA
>CAXTJS010000179.1:0-6234 GCA_964244605.1 uncultured Terriglobus sp. | reverse complement strand
AGCTTTGCCGGCGACAAAGCCGACGACAGCGCCGACCCCTGCAGTAACAGGCACGGCATCAACGGCTCCAGTGGTGCCCAAGCTAAAGGCGCCAAAGCCCGCTCCAGTCACCCCGCCGACAGACGGGAGCCTGCCCCAGTGATCCCCCGTTACCAGCGCATCCTCTTCCTCGTCCTGCTTGGCCTGTCAATCGTGCTGGCGGCGGTGCTGTTCAACCACAATCGCCATAACTACACCCTGCGCGACGACGCCACAACCGATGCGCCGATCGAGGCACCCTCGTATGCCGCGTCAGAGACCGTGACGCTTGCGCTTGCCGACGACAACGATGGTGCCATCACCTCGACGGAGCGCTCCATCGCGTTGCCTTCGCAGCCAGCCGTACGTGCCCGTGCCCTGCTGGAGCACCTGCTCACGGAGTACACGCTGAAGAAGTCCGCGCACCCCATCGGCGGCGGCATCGCGGTGGATGACGTGTACCTGCTCGACCTGCCGCTGACCTCGCCCGCGTCGAAGCTGCAATCCGCAAGCGTCGCAACAGACGCAAAGCCAGAGCAAGAGTCCGCAGACCCGCTCGCGCATGAGACGGGCCAGCTCGCCATGGTGAACCTGCGTTCTACGTGGTGCGACGCACACCCGAGCGGTATCACGGTGGAGACGCTCACCATCCAGTCCATCATCGGTACGCTGCACGCGAACATGCCGCAAATCACCAAGGTGCGCTTTCTGGTGGATGGCCAGCAGCGCTCCACGCTTGCCGGCAACGTGGAGCTTGACCGCACCTACGACGTGGTCGACACCAGCAACGTCGTGAAGCCCACGTCCCATGACTGAGGTGGCTAGAGAGGCCCCGCAGAAAAGGCCGGTCGTCGGCGTCTTCGATTCGGGTTTTGGCGGTCTGACCGTGCTGCGCACGCTGCTGGAACACCTGCCCGGCTGCGACTTCCTTTACCTCGGCGACACAGCTCGGCTACCCTACGGATCCAAATCCGCGGAGACGATCACGCGGTACACAGCATCCGCCGTGCAGACGCTTGCGGAGCGCGGAGCGGAGCTGGTCGTCATCGCCTGCAATACAGCTTCAGCCCTGGCCCTGCCCTCGCTTCTGCTTAAGTCGCCTGTACCGCTCGTCGGCGTCATCGAGCCGGGCGCGCTTGCGGCTGCGCAGGCGGCAGGTTCACGCGGCCAACAAGGCCCGGTGCTTGTGCTCGCAACTGAGGCAACGGTCGCATCGCACGCGTACGCCGCAGCCTGCGCCGGGCATGGTTTGCGCTCGCTCGAAAAAGCGTGCCCGCTTCTGGTGCCTCTGGTTGAGGAGGGTTGGACCACGCATGACGTTACAAGGCAGGTCGCGGCCATCTATCTCGGTGAAGCGCTGCAGCAGTTGAGAAGCATCGGCGAACACACTGTGCCAGCGGCAATTCTGCTCGGCTGTACGCACTACCCGCTGCTGCGCGAAGTACTTGAGACGACCGCGGCAGAGATCATGCCGCCGGCTCCCTTCGTTGACTCAGCCGAAGCGACAGCCCGCCATGTACAAACAATGCTGCAGAACACACCCCCGGCCGCGAGCGTCGACCCCGCATTAACCTTTCTCGCCACAGACTCGACGCAGAAGTTTATGCGGCTTGGCGAGCGCTTCCTGGGCCGTACGATCCCGTTCGTGGAGAAGATCGATCTCGACCGCTGACGGCTCGCACCATCGGCAAATTGCCTGGGCTGCTATCCTCATCCACGGCAGAACTGAGACCGCAAACGATGCCCTACTTGCTCAAATCCGAACCGGATAAATACTCCTTCGACGATCTCGTGCGGGATGGCGAGACCGTGTGGGACGGCATCAAGAACCCGCAGGCGCTGATCACGCTGCGCAACATGCGCAAGGGCGAGCGCTGCGTGATCTACCACTCCAACGTCGGCAAAGAGGCCGTGGGCACAGCGACGGTGGTCTCCGTCGATCCTTCCGATCTGAAGAATCCTGTCGTTAAGCTCAAGGCAGGCAAGCCGCTCAAGCAGCCCAAGTCGCTGGCCGCCATGCGCGAGGCTCCGGTCTTCCACGAATCGCTGCTCTTTCGGCAGTTTCGCCTTTCCGTGGTGCCGTTGTCTGACGAGCAATACGACTGGCTTTTGCATGGCGAGGTCAACACGACGACTGCGGCACCAGCGAAGCCGAAGACAGCGAAAGCCAAGCCGAAGGCTGCGGCTACCAAGCACAAAGGAAAGAAAGCATGATCGATCTCAAGGGCAAGACCGCCGTCATCTTCGGGCTCGCAAACAAGCGCTCCATCGCGTGGGGTATCGCGCAGAAGCTGAATGAAGCGGGCGCGACCATCGCCATCTGTTACCAAAATGAGCGCCTGAAGAAAGAGGCGGACGCCCTGCTGCCTGAGCTGCGGGATGCCAAGTCGTTCCAGTGCGACGTCTCGAAAGACGAGGAGATCACCTCGACCTTTGCGCAGCTGAAGGACGCCTACGGCACCATCGACATGCTCGTGCATTCCGTCGCCTTTGCGCCCGCTGACGCTATCAAGAACGATTTTTTGCTGACGGCGAGAGAGGATTTCCGCATTGCTCTTGATGTGAGCGCATACTCGCTCGTCGCAATTAGTCGTGCCGCGTCAACCATGATGAATGAGGGCGGATCTGTTCTAACGCTGACCTATTATGGCGCGGAGAAAGTCTTTCCGAACTACAACGTGATGGGTGTCGCAAAGGCCGCGCTTGAAGCTACCGTGCGCTATCTTGCCGCATCGCTTGGGCCGAAGAAGATCCGCGTCAACGCGATCTCCGCCGGACCGATCAAAACCCTTGCTGCACGCGGCATCGGCGACTTCAACAAAATTTTGGAGACCGTGACGGAACGCGCACCACTGCACCGCAACGTGGAAGCGCTCGAGGTGGGCAACACTGCCGCGTTTCTGGTTTCACCGCTCGCGAGCGGCATTACGGGCGAAGTCACCTACGTGGATTGTGGCTACAACATTACCGGCATGTAGCGAAAAATGATGCGAATGTCGCTGTAAGGCGTCGAAGGCGGAACAACGGCAAGACAAAATGAGGCATGCAAGCATCGCGTCATTTTCTGCCTAGGAAAGCATTTGCTCCGGCTCGTGATAGCAGCCTCGACTTCATACGTGGCATCGCAATCCTGCTTGTGCTCGACTGCCACTTCGGTCATCTGCTGCAACCGCTTATGGAGCGCATCGGTCTTCCGGACTGTGAGGGGGATGCCGGAGTCTGTCTCTTCTTCGTTCTAAGCGGCTTTCTAGTGGGCGGTTTGTTGCTGCGTGAGTGGCAACGCACCGGTGTTGTAAGCAGCAGACGCTTTCTGCTACGACGAGCCTTCAAGATCTGGCCGCAGTATTACGTGTACCTTCTCGCAACTCTGCTTAGTGGCCACTACACGGCTCGACAGCTCGCCGGCAATCTAACCCACTTGCAGAACTACATCGGTGGTATTCCGCATACGTGGACGCTTGCCGTCGAAGAGCATGCCTACTTGCTCATCGCTCTCGTCCTTGCTGGCGCAGCCGCAATCAAGATGCACTGGCAGCTGCTCTTCAGCTTGCTTCTTGCCGCAGCGGTCATTGTTGCAGCAGTCCGTGCAATCACAATTTCCCGGCAGGTACCCGTCTTCGCGCAGACACATCTACGTATCGACAGCATTCTGCTGGGTGTCGTTCTTGCCATGCTGTACTACTTCGCGCCTCGTGTTTTTCAGAGGCTGCGAAAACGTGCATCACTCTGGGCGATCGTGTTGGGAGGCGGTGCGCTGCTGTTGCGCTTCACGAACACAGAGGGGGCGTTGCGCCCTGTCGAGTTTGACCTTCTCAACGTATGCAGCTTGACAACGATGATGCTGATTTTTCAAGGCGAGCGCACAAAGCGCTATCTTGGGCCGGTCTATCGCGTCGTCGCATGGATCGGCTTGTACAGCTACGGCATTTACCTGTGGCATGTCTCGGTGGCGGCACCGATGCATGCCGTATCGATACGCCTGCACTTTGACCGCCATGCGGGGCTTGAGAACAGCCTAACTGTCGCTGCCGGGATTGCGCTGGGCGTGGTGACCACAAAATGCGTCGAAGTGCCTTTTTTGAAACTTCGCGATCGCCTAACGAGCAAGCAAATCGGTAGCCGTTTAGAAGTTGGCTTGGAAGAGGTTCTCGTAACAACGGGCAATCCGAATCAAGCAGCCCCACAAGTCGCCTGCTAGGCAAAGCAATCGCGCAGCATGAAACCGTTTGTCTGTATGCTCGCGACATTCACCGTGAAGCGACCGGACGTTATGCCCCGACCAGCTCCGCAAGCTCTGCCCAGCGCGTCATGACCTCATCTGCGGCCTTGCCTGCCGCAGCCTGCTCCGCGATGGCCGCCTCTAGCCGCTTTGCGTCCGTTGCGATGACCGGATCTACGAGGTCGGCTTCCGCTCTCGTCAGGCGCTTTTCCGCCTCGGCCACGCGTGCGTCGATGCCTTCCCATTCACGCTGCTCCAGGTAGCTGAGCTTGCGCTTCGCAGGTGCGGCAGCGGTCTTCTTCGCGGTGGGAGCACTGCTGCCGTCGGCATACTTTGCCACCGCAACGGCCTCCGACTGCCGTGGCGAGCGCATCCACTGCTCCCACTGCGAGTAGTCCGCAAAGCGCTCCGCCCCACCCTCACCGTCAAGGCCCAGCACCGTGCTGCTGACGCGGTCAAGCATGTAGCGGTCGTGCGTAACGAGCACCAGTGCGCCCGGGTACTCCAGGAGGTTCTGCTCCAAGATCTCAAGCGTGGGGATGTCAAGATCGTTCGTCGGCTCGTCGAGCAGCAGCACATCAGCAGGCTGCAGCATCAGCCGGGCGATCAGCACACGGGCACGCTCGCCACCGCTGAGCCGCTCGATGGGCTGGTTCAATTGCTCACCCGTAAACAGAAAGCGCGCGGCCCAGCTCGCCACGTGAACCAGGCTGCCATTGTGGACGACGGAGTCGCCCTCAGGCGCGAGTGCGCGACGCAGCGTGAGCGACGGGTCGATTTCGCGTAGCTGTGAGAAGTACACAACGCGCAGTTGCGCCGCGCGATTGACGTTTCCTTCTGCCGGTTCCAGCTCGCCAGTGATCAGGCGCAGCAGCGTGGTTTTACCGCTGCCGTTCGGGCCCACTAGCCCCAGCCTCATGCCGTTCGTCAGCAAGAGATCGAGGCTGCGCAGAATGGTGCGCTCGCCAAGGTCGCAGCGGATGCCTTCCATTTCAATCAGCCGCTTCGTCTGCCGGTCCGTTGCGGCGAAATCGATACCTGCGCTGCTCTTCTGCATGCGTGAGTTTGCCGATGCAAGGTCGCCGATCATCTCATTTGCTTTGTCGATGCGCGCCTTGCTCTTGGTGGTGCGCGCCTTGGGTCCACGCCGCAGCCATTCGATCTCGGTCTTGACCTGGTTCTTCAGGCTCTCGTGTGCCTTCTGCTGCGCCTGCAGATGCAGCTCGCGCTCTTCGAGAAAGCGCGAGTATGGCCCATTGATACGGAGCGATCCGTTGCTGTACATCCGGTTCAGTTCGACGGTCGTGTTCGCCACGGCTTCCAGAAAGTAGCGATCGTGCGACACGATAACGGCGGCGAATTGCTCTTCCTGCAGCATGCCTTCAAGCCATTCGATGCCTGCAAGATCCAGGTGGTTCGTGGGCTCGTCGAGCAGCAGAACATCGGGCTCCGCGACGACCGCTTCCGCAATCGCAAGACGCTTACGCCAGCCACCGGAAAGTGCCGACGCCTCGGCGTCTTCATCCGGAAAGCCCGTGCGGCCCAGCATCTCGCGCACGCGCTGTTCACGTTCGCCTTCCGGCACAAGTGACACGGCCAGCGAAGCCTCAAGCACGCCGCGAACGGTCACGCCCGGCGCAAACTCCGAGCTCTGTACCACGTAGGCAACGCGCGCACGCTTGCGCGCAGCCACGTCACCGCCGTCACTGTCTTCGCGGCCGGCAAGAACGGCCAGCAAGGTCGACTTGCCTGCGCCGTTGGGGCCGATCAGGCCGATGCGGTCGCCGTCGCCTACGACGAACGAGAGGTTCTCAAACAGGGTCTTCGCACCGAATCGCTTGCTCAGCGACTGCGCATTGAGTATCGGAGGCATCCGTCTAGTCTACGTGGGCTCAGCAGGCGCGGCTTAGAGCATGCGCACAAAGAAGAGCCGCTCGTCGGGCTCATCACCGGGCGCGATCGCCACCTCACCCCGCGCTCGCGCGACGACCGACGGG
>CAXTJS010000178.1:0-6243 GCA_964244605.1 uncultured Terriglobus sp. | reverse complement strand
TACGTGTTTTCCCGTCGCCGACTCATCGCATTGCTCGCCTTTGCGTTTGCTTCTTCCGCCATCAGCGCCTCGGGCCAGGCGAAGCCGGCGTCTGCGGCCATCCATCCCGTAAAGGACACCTACTTCGGCCAGACTGTAACGGATAACTACCGCTGGCTTGAGGACCAGAAGTCCACCGAGAGCAAGCAGTACATGCGCTCGCAGGCGGACTACACGCGGGCCACGCTGGACAGCCTGCCCGGCCGCACGGCCTTTGCGGCGGAGATGGCACGGTACATCAACGCGGGTGACTTCACGATCAGCAATCCGCAGCTTGCGGGCGACTACCTGTTCTACCGCAAACGTCTGCGTGGGCAGAATCAGGCTGCACTCTACGTGCGCAAGTCCAGTGGCGGCGCGGAGCGCAAGATCTTTGACCCGGAGGCGATCAGCACGTCCGACCACCACATGACGCTGGACCAGTACTCGCCCTCGCGCGACGGCAAGCTGGTGGTCGTGGGCATCTCGGCGGGCGGCTCTGAGGAACAGACAGGCCACGTTTTCGACACCGCGACCGGTGCGGAGATGGCCGACCGGCTCGAGCGTTTTGAGGGTGGCAGCTTCTCGCCTGACAGCAAGGACATCTACTTCGAGCAGCTTGAGGCGCTAGCCGCAGGCGCACCGGCGGTCAACAAGTTTCTGCACCCGCGCATGACCAAGCACACGCTGGGCCAGCCTGCCGCTTCGGATGTGGTCATCCTGGCGCAGGGCGTGTCTCCCGAGATCACTGTGGGCGATTACGTCTTTCCGGCGGCTGCACCCTCGGCCGACTCGCCCTTTGCACTCGCCCTGCTGATCCCCGGCGTCGAGACGTACAAGGAGGTCTACATCGGGCTGCCCGCCGCGCTGACCGCGCACACCGGCTGGAAGAAGGTGGCCGCGTTGAAAGACAAGGTCACCGACGTCGCGCTGATGGGCAACGACCTTTACATGGTGAGCTTTGACGGCACGCTGAACGGCAAGATTCTGCGTGTGGACGCAGCCAATCCTGACCTGGCCAAGGCCGAGGTCGTAATGCCGGCCAGCAGCCTGGTGCTGAGCGGCGGCTTCATCGGCTCGGACGTGCTGCACCAGGCCAAGGACGCGCTCTACGTGCAGACCATCGACAAGGGTTACGGTCGCGTCTACCGGCTGCCCTACGGCGCCGGCAAGAAGGCGGCGGTGATCGACACACCCGCGAAGATGACGGTGGTGAGCACCACGGCAGACACCACGGTTAACGGCGCCATCCTTGACCTGATGAGCTGGACCGAGCCCGGCGATTTCTACCAGTACAACGAGAAGAAGGGCAGCCTGAAGCAGCTCGGCCTGGTCCCGCCGAACGACATCGATCCCAAGGATCTTACGGCGGAAGAGGTACAGGTGAAGGCGCCAGACGGCACAATGGTGCCGCTCTCACTCGTCTATAAGAAGGGTCTTACGAAGACCGGCAGCAACCCGACCGCGCTGATCGGCTATGGCGCCTACGGCGATGCGTTTACGCCGGGCTTTAGCCGCCGCTATGTGGCTTGGCTTGAGCGCGGAGGCATCGTCGCCGTGGCCCACGTGCGCGGCGGCGGCGAGCTGGGCGAGGGCTGGCACCTGCTCGGCAAGAAAGAGACGAAACCGAATACCTGGGGTGACTTCATCGCCTCGGCGCAGTACCTCGTCGACAACAAGTACACCGACACGGCGCACCTGGGCATCTGGAGCCAGAGCGCGGGAGGCATCCTGATCGGGCGGTCCATCACGGAGCGGCCTGACCTGTTCGCCGCTGCAGTCGATGGCGTGCCTTGCTCTGACATGCTGCGCATCGAGACCGGGCCGAACGGTCCAGGCAACATACCGGAGTTTGGCTCGGTAAAGACGGAGGCCGGCTACAAGGCCCTCTATGCCATGAGCGCCTACCACCACGTGGTTCCGGGCACAAAGTACCCGGCAACGCTGGTCACCGCAGGCGCGAATGACCCGCGCGTAGACCCATGGCAGGGCGGCAAGATGGCCGCGGCACTGCAAGCCGCAAACGCCGGCAGCAAATCAATTCTGCTGCGCGTGAACTACGATGCAGGCCACGGCATTACAGACACGGTCGGGCAGCAGGTGTCTGACTGGACCGACGTTTTCACGTTCTTTCTCTGGAACTTCGGCGATCCACAGTTTCAACCGGCGGTCATTGCGGCGCAGAAGTAGCTATTCGCTCTCTGATGCACATCGAGCATGGAAGCAGCTTACGCTGCCGCCATGCTCGACGGTACTGCAGGTCTGGGGGAGGAAGTTAGTTGGTGCTTGTCGGACGCGCGGCAGCCGTGAGGCGGAAGTTGAAGACGGTGCCTGAGGTGATCTGTCCCGCGGAGGCGATGCCACTCAGAACGCCACCAAAGCCGCTGCGCGCAGACTGGTCGCCTGTGCTGACGGCGTCGCGGATGCCGCGTACGGAATTGGTCTGCAGCGCGTACGTCTGGCCGTTCACGCTGAGCGAGTCAAGTCGCAGGTCAAGCGGCGAGCCCTGTGCGGACGCAACCTTCGCTTGAACCGGAGTACCGGCAGGAGCGACCACCTGGCCGCCAACGCTGAGGTCGTTCGTCAAAGAACCCGGAAGCACATCGCCCTGATTCAGTTCCGACAGGCGCACAGTCTGGTCGATACGCACGGTCAACTGGGTGCCCTGTGGCAGGCTTACCGATCGGCCGTTGTAATTGCCGCCATTGCCGTTCTGATAGTTGTTGCCGTTTCCGTTGTAATTCGCGGCATTCCCAGCATTGTTGCCGTAACCGTTGTTGCTGTTGTAACCATTGTTTCCATAGCCATTGTTTCCGTAGCCGCTGCCGCCGTTGCCACGGTTACTTACGGCGAACTCGGCACTGCATCCACCATTTACCTGGATACCGCGACGGTCATACGTCCAGGTGGTGCCTTGCCGACAGATGTTGTTGCTTTGCTCGCGAACGAGTAAGACGCCGTCACGAGTATTAGCAGGACAAACCTGCTGCGCGGTACCCTGCGACGAGCAGGTGATGGTGTTCTGCTGAGCGAAGGCCGAAGCGCCCAGGGTAAGCGCCGCGACTGCCGAAATCATGAGTCTTTGCATGCCACTCCTCTATTCCGGTGAACTCACGGATGAAATACAACAAGTGGGATGCGGTTTTGTAAGTGGAAGCTATCAGTTGTTCCGCAAATTGTGGGTTGCCTGTGCTCCCGAACGTAAGCCATCGAAATCCTTCATCGAGCCAGCCAGGCAGCACATCCCGCTCGCCGACCAGGAACTTGCCGCGCGTAAACCACATGGGCGACGAGCCGTTTCACTCAGGCCGTGCCCTCCAAAGAAGATCAACGCTCAAAAAGAAGAATTGAGCTTGTTGGAGCTGTACCTCCGCGCGCGGTGTCCTACCAGGTGAGCTGACGCCAGAAGCCGACATTCGTCACCTGCGCGACAGAGAGTCGGTAAGATGAGCGGCATAACTCAGTCGGTCTACTCTTGCGGCCAGCCGCCGCGATAGACGCTTGCTGAAGCCGTACTCGCACGAGGAAAGGCCCCAAGCATGAGCGTCCATCTCATCAATCCCAGTGATAACTCCTTCGGCACCGCGGTCATCACGCCACGCTGGCTCTTTGTGCTGGCAGCCGCTACGCCGGCCGTTGCCGGTGACCCCATCCTGGTAGACGAATCACTCGAACAGGTCAACCCGGAAACGATCCACGCTGGCGACATCGTGGGCATCAGCGTGCACACCGGCAACGCCTTGCGCGGTTATGCCGTGGGACGCATGGCACGGTCGCGCGGCGCTTGGGTGGTCTACGGCGGCATCCACGCGACGCTTTTCCCAGAGGAAGTGCTGGAGCTTGGTGAGGCGCACGCCGTGGTCAAGGGCGACGGTGACATCGCCTGGGGCAACGTGGTGCGCGACTGCCTTGCCGGCACGCCAGGGCGCATCTACGAGGGTGGCCGCATCGAGGGCAGCCAGTTTCTGCCGGCGCGCTGGGACCTGATGCCTCGCGATAAGTACATGTGGGCGTCAGTGCAGACGATTCGCGGCTGCCCGAAACATTGCTCCTTCTGCAGCGTGTGGCGCACCGACGGCCAGGCACCGCGTCAGCGCAGATTCCAGAGCGTGGTGGATGAAATCGTAAACCTGCGCCGCATCGGCTTCCGCTTCATCGCGCTCGCTGACGACAACTTCTACCCAGTCACGCTGACCGACCTCAGGCTCGCCCGCGAGCAGAACAACCAGGCCCGCGTGGAGGAGCTAACCGCTATCCGCAACGAGCGCTTCCAGCTAATGGCAGAGCTTGCCAAGCTGCCGAAAGACATGGTCTTCTTCACGCAAATCACCATGGAGGCTGGCGAAGACGGCGAGTACCTTGACGCCATGCGCAAGGCCAACATCAAGGGCGCGCTGGTCGGCGTGGAAGCTGTGACACCCGAAGGTCTGAAGGCTGTGTTCAAGGACTTCAACTACTCCGGCGAGGCGCTTGCAAAGCAGCTGCAGACGTTCAAGCAACACGGCGTACATGTGCTCGGCTCCTTTATCTTCGGCCTGCCGACCGACAAGCCCGCTACCTTCGACGCCACCGTCGCCATGGCGCTGAAGGCGGGTGTGACCTTCGCCCAGTTTGTCATGATGACGCCCTTTCCCGGAACCATCGACTTTGGCCGCTGGGAGAAGGAACAGGCGAAGAACCCGACGCTGGTCGACGGTGTGCCCATCACGCGGTACTGGCTCATCCCGACCGAGACGCGGCCCAAGATGTTTACGCCGCACCCGTCCATGAGCTCCGGCGAGATCAGCGAGCGCACCCAGAAGGTGTGGGATCGCTTCTATAACTGGAGTGCCATCTGGCAGCGCTCCGCCTGCACGCCCACGCTTCGTGCGCGGGTAGCCTTTGTGTTGTTGTCGAAGCTCTACCGCCAGATGTACGCGGGCACCGGCATCTCGACAGACAGCGCGCGCAAGAAGAAGTCAAAGCGATGGGCACGCTTCACCGCGGCACAAACCCGCAAGATCTTCCAGGCCGCGCCCATGCCCGATCTGCAATCGCCGGCGTATGAACTGGCGCATGCCGCGGCGGCATCAGCGTCACGCAGCGAACTCGTCCACATTCAGTAGGCGGCTTCCATATCGACACTTCACTTGGGTCAGTTTGCGGGCAGTGCCGCCTGTCGCAGTGCCTCCGCTGACACCAGCAGCGAGCCCACGCGGCCACTCGGTACATCGTGCACCAGAAGGCGCACGGCTACGTCACCCTTGGCAGGCAACGTCACGAAATTGTGAAAGCGCAGCGAGCTTCCCTGAATGGCGTGCAGCCGTGTGTCGTCAAGCTGCAGATCGGCCCGGTCCTGGTGGGAGTCCACCATCTTGCCCTTCTCGTCGTAGAGCACCGTGATGAACTCGATGGCCGCGTGATTCTTGCCGTCAGGCGCTGCTGTAAAGGTCAGCCTGTCAGGGGTGACCGCGATGTTCAGCTGGTAGCTGCGGCTGTCGGCGGCGCTGCCGTAAGCCTTGGCTCCCGCGGTCTTAGCGGGATCAGGAGAACGAACGCTCTCCGGCTGCATGCGCAGCACCAGCTCCGTTGCGGAGGGCGCGGTGCGGCTTGCCAGGCTGTCTGCCACTGCGTCATTTGAATGCTTTGCGCCTGTGCCCTTTGCAGGCTCCCCAGCGTTCACCTGGTACCCGCGGCGGTATGCCAGCGTGCGGCCCTTGCCGGAGGAAAGCTGCACCTGAATGTTCCGGTATCCGTTCTTGTTTGGCTGCGGCAGCGTGTAGGACACCGTGTAGTACTCACTGCCGTCATGCACGGCTTGCGCGGTCGCTTCTGCAAGTCCGTTGGTGTTGTAAAAGGCACGACCGCCCGTGGCTTCAGCCAGGGCATTCATGGTGCTGTGCTCGTTGGCCTGATCCAGGTAAAACTGTGTGTCGCGCGGGTTGAACGACGTGCTGCCATAGGTATCGCGCGTGCGCTGCACGTTGCCGGTCGCGCCGTTTTGCGAAAGGTCCATGGAGGGTGGCGGCTCGAGCCCGCGAGAGTCAATGGGATACACCGCGACCTGGCTGCGTGCGAGCAGGTCGATGGTCTTGCGAAACTCGGGCTGCAGGTCGGCAGAGCCGGCAAAGGGATCGCCCGTGGTCATCACATCGCGCTGGATGACTACGGGGAATGCACCGGAAAACCACAGGAGGTTCTTTCTGCCGGGGATGCCTGCAAGGTAGCGGCCGACCTGCCGCAGCA
>CAXTJS010000177.1:0-6289 GCA_964244605.1 uncultured Terriglobus sp. | reverse complement strand
GGTATCGTCAGTTCGGCGTAGCGCCTCTGATCGATCACATGCTGCGCGGCGGCAAGGCACATGGTCTGCAGTTCGTTCGCACTCGCCTCAAGCATGTCGACTTCAGCGGAGGTGAACTCGTAGCAGGCCGACTCGTCCCAGTAGACCGCGCCCGGGTAGGCGGCGGCGAGATCGTCAGGGGAGTGGAAGGTGAGGCCGGCGGTTTCGACCTTGCGCTGCCAGTCAAAGCGGGGCTGCATGGTGATGCGGCGCATTGTCTAGCTCCCGCTGCCAAAGCTGTGGCCGAAGCCGCCACGCGAGATGCCGCCGCGGCCGAAGAAGCCCCTTGATGATGGCGAGCTGTAGTGCACGCCGGGTGAGGCGTTGAAGCTGCCGCCGCTTACGCGGCTGCCCAAGCTGCCCCCACCGATGCCGCCATAGTAGGGCCGGTAGATGGGCATGAACGGGATGAAGCCGCCGTGCCCGTTACGCCGCTGCTGCAGCGGCGCTTTGCCGTCGCAGTAGCTGTCAGGCACCACGGTGCCGGTCTCGTCGACGCAGCGCTGCATCTCCTTGGGTCGACAGCCTGTGAGCAGAGACATGGCTGCTGCGGCAAGTAGCGGAGCGGCAAGTGTGGTGGGCCGGCGCATGGTGCTTGCAGTCTACCGCCAGTCCGCAAGTGGTTGTGGTGCCTCTATCTTCGTTATTTCGACCGGAGCGCAGCATAGCGGAGAACCTGCTTTCTTTGAGAGCCGTCGGTACTCCGGGCAAACAGCAGGTTTCTTCGCTACGCGACGATGAAGCCGTCGCTCCGGTCGAAATGACGAAGTTAGGCGAGCCTGACGTGAAGAGCTGGCTACGCTTTTTCGGCGAGCACCTTCTGCGCCGCGATCAGCCCATTGCCCCACGCGAAGCCGGGCAGATTCAGCTTGGTGGCGCACACGTGCTCCAGTGCGCCAATGAGCGCGATGGTGTCAAGCGCGTCGAAGAAGCCAAGGTGCGCAAAGCGGAAGATCTTGCCCTGCATCTCGCCCTGGCCGTTGGTGATGGTGGCTCCAAAGCGGCCCTTCAGCTCCTTGCAGATCACAGCGGAGTCGACGCCTTCCGGCGCGTACACGGCAGTGGCTGCGGCAGAGGGTGAATCCACGGCGAACAGCTTGAAGCCAAGCGCGACTACTGCGGCGCGGGTCATTTCTGCGATCGTCTCCGCGTTGTCGACCAGCTTCTTGCGGCCTTCCGCGAGGTTGCCGGCCGGGGTGTCAGCCGTGGCGGCCTGCGCGGCAATGTAGTCGAGCGCGGCACCGAGCGCGGCGATCAGCGCGACGGACGGCGTGTAGGCCGACTCGCCCTTGGCAGCGACCTTGCGTTCCTTGCGCAGATCGAAGTAGTAGCGCGGATTGTAGGTGGCCTCCATGCGGTCCCAGGCGCGCTCGCTCACGGCGAGATAGCTCAGGCCTGGCGGAATCATGACGGCCTTCTGCGAGCCGCCAATCAGCACGTCGATGCCCCAGCCGTCCATGTCAAAGTGGGTGGTGCCGAGGCCGGTGATGCCGTCCACGATCAGCAGGGCCTCGCTGTTCTGCTCCTTGAGCAGCTGGGCAATGTCTTCGACATAATGGCGGACACCTGTGGAGGTCTCCGTCGCCTGCACGAACACGGCGCGCGTCTCCAGCTTCAGTGCCGCCTTGATCTCGTCGATGTCGAAGGTCTCACCGTACGGCTTGGTCACCACATCCACGGCGCAACCGAAGGCCTTGGCCAGGGATACCCAGCGCTCACCGAACTTACCGGCGCTGAAGACCAGCACACGGTCGCCCGGCGAAGTCAGGTTCGACACAGCGGCCTCCATCGCGCCCGTGCCGGAAGACGACAGCACGATGACGTCATTCTTCGTGCCGACAAACTCCTTTAATTGCGCCAGCACCTTGAGGAACAGCGCGCGGAACTCCGGCGTGCGGTGGTGAATGTCGGCAGCGGCCATGGCAAACTGCGCGGCAGGCAGCAGGGGCGTTGGGCCCGGCGTAAAGAGGCGAATCTTGCGAATCATGCCTCTAGTGTAACGATGCGCGGCATCGCAACGGTCTAGACTTAAGGCAGCGAGCGAGGCAAGCCATGGCAATCAGCGAACAGATCGGCAAAGACATCATCGTAGCCATGAAAGCAAAAGAGTCGCTGCGGCTTGAGACCCTGCGCATGGTGAAGTCTGCCATGAAGAACAAGGAGATCGACAAGCGCGAGCCGCTGACCGATGCCGAAGAGACGCAGGTGCTGCAGACCATGGTCAAGCAGCGCCGCGACGCCGCCGAGCAGTTTACGCAGGGCAACCGGCCCGAGCTTGCCGCCAAGGAACAGGAAGAGATCAAGTTGCTGGAGACCTACCTGCCGCAGACTGCTTCCGAAGACGAGATCCTCGCCGTGGTGCAGGCAGCCGTCGCGCACCTGGCCGAGGCCGGGCCCAAGCCGGGTCCGAAGGACATGGGCCCCGCCATGCGCATCGTGCAGCAGCGCATCCTGGCGAGCGGTCTGCATGCGGATAACAGCACCGTGAGCAAGCTGTTAAAGGAAGAGCTGGCGAAGTAGGCGAGAGCTTTCTCGTCCTTGTTACTCCGCTGCGCTCTGGTCGAAGTGACGGGTGTCAGTGAAGCAAGCATAGGGTGCCCCACCTTCGCCGCGCTTCTTGCGGCTAAGGTGGGTCGGACTACGAATGACTTCTCAGGCACTCCGCCCACCTTAGCTTCACGAAGGTGGGGAAGCCTTCCGTGCGGCTCTCCATCTTCAGGTCAGCTTGGGAAGGGTGCGGCTTCAGCCGCATTGGTCAACTTGTGTCCGCTTTCGATCCCTTTTGATCTTGTAAGTTCAGGTTTCGGAGGGGCACGGCTTAAGCCGTGCCATGTACCTGCTCCAGTGAAGAGAGAGGCGCGGCCACGCCAGTTTGCAGGAGCATTTCTCTTCGTCCGCGCCGGAGTGCAGCATCTTGCGGCTGGCCGCGCCAGCGTACTCGGGCCAGCCGTAAGCCTCGGAGAACCGCGCGGAGTAGAAGCTTGCTCCTCCACTTCTCTGTGGGCCGCGCGACTCGGCGATGCGCCAGTGTTTGGCACGGCTGAAGCCGTGCCCCTCCGACTAAAGCAGCGGTTGACCTTGAAGTAGAAACAATTTGTTGGCTTGGCAAAATGCATAAAGCAAGCTCCGCTCGAAGCCATCGGTCGTGCAGATCAGGTGCAATTCTTCCGGCTCTTTTTGAGCTGCCCTGCAAGAGCGAATAGCACACATAACATGACGAAACAACCCTTGGTCACTTACTTCGCGCCGAGCTTCAGCATCATCTCGTTGCTGTTCTCAAACCCGAACTTCTCGTAAATAGGCCGGCCGAACTTTGACGCGTGCAGCGTCATGGCCTTGAAGCCGCGCTGTTTGCATTCATCCACCAGCATGCCGAGCAGCTGCTTGGCGAAGCCTCGGCCGCGCGCCGCGGGTGCCGTGTAGAAGTTGAGCAGATAGGGCCGCACCGGCTCCGCATCCATCCAGTGCGGCGGAAAGTCTGCAAAGAAGACGCCGGCGCTGGCGACGGCCTCGCCGTTCTCTTCGACGATCAACCCCACGTAGCGCCCGTCGCGCAGCCGCTTGCGCACCCAGGGTTCAAAGGCGAGCGACATCGCGTCCATCTGCTCCGGCGTGGCGAACTTGTTGTCTCCGAACATCTTTGCGCGGTGCTGCGTAATGAGCACGGCATCGTCGGAGGTGGCGGGGCGGATGGCTTCAGACATGGTGATTCCACCATGGTATCCACCCGGCGCTTACGATTGAGCAAGCCGCAATGCCAAAGCTCCCCAACTTACCGCTGAATACCGCCCTGCTACCCATGGGCGCGCGCGTCTGCGCCGCCGTCTCAGGTGGTGCGGATTCGACTGCGCTCCTGCTCACTCTGCATGAGCAGGCGGCAAAGTCTGGCTGGGGATTGAGCGCGGCGCACCTGCATCACGGCATTCGTGGGAGCGAGGCCGATGCCGACCGCGAGTTCGTGCGCGCATTGTGCACCCGGCTGGCGGTGCCGCTGCACGAGTCTGAGGCTGACGTTCCCGGCGCGGCCAATGCTGACGGGGAGACGCTGGAAGAGGCGGCGCGAAACGCGCGGCTCCGCTTCTTCGCCTGCCTGCTTGCAAGCGGCGCGGCGACTCACATCGCGACGGCGCATACCGCCGACGACCAGGCCGAAACCGTCATGATGAAGCTGATTCGAGGAGCGTGGACCGAGGGCCTGGGCGGGATCGCTCCTGTGCTGTGGGTCGACGAGCAGGGCACGCCTGCTGCCGGCACCACTGGTGCAGGCCAGATCGTCCGGCCGCTGCTGCATGCGTCGCGGGTGCAGGTGGTCGCGTTCCTCCGCGCGCGCGGCCAAAGCTGGCGTGAGGACTCAACCAATGCCTCAACCGAACACACGCGCAATCGCGTCCGCGCCCAATTAATGCCGCTGCTGCGTGAGTTCAATCCACAGATTGCGGCGGCGCTGTGTGCCACCGCCGAGCTTGCCCGCGAAGAAGAGGCACGCTGGAGCGCGGACACCGCACTCATATTCGGCCAGCTCGCCATCCATGGCCGACCCGTGCGCGGCGGTGGCAGAGCCGTGAGCACCGCACCTGAGGAGCAGACCTTTGCCTTCGAGATTCAGCGTCTGCTTGATCTCGACCTGCCCACGCGACGGCGGCTGGTCCGGCTCACCGCAGCGCGGCTGGGGCTTCGCCTCTCCGCCGCGGAAACGTTGCGCGTCCTTCTGCTCGCCGGTCTGGCACCGGCCGATACCATGCCCGATCCGACGGTGCCATCCCGTCCAAACAGCCGGATCGACCTGCGCGAAGGCCTCATCGCCGAGCGCAGCGTGCGCGAGCTGCGGCTCACCCGTACCGCCTGATTCCTCTATGACTCGATTGGGTGATGCCTCGCTCCAAAAGTTTGCAGAATGGCACACTCCGGTCCGATTGCGTCAGAGTAGAATCATCGGAATTGTATGTGTGGGGTGTAGCCGGTGCCCTGCGACCAAGCTTGAGTGAGCGCGTCTAATTTGCAGTGAACCGAACAGGGCTGAGGCCGGTTTGGTTGGGGTTCTGGCGAGAGGCGATGATGCCGCCGCACAGCCCTTGAAAGAAGGGGTAGCAACGTTGAACAGCACGGTAAAGACAGTCCTGATCTGGGTGCTCATGATCGGCTGCCTCGTCTCATTCTGGCAGGTAGTAGCGCGCTCGGCAGGTGGCGGTCATGACTCCGCGATCAGCCTGACGCAGCTGCAGGACAATGCGGACAAGGGCCGCGTGTCTGAGGTGACCGTGAACGGCACAGAGGTCACCGGCAAGTACAAGGACTCCAAAGAGACCTTCCACACCACGATCCCGAACAACTACCCGGACCTCTATAAGAACCTGCACGACAAGGGCGTCAACGTCACCATCAAGGATTCAGCCAACAACTTCTGGCTCTCCGCGCTGATCTCGCTTACGCCGGTTCTCTTGATGGTCGGCTTGTTCCTGTTCCTGATGCGCCAGATGCAGTCCGGCGGCAACAAGGCGTTGAGCTTTGGTAAGAGCCGTGCCCGCCTGCTCAGTCTGCAGCAGAAGAAGGTCACGTTTAAAGACGTTGCCGGCGTGAATGAGGCGAAGGAAGAGCTTAAGGAAATTATCGAGTTCCTGCGCGAGGCGCAGAAGTTCCAGAAACTCGGCGGCCGCATTCCAAAGGGTGTGCTGCTCGTCGGACCTCCGGGAACCGGCAAGACTCTGCTGGCCCGCGCAGTTGCGGGTGAGGCGAATGTGCCGTTCTTCTCCATCTCCGGCTCTGACTTTGTGGAGATGTTCGTCGGCGTAGGCGCATCGCGCGTGCGCGATCTGTTCGAGCAGGGCAAAAAGAACGCGCCGTGCATCATCTTCATCGATGAAATCGACGCGGTCGGCCGTCACCGTGGCGCGGGCCTCGGCGGTGGACACGATGAGCGCGAGCAGACGCTGAACCAGCTCCTTGTTGAGATGGACGGCTTTGAGTCGAACGAGGGCGTGATCCTGATCGCCGCGACCAACCGGCCTGATGTGCTTGACCCCGCGCTGCTGCGGCCCGGTCGTTTCGACCGACGCGTCATTGTCGACCGTCCTGACATCCGCGGCCGTGAAGAAGTGCTGCGCGTCCACGCCAAGAAGGTCCCGATGGCGGACGACGTGAACCTGAACATACTCGCACGCGGCACACCGGGCTTCTCCGGTGCCGACCTGGCGAACATGGTCAATGAAGCCGCCCTCACCGCCGCCCGCTACAACCGCAAAGCCGTGCATAT
>CAXTJS010000176.1:3170-6335 GCA_964244605.1 uncultured Terriglobus sp. | reverse complement strand
ATCGCCCGCCGAAGGCGGGCGATGAAGAGAAGAGTTCCTCAGGCGCGGTCCTTCCGTGGGCTGAAGCCCACGGCTCCCTCCAACTGGCTGAAGATAAGATCGTTCACACACCTGAGCCAGTCACAAAGCCCTCGCAAACGCGAGGGCTTTGCTGCATAGGCAAAGCTACATGGTGGAAACGGGCACGTAGTAGTCGTCGCGGTCCCACTTGATGTGCAGCTCCGTCTTGCCGCCCGAGGTCTTCTCGAAGGCGATGCTGAGCTGCTCCTGTGGCGATGAAACGCTGGACTTCGTCATGGGCACGCGCACCAGGTCCTTGTCCGCGCCGGGGTAGGGGATGCCCCACTCGCCTGTGGCCTTGCTGACGATCAGCGTCCACTTGTCCGCGGTGGGCAGCGTGAAGAGCGTGTAGCTGCCGGCCGGTACGGGCTTGCCTGCGACAGAAAGATTGCCGGTCGTCTTGAAGCTGGTCGCTTCGTTGGCACCGGTGCGCCACTCTTTACCGTAGGGATCCACGCCGCCTACCATCTTGCGGCCGCGCAGTGACGGTGCGCCGTAGCTGATGTCAATCTTGGTGCTGCGCAGGTCGACGTTTGCTGTTTTGCGCGGGCTCGGGATCGGCTTGCCGTCCTTAGGCATGTGCATGCCGTCCATCTGTGCAAAGGTGGTGCTACAAGCACCGACCATCATGGCTGCTGCGAGTACTAGCTTTTTCATAACTCTCCGGGGCGCCTCAGGCGCGAACTCAGCGTACCAGTGCGAGTCGTTTGCCGGTAGAGGGAAGAGCTCAGGCACGGCTTTTCGCGGCGGGGCTCATGCGTGCGTAGAGCTCCTGCAGCGTGCGCACACCGGCTTCTGCTTCGGCGCGGTCAGGCTCTTCGTTCGTGTCGTTCCAGCCGGTGTCGTCGCCGCGATCGCCACTGGGTTGGATCACGATGCCGTCACGCCGTGCCAGCACATTCAGGCCTCTGTAATAGATGCCGTAGTTCACCCCTTCCTGCGGGATGAGCCAGGCAATCTGGCCGCGTACCGGCACGATGCTCTCGTCAGCCCAGAGCTGCCGCGCGCCGTAGCCGGTGCAGTTGAGAACGACGGCCTGCGGCAATGTGGCAAGGTCGCCCGGCGAGTGGAACTCACGCGTTTCGATACGTCCGCCAGCAATCTGGAACTCCTGCATGAGCTGCCGCGCGTAGCTCGCCACGTTGAAGGTCAGAGAGGAACTGCGGTATACCGTCTTGGTCGGGAAGGGAGTGGACCCGGGCGGCAGTTCGATGGACTTCGGCGTGAGATCGGCGATGCGGTTGCGGTATCGCGCAAAGTCGTGCTCGCCTTCGCTGTTCGGGTGAGTGCTGCTTGCGGGTGCCGGGTCCTCAAGGAAGTAGCGGTCGGTCCACTCGATGGGTGTTCCCGCAGCGCCGAGATAGCTCTGATACAGCGCGAAGGAGGTGCGCGCCATCTTCTCCCAATCCGCGGCGAAGGTCGTGGGTGCTGCGCTGGTCAGGGCGATGCGTGAGTCCGGCGTCCACGAGCCCGTAGCGCGTGCGGAACGCACATAGGGTGGGCGCTCCTTGGCATAGATCGTTACGTTTAGGCCGAAGCGCTGCGCCGTTATGGCCGCCGTCAAACCGAGCGCGCCACAGCCGATCACGGCAACGTCGCGCACGCCGGGCGAGGCCCCCATCGCTTTGCGCACCACCACATCCGCGGAGCCCCAGGAGAGAGACCAGCCGCTGCCGCCATGACCGTAGTTGTGCACCACGGTCTTGTCGCCAACCTTCTCCACGTCGAGCCGCGGGCCGGCTGCGCGAAACGGCCGCAGGCACACGGTGATGCGGAAGATGCGGTCGACATCTGCACGGATGGGCACGATGGCTCCGGGCAGGTCATAGAAGGGCACAGTGGATGCCGTGGCTGCGGGAGCAAGCGCTTGCTGCGGTGCTGCGACGTGCTTCGCGCAACCGCCGAGCAGGCCCATGCCGGCCAGCGCACCGGAGGCTTGCAGAAAGGCACGGCGGTCTATGTGTCGGGCTGGCATGCGGCTCTCCTCCGCGCCCAGAGTCTGGAACAGCGCTCAGTGCGGCAAGTTGGTCTTCTTTGGAGTGGATACACCATCGTTATACCGCACATGCCAGTGAGCCACGCACGGTTCGCCGATGCGAGACAATGGTGGAGACATGCCTTTGAACTGTGGAATCGTTGGCCTGCCCAACGTTGGAAAAAGCACCATCTTCAGCGCGCTCACCTCGGTGGAAGCCGTCGCCGCAAACTATCCCTTCTGCACCATCGAGCCGAATGTCGGCATCGTGCCCGTGCCGGACGAGCGCATCGACAAAATCGTGGCGCTCGTGAAGCCGCACAGCATCGTGCCCACGGTAATGGAGTTCGTCGACATCGCCGGCCTCGTTGCCGGGGCCAGCAAGGGCGAAGGCCTCGGCAACCAGTTCCTCGCCAACATTCGGTCTACCGACGCAACGCTGCACATCGTGCGCTGCTTTGAGGACCCCGAAGTCATTCACGTGGCCGGTAAAGTGGACCCGCTCTCAGACATCGACGTGATCAACACCGAGCTCATGCTGGCCGATCTCGACACCGTGACCAAGCGCCATGACAAGGTGCAGAAGCTTGCGCGCAACACGCAGGACAGCAAGGTGAAGCTCGAGTTCAGCGCGCTCACCAAGCTGCTGGAAGCGCTGAACGCCGGCTCGCCCGCGCGCACCGCCGACCTCTCCGACGAGGAGCGGCCGTTCACACGCGACCTGCACCTGATTACGATGAAGCCGACGCTCTACGTCGCCAATGTGGACGATGCCGCGCTGAAGGACGGCAACACGCATACGGCTGCCGTGGAGAAGCGTGCAGCGGAGGAGGGTAGCCAGGTCGTGCGCATCTCCGGCGCGATGGAGGCGGAGATCGCCCAGCTCGAGCCGGCGGAGCGCGCGGAGTTTCTCGGCGAAATGGGCCTGAGCGAACCCGGGCTGACCCGGCTGATCCACGCCGCCTACAAGCTGCTGGGGCTCATCACCTACTTCACCGCAGGCGTGCAAGAGGTGCGTGCCTGGACGATTCGCCAGGGCACAAAAGCTCCGGGCGCTGCAGGCGTCATCCATACCGACTTCGAGCGCGGCTTCATCAAGGCAGACGCCTACAACTGCGAAGACCTGTTCA
>CAXTJS010000176.1:0-3160 GCA_964244605.1 uncultured Terriglobus sp. | reverse complement strand
TCTTCCGCCTCGGCAGCGAGCAAGCCGTAAAGGAGAAGGGTCTGTTGCGCTCAGAAGGTAAGGAGTATGTCGTGAAAGACGGCGACATCCTGTTCTTCAAGTTCAACGTGTAGACGACACGTTCTCGTGACCACATCTTGTCTCGTGTTTGCTCTTCGTCCGAAGACTTTGTCATCCCGTAGCGCAGCGAAAGATTCTGCTTTATCTAACTCTGAACCAGCAATCATGTCCGCCATCATTCAAGCCGTACACCTCAGCGCGAAGCATGGCTTCAGCAAGCAGCCGCAAGCCTCCGTCACGCTGCTCGCCGGCCAAGGGGTTGAGGGCGACGCTCACTGCGGCGAGACCGTACAGCACGTCTATCTGAAGCGCCGCAATCCGGCCGCGCCGAACCTCATGCAGGTGCACCTCTTACAAGCGGAGTTGTTCGACGATCTCGCTGCTCTCGGCTTCTCAGTGCAGCCGGGCCAGATCGGTGAAAACCTCACCACGCGCGGCATCGACCTACTCAGCTTGCCGTTAGGCACGCGCCTGCACGTCGGCAGTGAAGCCGTAGTGGAGCTCACCGGCCTACGCACGCCTTGTTCGCAGATCGATCGATTTCAGTCCGGCCTGATGCGGCAGATGGTGCTGCCGCGTGTGCAGGGAAGAGGCGCAGCCCGCGCGGGTGTGATGAGTATCGTGCTGCAGTCGGGCGTCGTCCGAGCGGGGGACGCCCTTCGGGCCGAGCTCCCGTGCGACGCGCATCGTCCCTTGCAGCTTCTCTAGCTGTCATGCCCGCCCGTTTCGAACCCTGATATGTCGCTTTCTAGACATAGTGAACAAAGCAAACAACTTAGGTGTCTTTTGCGTGATGCTTGCTCTTTCCTTGCCGATGAACGTCTTGAGGAGAGAGCCACCAATGGATTTGAAGTGCAACGCGTGCCACGATGGTGTGCAGCAGCCCATGCCGTTCAGCATGGCATTTCAGCCCATCGTTAACGTAGCAACAGGCGGAATCTTCGCGTACGAGGCGCTGGTGCGTGGCCCCAACGGCGAGGGTGCCTACAGCGTGCTGTCGCAGGTGAACGAAGCCAACCGATACGCCTTTGACCAAAGCTGCCGTGTGCAGGCCATTACGCTCGCGCAGCGTCTCGGGCTTGGTAGCAGCCGCGCAAAGCTCTCGATCAATTTCATGCCGGGCGCCGTTTATAGCCCGGCGGCCTGCATCCAGCTCACGTTGAAGACGGCGCGTGCACTCGGCTTCCCGACCGATCACCTCATCTTCGAGGTGACGGAAGGCGAGGAGGTGCACGATCCGAAGCACCTACAAGCCATTGCCGACGAATACCGCAAACAGGGCTTCCAAATAGCGATTGACGACTTCGGCGCAGGCTACGCTAACTTGAAGCTGCTCGCCGATTTCTCCGCCGACGTTCTCAAGCTTGACATGGCGCTCACGCGCGACCTGCACAAGCGCCACAAGGCGCGCTGCATCGTCGCGTCCACGGCCGATCTCTGCCGATGCCTCGGCATTACCGTCATCGCCGAAGGCATTGAGAGTGCGGACGAGATGCTTGCTCTACAGGATTGCGGCATCGAGATCATGCAAGGGTACTTCTTCGCCAAACCTGCATTCGAGGCGCTGCCGGCGGTACGCTCGCAGCGGGAAGCCGAACCGGAAGAGAAGCAATCGCTCTTCGGCGACGTCTTTCCCATGCTTGTGCACGCGGGGTAGCTGCGCTGCCGCGGCTTCAGGCTACCGTCGCTGACGATGTCGCTTGCCGGCACTGTCTCTCCCCCTCCCCTCTCGCGCTAAGATCCTTAGTTCGCTGGACTTAGATTACGAGTGGCTGTAAGTTATTCTCCGCGCAAGACTTACACGCAAGATCCTCATACCGTTTAACTTACCCTTCCGCTGCTCGTGTCGTTATTTGTTTCTCTTCTATGGTAAGGATCTCTACCGGTAGAAGTGCCAACTTTTCTTGCGGTGCTAAGTTGCTCTTACCTAGGCACTTAGGAGCTAAAGGCAGCGGTGACCCGCTTGACAGCATGTTGTGCGGCTATGCAGCGTAAAGCATGCAGCCGGTGGTACCGAATCGGGAGTTCAGCCCGAAGCAGAAGCCGCCTGCCAGCTTTCACGCAGTAGCAACGCCTCACCTGCGGCGCTGTTGTACGGCGCGGAGCGATGGCGGTAGTTGGTGTGCGCCAGGCAGGGATGAAGTACGGCGCAGGCCACCGCGCTGCCGTATGGCTGCTGCGGGAGGCGTGCTTTCGGCAACCGGTTCAGGCCGGCGATGCTGCGGGAGCTCCACGCGGCCAGTGGCTCCGGCCAGCGCTTCGCGAGGAAGGCGGCCGTGTTGGGACCGAGCGCGATGAGCAGGCGTGGCTGCAGGAGGCTCAGGGTAAGGTCCAGAAAGTCGAGCAGGCCCGGCAGGGAAGTGCTGTCGCGCAGCCATGCTGCGAACATGCCGTTCATGTGCTCTCGCCTTCGTGCAGGCAGGGCCATGCGTTCGTGAAGAAGCAGCGGTTCAGGTTGATCTCTGCCGCACGGAACTGTGTGCGGATGCCGCGCCACGTTGGATTGCGCGGGTCGCTCATCTCGTCGCGATGGGTGAGCTGCCCGCCGCGCTGAAAGTTCGCGCTGCTGCCGAAGTTGGAGCCGAGCACCAGCACGCTCGCGATGGCCCATGAGGAACCACCGGTGGGCAGCGCCGTCGCCGCCGGCACGGCCCACATGCCGTTGCCGCCCGGGTAGAACGCCCGGTCCATGCGCGGCATGCCCGCCATGGAGACTGCACCCGAAGGTAGCAGTAAGGTGGCTAACGCGTCGTCAAGGCTGGTGAGGAAGTTGTGCACGCGCTCGTTGCCTCTTCTGTTTGTGCAGGCTGCTTTGCTGTGGGATGTAGGTGTGCCCCATGTCCCGCATTTGGGACATGGGTTCTCTGAAGGTCTCCCATGTCCGAGAATCCGGACATGGGGCACCGCCTCTTAGGCCACTTTACCTTCGGGGGTCAACCTGTTCTGTCGCGCCCTAAACAGCGTCATTTCGACCGGAGCGACGGCTCTCGTCGCGTAGCGGAGAACCTGCTGTTTGCCCGGAGCGGTAGTGGCTTTGAAAGGAACAGCAGGTTTCTCCGCTCCGCTGCGCTCCGGTCGAAATGACGCTGTTAGGGGCTTC
>CAXTJS010000175.1:0-6418 GCA_964244605.1 uncultured Terriglobus sp. | reverse complement strand
TCGAGCACGCGGCCTGCAATGACCGCAGAGGGCGTGAGTGGAAGGTCCAGCAAATCCGTCGCGAGACCCGCGCCCAGCACGATGGCAGTTGAGAAGGTTTCATGTTGCTGATAAGTGCTGCCGAGGTAGTTAGTCGCGTTTGCCTGCAGGCTGTATTTGCCCGCGGGCTGCGGGTCGAAGCGGTAGCGGCCTTCCGCATCGGTGCGCGTGGTCGCAAGCGCCTGCCGTGTGCGCGTCGACTGCAGCGTGACGATGGCACGTGGAACGGGGTGCCCATCGGCTGCACTGATCACACGGCCAGCTACGCGGTCCGGCGCGAGCGGGCCTCTTAGGCGATTGCTGCTTGGCTCTGCGGTGCTCTGCGAATCTTCAGCCTCGTTCAGCGGCAGAACAGAGCGCCGACGCTGCATCGGATCCGGCTGCTGGGCCGGCATGCACGTTGGTGCGGCAAACGTGAGGAACAGTACGCAAACAACGAGCGACAGACGCAGGGCAGAGGATCGCGAGAGGCGCATAGCTACTCCTTGTCCACGTCGGCGACGTCGGTAAGCGACACCTTGGCTGTGGTGCTTTGCCCCGCGCTCACCGTGATGGCGGTGCCCTTGCCGTCATAGGCGTGCATCGCCTGCGCGTCGCGATAGGGTACCTGCTGCATGCGTGCGCCGCCAAAGGCGAACAGGCGATAGCTGCCCGGCGGTACGTTCAGCACGGTAAATTTGCCGTCAGACTGCGCGTAGCCCTGCACTGCCTGACCGGAGCCGTCTGTCGGCACCAGCAGCAAGAGGGCATAGCTGCTTGATGGGTTCGCGGGCATGTCCACGGTACCCGTGAGCGTGGCACTGTCGTCGCGCAGCGTCACGTCAATGGGGTCGGCCGCGCCGCCATCGCCAACGGTAAGCGGATGGCGCAAGAGGTCCACACCGCCTGCCGTCATGCTGCTGATGTAACCGCGTGGGACGTTTGGCCGTACGAAGTAGGTTCCGGGCTGCACGTTCTCCAGCGCGGGCTCGTTCTCATCGCCGTGGCGAACGCTGCTGCCACCAAAGGAGCCGTCGCTCTCAAGAGGGCGCAGGTAAAGCTGCACCAGATTTGCAGGGCTCTGCGACTGCGACGCTCGCGCCGGACTTCTCCTGCTGCGTGAACTCGGTGTGGATGCGAATGGGAATGCGGGTGCCCGTGGCCAGCGTCACGGGCGCGTGCTCCAGCGGCTGGTTTGCCACCGTGAACGGCACAAGCGCGGAGCCCTGCTGTTGGCCGAAGCTGGTGAGCTGCAGCTTGTAAGTGCCGCTCGGCAGCGCACCTTCGACTGCACGGTCGCGGGCGTTCCAGCCGAGCTGGTAGGCGTTAAAGGTGTCAGTGCCCGCGAGCCGCACGTTAATGGGCGAGTTGGCCGGCTGGTTCTGCACGGGGATGGCGACGGGATAATACGTGGCCTGGTGCAGATGCAGCTCCACATGCTGGTCGTCGCCATAGTGCAGGTGCAGCTTGGCTGCCTGGGCAAGGCTATGCGTGTCGCCCAGAAAGTCAGGCGGGTACTGCTTCGTGATGGCGGTGCGCTGGGGGTTCAGCGGCTCGTCACCGGCCCACTCGGCAGACATCACGCAGTACTCCCCGGGCTGCAGGTTGGTGAAGCGGAACTCGCCCGTGCTGTTTGTTTGATGCGAACCGGCCTGCGACCAGGTGAGCACGCCGTCGTTCACCTGGCGGTAGAGCAGCGCAACGCGCACGCCGCGTGCGCCGTCTGCACCTGCGGCGCTCACGCGGCCTGAGAGCGAGGCCGTGGGCATCAGCTTCAGGATGACATCCGTCGTGTTCAGCGTGTCGTCGATCGGCAGGTTCGAGAGCTGCTCGTTCGGCAGGTAGCCCGGATGCTGAGCCGTGAGCGTCAGGCCGCCGCCGAGAACGGCGCTGGAACGACCTGTGCTGCTGAACAGCACGATGCCCTTTGCTGGTTGGACACTCGCATCCGGCCTCGGCGGTACGCTGATGTCGATGCTGAAGTGTCCCTCCCCATCGGTCATCGTAGCCAGACGACGATCCGCCGAGGCGACCAGCGCGCGGCCGACCGGGCGGTTGGTGACGCCGTTCACCACCGTTCCGTGCAGGTGGTAGGTCGTGTCAGACGTTGACGGCGTTGCCGCCGTTTGTGCGCGGAGAAGCGGCATCAGCAGCAAGGCTGCGGAGAGGCAGTGGGCAAACGACCGGAAGCGTCGAGGCATAGTGGTGTGCGTCTGCTTCTGTGGACGAAGGAGGGGCGGAAAAGTAGCTCGGTCTTCTGCGGAACGCCGGCCATCTCCTTCAACGATCGCGCTTAGGTCTCGCAAAGCACCTCGTACGAAGCGTCATTTCGACCGGAGCGCAGCGAAGTGGAGAAACCTGCTTCTTTCTTTGAGAGCCGTTGTCGCTCCAGGCAAACAGCGGGTTCTTCCGCTCCGCGACGATAAACTGTCGCTCCGGTCGAAATGACGCAGTATTGGTGACGCATAGAGAAGCACACTTCAGTGAACGGGGCCTGTCGGGAAGACGCAGACCTTTGTGTCATGAAGGCCGACACGTCACGGCAAAGAGAATTCAGCTTTTATTCTCGTCATCCTCTGCCGCGCTGCTGTCAATCTGTGCCGGCGCAAACGGGTGCGGCGCGGTGGGACCTTCGCCCAGCTTGTCGCCCGCATCGGCCATGGTCTGCCCCGTAAGCGCGCCGGTCACTGCGGAGTCCATCATGAGCTCGGCGAAACGATGCGTCCTCTTGTCGAGCGAGTCGATGCCGCGACGGATGAGCTTGTAATCGCCGCCCTTTACGCTGGCCTCAAGCTCAAGCACGGCTGCGTGAATGTGTTCGATTTCTTCGGCGGAGAGCTTCTGCCAGGCAGCATGCTTCTGCCCCTTCTCGACAGCATCGAGAATTGTCTGCGCCTCGTTCTTGGCTTCAATGACCTGGCGCTTGTTCAGGTCCTCTTCGGCAAAGTCGAAGCTCTCCAGAATCATGTCTTCCACCTGCGCATCGCTCAGGCCGTAGCTCGGCTTTACCTCAACTTCCGCGGCCTGGCCGCTACGCTGCTCGCGCGCGCTGACCTGCAGGATGCCGTTCGCGTCGATCAGGAACTTGACCTCGATACGCGGCAGGCCTGCCGTCATGGGCGGAATACCCTTGAGATCAAAGCGCGCCAGTGAGCGGCAGTCCTTTGCCAGTTCGCGCTCGCCCTGCACCACGTGGATCGCCACGTTAGTTTGGCCGTCGACACCGGTGGTGAAGTGCTCCGTCGCGGAGGCGGGGATGGTGCTGTTGCGCTGGATGATCTTGGCCACCACGCCGCCCAGCGCCTCGATGCCGAGGGAGAGTGGCGTGACGTCGAGCAGGAGAAGCTCGCTGGTGGCAGCGGAGCCCCCGGCAAGGATGTCCGCCTGCACGGCTGCACCGAGTGCCACGACTTCGTCGGGGTTCAGGTCGGTGTGCGCTGTCTTGCCGCGGGCTGACAGCGTAAAGACCTCATCCACCAGCTTGCGCACGGCCGGGATGCGCGTGGAGCCGCCCACGAGCACGACCTCGTCGATCTGCTCGGGCGTGATACCGGCATCTTTCATCGCCTGCTTCGCAGGTGCGGCGGTTCGCTGGATCACGGGCGCGATCAGCTGCTCAAACTGCTCGCGCGTGATCTCACGCTGGTAGCGCTTCTCGTCACTTAGATCGACATCGAAGTGTGCTTTGTCCTCTGACGAAAGCGCGATCTTGATGTCGATAACGGCCTTGCGCACCTGCTGTACCAGCGAGGGCGAGAGCGTGCTGTCCGCCGCCATGCCGAGTTCGTTGCGGATCTCGTCGAGCGCGATCGTCAGCAGGAGGTGATCGACATCGTCGCCGCCCAGGTGTGTGTCGCCGTTGGTGCTAATGACCTCAAAGATGCCGTCGTGCAGCTTGAGAACCGACACGTCAAAGGTGCCGCCGCCGAAGTCGTACACGGCAACTGTTCCAACCTTTGCGCGGTCAAGGCCATAAGCCAGCGCGGCGGCCGTGGGTTCGTTGACAAGGCGAAGCACCTCAAGCCCGGCGATGCGTCCCGCATCTTTGGTGGCCTGGCGCTGCGCGTCGTTGAAGTATGCAGGAACGGTGATGACGGCTTTGGTGACCGGCGCGCCGAAGTAGCGCTCCGCATTGCGCTTGAGCTGCTGTAGCACAAGCGCCGAGATCTCAGGCGGCGTGAGCGTGCGTGTGCCCACCTGCAGCTTGAGGGTGCCGGTGTCGCCGGCCTCGTTGACAAGGTGGAAGGGAAAGAACTGCAGCTCGTCGCGAACGTCGTCCACGCCGCGGCCCATCAGGCGCTTGGCGGAGTACACGGCATTGCCGGGCTCGGTGAGCAGGGTGCCGCGTGCGGCGTTGCCGACCGTAACCTTCTCGCCTTCGATTGCGACGACGGAGGGCACGATCGCGGCCCCATCCTCGCCGGGGATGACGGTCGGCTTGCCGTCTTGCAGATACGCCACGAGCGAGTTGGTGGTGCCCAGATCGATGCCGACGACGCGCTGATTCTCTGCCATGATTCCTCGTGCTTGTGATGCGGCAGAGGCGCGCGGATGTGCAGCGCGGACCTGTTCTGGCGCAGTCCTCATTGTCGCACTGCGCTGTTGAAGAAGAGGCTGCGGCTCCGGCATACTGAACGAACTTTGTTACGGGCTGGCCGCGACAGGGCTGCACCGCGAGACAAGTTTCGCCCTTGGAGGCCTCGGCCTCCGGAAGCGAAACACTCCGGGGTGAGCGCCCCGGAGTGATCCTGTAGCAAAGGTGGTGATGCTGAATGCAACCCTTTCGGGTTCGCTTTGGCCGATTCGTGATGCAGGTTCCAGGAGAAGTTCTCCTGTTCCTCGTTACGAAAGCGGCTCTATTGCTGGCATTGCTCCTGCAATAGAGTCTGTCATCAAACCCTTCCTCGCCTTGCCAGTCGGCGGGGAAGGCCTTCGTATCTGCCGATAGTTTAGTCGCGAGCCCTGGGCATTGTGAAGCCTTTTCTTAGCGCAGCAGCACTGTTGCGATCTCGCCGGTGCGCATGCCCTCACGGTCGGGCGGCACGACGAGGTAGCAGTTGGCCCGTGCGTTGCTGTAGAGGTCGCCGGAGCCCTGCCATCCGGTCGGCTTCACGGAAGCTAAACCTAACGAGCTTTCGGTCCGGGCTGGCAGAAAACGTGTGAGCCCCGGGCGCACCTGCACATCCTCGGCGAGTGTGGCCTGCGCAAAAACAGGAGCCGCGCCCAGCTCGCCGCCGAGGGCGCGAAGCAGCGGCATGGCGAAGAGCGTTGCCGTAACCTGCGTTGAGACAGGGTTGCCGGGCAGGCCGAAGACCCACTGCTCACCATGTTCGCCGTAGGCGGGGATGCGACCGAAGACGGCCGGCTTGCCGGGCTGAATCTTCACACCGGTGAAGAAGAACTCCGCCCCGAGTGAGAGAAGCACCTCCTCCACAAAGTCGTACTTGCCTGCGGAGACCCCGCCGGAGAGCAGCAGCATGTCGGCGCCACGCGCACTCGTGATGGCCGAACGTAGTGCCTCGGGTATATCTGCAGCCGTGGGCAGTACCCGCGGCTCACCGCCGTTCGCCAGAACCAGCGCGGCAAGCCCGTGCGAGTTGGAGTTGCGAATCTGCATAGGGCCGGGTATTGCCGCGACATCCACAAGCTCGTCACCAGTTGCCAGGATCGCAACGGCCGGTTTTGCATAGACGGAGATCGTCGCCGCTCCGATGGATGCGGCGAGCGCGATCTCTGCGGGGCCAAGCCGCACACCCGCAGGCAGAACGGTGTCGCCGGCGTGTGCTTCCGCAGCCTGCGGAACGATGTTCTCTCCGGGCTTCAACGTGCGATCGGGGTGGACGACTGAGCCGTCAAGGCGAACGTGCTCCAGCATCAGAATGGCGTCGGCACCCTGAGGCACAGGCGCCCCAGTCATGATCTCGATGGTCTGGCCCACTCCTATGGGGTCGCCGGTCCACTGCTCGCCGGCGCGGATCGCGCCGATAAGCGCGAGCGGGTTCTGCAGGTCAGCGGCGCGCACCGCGTAGCCGTCCCGAGTGGATCGCGGGAAGGGCGGCTGGTCGCGGTCGGCGTGCAGGTTGGCGGCAAGCACGCGGCCAAGGGACTCTGCCAGATGAAGATTTTCGTTGGTCGGGTGTGCAAGCGCGCTGGCGTGTTCGGCAATGAGCCGCAGTGCCGCATCACACGCGAGAAGCCCAGGACTTCCTTGCTTTGGCATACCTCAGTATGCTCCGCTTGGCAGAAGGCGAATGGTTCCTGAAGAGACACGTTCCCGTCGCGCAAAGTTAAGCCTGAGGTGACATCACACGAGCTTGCAGGAGGCCGAGGATGACGTCAGAATCTGCTTGCGCTTACTTCGATAAGAGGCGAAGATAAAGCGAAGAGGCGGGTGCTGCGA
>CAXTJS010000174.1:427-6447 GCA_964244605.1 uncultured Terriglobus sp. | reverse complement strand
TACCGCACGGGCGACCTGGGCCGCTGGTTCGCGGACGGCAGCATGGCCTTGCTGGGCCGGTCCGATTCGCAGGTGAAGATCCGCGGTCACCGTATTGAACTCCGCGAAATCGAAGCCGCTCTCCGTAACGAAGCCGCAGTCGAAGACGCCATCGTGCTACAGCAAACGACTGCGGAAGGCGCGTCTTCACTCATCGCATTCGTCAGCACACGCGAGGGCAACGACCTCTCCATCGCCGCACTGACGAGCACCGCGCGGCGACTGCTCCCCGAGTACATGCTACCGCGCGACATCCACGCCATACCCGCCATGCCGCGTACGGCGAACGGCAAAATCGACCGCAAAGCCCTGCTCTTGCTGGCCGCTCCGCAGCCCGCCGTGCAGAGCATTACCGAGCCGCGCAACGAGACGGAGCACAAGCTGGAGCGCATCTGGGCGGAGCTGCTGGCCGTGCCGCAGGTCAGCACCACGGCTACTGTCTTCGAGCTTGGCGCGGACTCGCTCGTCGTTTTCCGCATGGCCGCACGTTGTCAACGCGACGGTATTTCGCTGCGTGCCGCGCAGATTCTGGAGCACCGCACCATCCAGGCGCTGGCGGCATCGCTCGTTACTGCAACAGTACCCCTGAAGAATTCAGAGGAGAAGCCGCGCATACAAGCAGCTCCAAGGCAAAACTACCTCTTAGGGAAGGATGCGCGGCGTGGCAACTAATGGAACGACGACGATGCATGAGCCCTGGCAGTCCCTTGAAGATGACGTGGAGACCTATGCCATGCCGGTGACGCCGGGCCAGGAACGTTTCTGGTCGCTGGACCAGCTGCAGCCGGGAAACCCCGCCCTGAACATGCCGCTGATGTGGCAGTGCAACGGCGACCTTGACGTTGCCGCGTTGACCACCGCCGTTGAGCGCGTGGTGCAGCGCCATGAATCGTTGCGCACCACCTTCTCCATTGTCGACGGCAAGCTTACCGAGCTCATCCATCCGGTGATGCCTGTCGTGCTGCCGGTAAATGATCTCTCCACGCTTGCGGGTGACACGAAGCGGCTTGAAGCGGACCGCCTCACCCGCGAGCACGCCGCACTTCGTTTCGATCTGGCCACTGGGCCACTGCTCGCACTGCGGCTGTTGCGCCTTGGCCCGCACAGCCACACGCTGCTGGTAACGATGCACCACATCATCTGCGACGGCATCTCCAACGGCATCCTGTGGCGTGATCTGCTCGCCTACTATGGCGAAGCCGTCGGCGCCGGGCCGGCTGACCTGCCGGCACTGCCGATCCAGTTTGCCGATTACGCCGTGTGGCACGACATGTGGCGTATCGGGCCGGACCACGCGCGTTCGCTCCAGTTCTGGCGTGAGCACCTGGGCACAGGCTTTACGCCGTTGCGCGTGCAGCACGATGCGGACGCACCCGCCGCCCTGCCGGACCACCTGAAGGAAAGCACCGGTGCGATTGAAACACTGCTGGTACCGCCAGACGTAGTCGCACGGGCGCGCAAGCTGTGCGAGGCGGAGGGCGTTACGCCGAACGTCTTCTTCTTCACCGCCTTTCTTGCGTGGCTCAGCCGCACCACCGGCGAGCAGGACCTCACCGTCGGCTACCCTGTCGGCAACCGCGGCGAGGATACAGAAAACCTCATCGGGCTGTTCATGAACATTCAGCCCATCCGCATGCTGCTTGAGGGCACCACAACCTTTCGCGATCTGCTCGGAAAGGTGCAGCGTTGGACGGTGGAGACCGGCGAGCACCAGCACTTCCCGTTTGAAGACCTGGTGCATGACGTAACACTCGGCGAAGGCGACAGCGCCCTGCAGATCCCCATCTTCTTCCTCTACCAGCCGTCTTTCATGCTGTCGCAACGGATCGCAGCACGCGAGACGAACCTGCAGGTTGTGCCGCTGCGGTCTGAAAGCCCGGGCGCTGTCTTCGAATGGATGATGGCCGTGATCGACCGCCCTGAAGAAGGGCCGCGCCTGCAGCTGGAATACAACCCACAGCTCTACAAGGCGACCACCATCCAGCGGCATCTGCGCACGCTGGTCAGCATCATTGATGGCGCGGTCGCCGCACCTGCGGAGCTCGTCAACTGCCTGCCGCTGCTCAGCCCCTCGGAACGCACAGAGACGCTTAGTCGCCACATCGGTCCGGCGATCGACTTCGGCCCGCACGAGTCGGTACACCTCGCCATTCAGCAGCGGGCACGCCGCACGCCTTCGCGCGTAGCGCTTGAGTGTGCAGGTGAGTCGCTTACCTACGCGCAGTTGCTCTTGCGCGCTTCGTCTATCGCGTGGGAGCTGCAGGCGCGGGGTGCCCGGCCTGGCGACCGCATCGCCATCTGCATGGCGCGCTCGGCGGACATGCTTGCATCGCTGCTCGGCATTCTTCTATGTGGGTGCGCCTATGTGCCGCTGGATGCGCGTCACCCGCGCGAACGTATCGTGGGGGCACTTGAGGACGCGGGTGCGCGCCTCGTGCTCACCGATCGTGAGCTCTCGCTCGACACGGACGCCCATCTCCTATGTGTTTCGGACATCGAGGACAGGCCCGTCGAGTTCAAGGGACTTGCCGCGTCCTCGCAGGACCTTGCGTACGTCATCTACACCTCCGGCTCGACAGGCAAACCGAAGGGTGTAGCCATCACGCACGGTGCGTTGCGGAACCTCTTGCTCGGCGTGGAGCGCACGCCCGGACTGGTCGAGAACGATGTTCTCGTCGCTATCACAACCATCTCCTTCGATATCGCCACGCTGGAACTCCTGCTGCCCTTGATGGTGGGCGCGCGCGTGGTGCTTGCGACCGACCTGGAGGCACGCACGCCGAGCCTCTTGCTGCCGCTGCTCATCAAGTCTCGCGCGACGGTGTTGCAGGCGACGCCGGGCGCATGGCGCTCACTCATCGACGAGGGCTGGACGGGCACACCCGCACTCAAAGTGCTGTGCGGTGGTGAAGCGCTCTCGCGGGATCTGGCGAACCGGCTGCTTGAGTACAGCGCGGCCGTCTGGAACATGTACGGGCCAACGGAGACGACCATCTGGTCTTCCGCCACACCCGTGAAGCGCGAGCTATGGCCGCCGCGCATCGACTGCCCGCTCGCAAACACGCAGTTCTACATGCTTGACGGCAACGGAGAGCCGCTGCCCGCAGGGATGGATGGCGAGCTCTGCATCGGCGGCGCGGGCCTGGCGCGTGGCTACTGGAACCGCGACGACCTCACCACGGAAAAGTTTACTCCTAATCCTTTCGGAGACGGCCGGCTGTATCGCACCGGCGACTCCGCACGGCTGCTTGAGGACGGCAGCATCCGCCTGCAGGGCCGCATCGACTTTCAGGTCAAGGTACGCGGATACCGCATCGAGCTTGGCGAGATTGAACACGTATTGCAGCAGCACGCTGCGGTCAAGCAGGCCGTGGTCGTGCAGCATGTGCTGCCGGACAGCGCGGAGAGTGCCGGCGTGACGCGCATGATCGCCTATGTGGCCGCGGGGGAACACGCCGATGACCGGCATGCCCCGGCGCTCATTCGCGAACTGGAAGAGGCGATCGCGCAGGCGCTGCCCGAGTACATGGTGCCCAACGTGATCGTGGCTCTGCCAGAGCTGCCGCGGCTGCTCAACGGCAAGGTCGACCGCAAGGCGCTGCCCGACGTCTTCCAGGAAGCAGACAACCGCGGTGTACACGCCGGCAGCGCAGAAGAACACGCGTTTCAGCGGCCGCGCGACTTCCTGGAGCGGCAGCTCACCGACATCTGGCAGACCACGCTCGGCATCCCGCGCATCAGCATCGGCGCGAGCTTCTTCTCACTGGGTGTGGGTTCGCTTGCGGCGCTTCGCCTGGTCACGAAGATGAACCGCATCTTCGCCATGGACCTTGGCCTCGCCACGCTGATCTCCGCGTCAACCATTGCGGACATCGCGCAACTCATCCGCGACCGACACGATGCCGGCACCGCGCATGCCGTGGTGCCCATCCGTAAAGAAGGCTCCAAGCCGCCACTCTTCATCCTGCATGGCGTGGGCGGCAACATCATCAACTTCATCGGGCTGTCACGCCGTCTGCCGGAAGACCGCCCGGTGTATGCGATCCAGGCGCAGTCCTTGCTCGCCGGTCAGTCCGCGCTCTTGCGCATGGAAGACATGGCAGCCTTCTACATCCGCGAGATGAAGATGGTGCAGCCACACGGCCCCTACTACCTGCTCGGCTACTCTTTCGGCGGCACCGTTGCAGCGGAGATGAGCCACCAACTGCGCGCCGCGGGCGAAGAGATCGGCCTGCTCAGCATGCTGGATGCGCGCACGCGCGACTTCCAGGACGAGTTCCGCAGCAGCATGACCGTTTCCACCAAGGTGGACCGGCGCATGCGCCAGTTCGTCGGCAATACCCAGAGCCTCAGCTGGCGGGACCGCACCGGTTACATCGTCCGCAAAATCAGCACGCGCGGTGTGCGCCAGCTCTCGCGGGTGATCACTAGCCTCGGCTTTCGCCACCTGCCGTCGGCGCTGAAGAGCGCGTACGACGTGAACTACGTGGCGATGAAACGGTACGCGCCGAAGCAGTACAAGGGCAGGCTCGTGCTCTTTCGCGCGACAGAACAGGACTACGCCAGCGGCCCACGCGACATGGGCTGGCACAAGCTCTTCGCCGAGGGCGTCGACATCCACGAGATCCCCGGCGATCACGAACGCATCTTTCTCGAACCCGCCGTGGACGACCTTGCCAAGGCGATCGGCTCCACACTCGATAGGCAGACCGCATGAGCACGCATCGGCCCGTATACATGGTGCTGTCGCCCAAGTCGCTCGGCTATGCGCGGCTAGCAATCAGCAGCCTGCTTGCGAATAGCGCGGACGATCTGTACCTGCACCTGATTACCGACAGCCCCGCAGACCGCACCGAGTTGGAAGAGGCCGTCGCAAGCATCGTGCCCGATTCGCGACACCGTTGCAGCGTGTTCGCCGAGGCCGACCTGAACGACGCGGAGGCAACGCGTTTCGCCGCGTACCCGAACCTGCGCGCTTTCCGTCACGGGCACCCGTGCTGGCGCAAGATCACCGACCCGCTCTTGCTCTCCGCGCCAGCGGAAGAGATGGTACTGCTCGACCCGGACCTCTACTTCCCGAACCGCTTCCGCTTTGAGCAGACACCCGCGAGCGGCCTTCTGCTGATGTGGCAGGCGCCCAACTGCCTCCTACTGCCGGAGGTCGTGCGTGCCGCACTCGATGCGAAGATCTCCCTCGCGCGACACGTCGACATCGGCGTGGCGCACTGGCGGCTGAGCGCGGACATGGAAGAGTTGGAGTGGGTCGACTGGCTCATCGGGAAGCTGGGCGGCACGTCGCTGCCGCGCGCCATGCATGTGGAGGCGATCGTCTGGGCTGCGATTGCGATGCGGCAGGGCGGCGGCTATCTTGATCCGAACCTGTGGGTCTGCTGGCATCGCACCCAGGCGAAGCGTGTGCGCCGCAAGCTGGGCGCGGGCGGCGCGGCAATCCTGCGCAGCGAGCCGTGGAAGACGCTGAAGTGCTTCCACGCCGGCGGCGAGGCGAAGTGGTGGCTGCCTGAAGTGATCGGTCCCGAGGCTCAGGCGCAGGACCTCGCGGATGTCCAGCAACAAAAGCCGTTGCCCTTCGTGGAACTCACACCAACGCGCTACGGCTGCGAGCAGATGGCCAAGTCGATGGTCGGGCGCATGGGCTACTACCGCCTCTTCGGCGCAAAGGCCTGAGCGGGCCGTGAACGAGGCAAGCCCAGCAGCGCTGTGCGTGCTCATCGTCGCCGAGCATGCGTCGGTACGCTTCGGCGGCGAGGCTTCCCTGCCCTACCACTACTTCCGCGTGCTACGAGCGCGCGGCATCGACGCGCTGCTCGTCACGCATGAACGCACGCGTGCCGAGCTCGAGGAGCTCTTTCCGCACGAGTCGGATCGTCTGCACTTCGTGCCAGACCTTCTGCTGCAGAAGCTCTTCTATCGAGCATCGTTGCTGCTGCCGCGCCGCATCTCCGAGGCGACCTTCGGCCTTG
>CAXTJS010000174.1:0-417 GCA_964244605.1 uncultured Terriglobus sp. | reverse complement strand
GCGATGCGCGCGACGCGCGGCCTGCGCGCGCCAGGCACGGTGGTGCACCAGCCCATACCCGTGTCGCCGCGCTTTCCTTCGCTGCTCTTCGGCCTGGGCGTTCCCGTGCTCATCGGCCCGATGAACGGCGGTATGGAATACCCCGCTGCCTTTCGCAAGGAGGAGTCGCTACCGATTCGGCTGCTGATTGGCTTTGGCCGCAGCCTCAGCGCCGCCGTCAACACGCTGCTTCCTGGTAAGCGCGATGCCGCCGTGCTACTCGTCAGCAACCCGCGCACGCGAGCCGCTCTGCCTGTGACACCGCGAGGCCGCGTGGTTGAACTTGTCGAAAATGGCGTCGACCTGCAGCTGTGGCCGGCTTCGAGCGGCAGCGTTCAGACGGCATCCGGACGCTTTCTCTTCGTAGGCAGGCTGGTG
>CAXTJS010000173.1:0-6456 GCA_964244605.1 uncultured Terriglobus sp. | reverse complement strand
GGCGATCTTTCCCTGGTGCAGTGCCATACCGCCGATCAGCTGCACATCAAAGTGGCGCATGTTCACGGCGCGTTTGCCAGCCTCACGCACCACGGCGAAGGCCTCAGGAAGTAGCTCGTTGAGAACGACTTTCTCCTCGGCGATGATCTCGTCGCGGTCCGTCAGGTTCGCGGTGCGTGCGGTGACACGCTCGCGGAACTCCGCAGTTTTCGCGCGCAGCTCCGCATCACTCAAAGCGGAGATGGCCGGCTCCAGCCCGTTGATCTGGTCGATGAGCGGCTGCATGCGCTTCACGGCGCGTTCATTGCTGGTGCCGAAAACCTTGGCGAGTACGCTGTTAATCAAGCTTTGTCCCTGCTTCCGAGGCCTGCCTCAGAACGAAAGCGCGGCGTGAACCTGCCCGAGATGCGGGCGGTGGCGGCTGCCGGACGCTACCCTGAGTATATCGCGCTCAGATGCAGCGGACCACGATGCTACGGCTCGCGAAACAGCTACGCGCGAGGGTGGCTGCGGTCGTACACCTGCTGAATCTGGTTCACCGTTAGCTGCGTGTAGCGCTGCGTCGTGGAGAGCCGCTCGTGCCCGAGCAGTTCCTGGATGGCGCGCAGATCGGCACCCTCCTCAAGCATGTGGGTGCCGAAGGCGTGGCGCAGTGTGTGCGGATGCACATCGGCAGGCAGGCCGCGGCTAACGGCGACGGCTTTGACAATACGCCCCACAGAGCGAGTGGTAAGCCGGGCTGTGCCGCGCGCTCTTCGATTAATCAGCAACGGACCGTCCTGCAGCAGGATCAGCTTGCCAGCTGCGGCGAGTGTTTCTTGACGGATGGCAAGGTAGGCCCGCACCGCTTCTGCCGCGGCATCGCCGAGCGGGACGTAGCGCTCCTTGCGGCCCTTGCCGCGCACCAGGATGGCATCGTTCGACCACTGGATGTCGGCCATGTTGATGCCGACAAGCTCTGAATTGCGGATGCCGCAGCCGTAAAGCAGCTCCCAAATCACGCGGTCGCGCTCGGGCCAGGTGGCGGCGCTTCCCTCTTCATCGTTCTCGGCTGGCTGATCGATGCCGTCGAGGACGCGATTCACATCTTCCACGGACGGCACGCGCGGCAGGTGCTTCGGCAGCTTGGGTGTGGAGACAAGCGATGCCGCATTCTGCTGCACGTGGCCGCCACGCGCAAGCCATTTGAACCAGGAGCGCACGGCAGCAAGTGCGCGCGCGGCAGAGGCCTTCGTCAGGCCGCGGTCGTACAGCACGGCAAGATAACCGCGGATGTGCGTGTGCTCCACGGCGTTCATGAACACGCTCTCGCCCAGCGTCTCGCAGAGGTAGTCGGCAAAGCCGTGCACCTCACGCGTGTAGGCACGCACGGTGTGCTCGGAGGCTCCGCGCTCGTTCTGCAGCATGTGCAGGAACTGCGCTGCGAGTGCGCGCGGCTGGCAGCTCATGCCGTCTTCGCCAGGTGGCGCTTGCCGCGCGGATGATGCAGTCGATGCACCTCTTTCAATCGGCCAAGGGCAAGATGCGTATAGACCTGCGTCGTTGCGATGTCGGCGTGGCCGAGCATCGTCTGCACGCTGCGCAGGTCGGCACCGTGCTCCACCATGTGCGTGGCGCAGCTGTGCCGCAGCTTGTGCGGACTTGCATTGCTGTTGCGGCTTTTCACAATCTGCCACACCCACTGTGTCGTCAGCGGCCGGCCCGTGTGCGAAAGAAAGAGCGTGCGCTGCACACCGCGCCGCACCAGCGACACGCGGCCGCGATCCAGGTACGTGCGAACGGCATTGCAGGCTTGCATGCCGAGCGGCACGATGCGCTCCTTATCACCCTTGCCGCGCACGTGCGCACGGCCCTGCTCTAGCTGAAGGTCTTCCACACGAAGCGACACAAGCTCGCCCACGCGCAGGCCACCCGCGTAGAGCACCTCAAGGATGGCGTGGTCGCGCAAGGCAAATGCATCAGCCTGTGGGTACGACGCGCTGATCTGCGCGCCCTCAAGCATCGCCTGCATGTCCGATTCCGCAAGCGACTTCGGCAAGACCTTCCAGGTGGACGGAGCCTCGACATGCATCGTCGGATCGTGCGCCAGGCGCTTGTCGAGCAAGAGCCACTTGTACAGGCCGCGCAGGCAGCTCAGCTTGCGGGCCACCGATCGGTCGGTGCGATCGTGCGCGCGCAGGTGCTCCATCCATTCGGCAACGTCCGCGTGCGCTGCCGTCAGCAAGAGGCGGTCACGCTGTTCCAGAAACTCCGAGAACTGCTCCAGGTCCTTGGCATAGCTGTCGCATGTCAGCGGACGCAGGCCGCGCTCCACGCGCAGGCACGTCAGGTACTCACGCACAAGCTGCGCATTGGGCATGGGGCTGCCCGGTCCGGTTGCTGCTGCAGTGTGCATGGACTCCGATTATGGGCCGCTGCGTCCACCACTGGCCTCGCCGCGAATCTAAGTCGTTATGCTTTTAGTGCAGGCGAGCTTGCTGCGTTGGCAAAGGTGAGACGGAATGCCGAACACGGAACCGGATACGCGTATCGCCGTCCTCAGCGACACACACGGGCTACTACGGCCGGCTGTCACGAACGCGCTTCTCGGTGTCGATCACATTCTGCACGCGGGCGACGTGGGCGACCCACTCATCCTTGAGCGCCTTGCGAGCATCGCGCCCGTGACAGCGATCCGCGGCAACATCGACCTGGCCGGGCCGTGCTCGCTTCTGCCTGCGACGGAGATGGTGCGGCTCGGCGGTGTGCTGTTTTACCTGGTTCACTCCATTGCCGATCTGGACATCGAGCCGACCGCAGCAGGTGTGCGCGTTGTGGTCAGCGGGCACTCGCACAAGCCTGCGTTGCACAAGGTGAATGGAGTCACCTACTTGAATCCGGGCAGCGTTGGCCCAAGGCGCTTCAGCCTTCCAATCGCGATGGCGTTTGTGACGATCCGCTCCGGGCAAATCAAAGTGGAGCAGGTCGAGCTGCCACAGTAACCGGGTGCCCCATCCTTTGCAGCTCCATCGCAAAGGATGGGTTCTGAAGCGCCTCAAACGTTTGCAACCCACCCTTTCGTCAGAAGCGACGAAAGGATGGGTACCCGGTTTCGTCACCTACTTCGCGATCCGCACCGAATCGAGGATGCCGCCGAGCCGGGTGTCCACATCTTTCAGCTGGTCTGCGTTCAAGTCCATCGCACCGCTCGTCTCAGAGCAGAAGGTGTTCACCACCAGGTCAAAGCGGAGACATGCGCCACCGCGCATGGCCGTAAACACCTCGTCGCGCGCCTCGGTGCAAACGGAGCCGTGGTGATCGCGGCCGTGGTGGAACGGGATGGAAGCAACCTCCACATCCGGCATCGGCTTTACCGAGCGGCTGCTCGTTTGCGCCGCGCACTCTGCGGCCTCAGCCTTTGCGATGACGGAGTAGTAAAAGATCGCTCCGGCAAAGGTGGTCGGCGGCCATGGATTGAAGTTGATCGCTGCTACACCGCGTACGTCAGTGCGCCGCCGCGTTGACCGGGTCTCCAGGCCGAAGTTCGACAGCACCCCGTCCTTCCGTTCGAAGTTCCAGCCAGCGGGCACGTGAAAGCTGACGTTGTACTTCGCATCCTTGAAGTCCGTAGCCGCGGGCTCAGGGTGCACCGGCACGTCAGGCACGGTGAAACCGCGCAGGCTGTGACCGGGAATGCGCGGCACGAGCGGCCTTGGGTTGTTCCCTTGCGAGCCTGATCCACTCTGCGCATGGGTGCCGGCCGCAAGGGTGAGGCTGGCAACCAGAAGCCAGAGCGTGTGCGGGCAGAGAAAACGATTCGACACACCGGCAGTGTAAGCGACGGGGCTAACCCGCGTCAGAACCTTTACGTGAAGTTACGACGAGCGCATGCGCGGGTTCGCCAGCGTGTAGGCGAAGTCCGTCAGCAGATTTGCCGCGAGATACGTCAGGCCGATGGTCAGCGTACAGCCCTGCACCACGGCGTAGTCGCGGTTGCTGATGCTCGTTATGGTAAGCCGCCCGATACCGGGCCAGGAGAAGATCGTCTCCGTCACGATTGCGCCCGCAAGCAGTGAGCCGAACTGCAGGCCGATCACCGTCAGCACCGGCACCAGCGCATTGCGCAGCGCGTGGCGATACAGCACGCGCTGCTCGCTTAGCCCCTTTGCGCGCGCCGTGCGGATGTAGTCCTGCCCTAGCTCCTCAAGCATCGACGTGCGCACCATGCGTGTGAGGATCGCTGCCAACGACAAGCCCAGCGTGAACGCCGGCAGCAGCAGGTGCAGCAACGTATCCGTGCTGAAGATCGATCCCGCACCCGCGCCGGAAACAGGCAGCCAGCCAAGCCGGATGGAGAACAGGAGTATCAGCATCGGCCCGAGGGCAAAGTTCGGGAACGACAAGCCGAAGAGCGATAGCACACCAATGGCGCGGTCCGCAGCCTGCCCGCGCCGCAGCGCCGACACAACGCCCGCCGGCACAGCAAGAATCAGTGCAATGGCGAGCGACAGAAGCGACAGCACCAGCGTGTACGGATACCGCTGCGCAATCAGCCGCAGCACCGGATCGTGCGAACGCAGGCTGAGGCCAAGGTCGCCATGAAAGATGCCAATCCAGTAGCGCGCATACTGCACGGGCAACGAGGCGTCGAGTCCGTACGCATGGCGAAGAGCAGAGAGGTCCGTCGCGCTCGCACCCTCGCCCATCATCTGCGCAACCGGATCACCTGGCACAAGGTGGATCAGCAGAAACACGAACGACACAATGAGCCAAAGTACCGGCAGAGTCAGCAACACACGCCGCAGCAACGGCGGCAAGCGCGGAGACGTCATTGCGCGCGCACCTGTTCGCGCCCGCTCTCCGTCTCGGCATCGCTCTGCCGCTGCGGCTCAGGCAACTGCTCCACGCGGATGCGGCTGATGCGCCGGCCATCCAGCTCCGATGCGGTAAAGCGCCGGCCTGCATACTCCAGCGACTCGCCTTTCATGGGCAGATGGCCGAGTTGTGCCAGCAGAAAGCCCGCGAGCGTCTCAACGCCACCCTCGCGCGGAAAGCTCCAGTTCAGCTGTGTCGTGAGATCACGCAGCGTCACCGTGCCGTCAAGGTCAAGAGCACGCCGCCCTTGTACTGCGGCTGGGATGGCACTGCCGGAGGTGTCGAACTCATCTTCGAGCTCGCCCACGAGCTGCTCCAGCGCGTCCTCCGCCGTGACGAGCCCCACGGTCGACCCGAACTCGTCCACCACGATTGCAATCTGGCGGCGGCGCTCCTGAAACTCCTGCAAGAGCTCAACCGCCAGCTTGGTCTCAGGCACGACAAGCGCATCACGCATGATGGTCCTTAGTTGGACGGATGCTTTGTCGTAGGCTGCGGGCAGACGGCTGTCGCGGCGATAATGCATCAGCCGCGACACGTCCTTCGAGTACACGATGCCAACGATGTGTTCCGTACCGAGTGCCGGGTCGTACACCGGCACGCGGGAGTGCTGCTCATCGATGATGCGGGCCGAGGCAAGCTCCACGGGCATGTCCGCAGGCAGCCCGAAGATGCGGCCGCGCGGCGTCATGATCTCGCGCACCGTCACATGATTCAGGTCAATGGCGCGGTGGATCAGCCGCTCCTGGAACTCGGGCAGCATGCCGCTCTCGCGTGTTGCCGTGGCGACCAGCTTGATCTCCTCCGGCGAGTGCACCTCGCCCGCCTCGGCTCGTACTGGCGCGCGAAAGAGTTTGAGCACCAGTGCGGTCGACGATTTCAGCAGGCGGATCGCGGGCCGCGTAAGGCGGATGAATACATCCATCGGCCCGGCGACCGCGAGCGCGATGCGTTCGCCGCGCTGCAGTGACAGCGACTTGGGCACCTGCTCGCCCAGCACAACCTCCAGGAACGTGATGAGCGCGAAGGCACCCACCACACCCACACTGTGCGACAGCGCCGTTGCATGACTTTGCAGAAAGGTGAGGCGGTGCAGCAGGTTCGAGCGATGGATCATGCGCTCAAGAAGCTCCGCAACGGCGGCCTCGCCAAGCCAGCCCAGGGCGAGAGAACAGAGCGTGACGCCAAGCTGGTTTGCCGCTAGGAAGTCGTCGATCTCGCGCTTCAGCCGTAACGCGGCACCCGCACCGGGCCGGTTCTGCAAGAGCAACTGGTTCAACCGTGTCTCGCGCACCGACACGATCGCGAACTCGGCGGCCACAAAGAAGGCGGTGGCCAGAATGAGCACGGCGACGATCAACAGGCGGAACAGAGTCCAGTCGAGCATAGGTGCAGTGTAAACAGCGCAGCAAAAGGCCCGGATCAGCTCCGGGCCTTCGCACACTCACTTGGTACGTTTACGCGGTGACTTCCGCCAGCACCTTGGTGACCGACTTGTCGATCGTATCCTTCGGCACATAACCGACGATCTGGTCGGCGACCTTGCCGTCCTTGAAGACGAGCAGCGCGGGAATGCCGCGAATGCCGTAGCGTCCCGGTGTC
>CAXTJS010000172.1:0-6473 GCA_964244605.1 uncultured Terriglobus sp. | reverse complement strand
GGCATGTACGAGGAGGCGCTTGACCAGTTCAACACCGCGCTCCGCCTCAATCCCTCAAACGCCGCGGTGGTCTACAACCACCGCGCGCGGGTGTACCAGTACCAGAACCAAATGGAGCTTGCGGCAGACGAGATCGAGAAGGGCTTAACGCTCGAGCCGAAGCAGCCGCTGCTGCGCATCTCAAAGGGCTACCAGTTCATGCGGACGGGCGAGCTTGAGCGCGCCATCGAGACGATGGAAGCCGTCACAAGCGAAGACGACTCGCTGCGCATCGTATTTCCAACGATTGCCATGTGCTACGCGCAGCTTGGTCAGCGTGACAAGGCGGCCAGCTTCATCGTGGACGAGACGCTCGCGGCAGCCGAGGCAGACAGCGAGATGGCCTACCGCCTCGCCACCTACTTCGCGGTCGAAGGCGACGAGAGCGAGGCGCTGCACTGGCTGCGTCGCGCCATCTACCTGGGCAATGAGAACTTTCCGTGGTTCTCACGCAATCCGCTTTGGAACAAGTTGAAGGGGCACGGCGACTTCGGCCGCATCCTCGAAGACCTGAAGAAGAGCTGGCGGCGTAATACCAAGACGTGGAACAGGCTGCTGGCGCAGGTCCGGTGATTTAGCTACGCGCCTGCGCGGCGCAACATACCGATCAACAGCATCAGTCCCAGTAGTTGCAGACAGCACGCCCACTCCGTTGCAACGGAGAGGGAACTGCCACGCGCTGCGGTTGGTGAGACGGCCACCATCGCGCAAAGCAGAAGGGCGACTCCTGCAAACGCCGCACGTTTCCCGAGCGTCTGCCGGTGCAGGACCGTCACTGGCGAGCGCCTCCGGACAGGCAGTTGGCCCATCACGCGCGAGGCGAAGTCCTGCGGCACGTTCACCATCGGCGCTATCTCAAGAGCACGGACGATCTGCTCCATCTCTGCCACTGCGCGTTCACTCTCTTGCGCTTGCATGTCGTGCTCCTTTCGATGCCGCTAATGCGAGCCGAAGTTTGTGTCTGCCGCGGTGCAGATGCGTCCGTACGGTGCCGATGGGCAGATGCAGCGACTCCGCAATCTGCTGGTAACTGCGCTCTTCCTGATGGTAGAGCACCAGCACAGTTCGCTCGATGGCGCTCAGCCTCCGTAGATGTGCTTCAACCAGCGCATGCGTCTCGCGCTCTTCCAGCTGCTCGTCAGCACCCGGTGCCGTATGCGCCAGCCGGTCTTCCCATGCAGTCTCCTCATCGGAGAGGGAAGCGACTGCCTGCTCGCGACGGCGGCGCTTCCACTCATCCTGCGCGACGTTCACAATGATGCGGTACAGATAAGTGGTCACCAGGGCCTCTCCGTGAAAGCCGGGCAGCGCGCGATAGAGCCGAAAGAAGACCTCCTGCGCAAGGTCGTCTACATGCTCTTGCGAGCCCGTCAACCGCACAAGCGTGCGGAAGACACGCTGCTGGTGATCGCGCACGATCGTCTCGAAATCGGTGTCGATGAGCAAGGTCCGGTAAGACCGAGCATCCCACGAAAAGTTTCAGCAACAATCATGAAACTTAGCGAAGGTTACCCGGTCTAACGGCGGCATTGGAGGGAAATACCCATGTCACAGATCTTCGACAGCCCGTTCGTTGTACCCGTCGCCGGTTGCGCCATGATTCTTGGTCTTGGTGTTGCCGGCATCATCTCCGAGATGCGCACCAAAGAGTTGCGCTCGCAGGAACGCATCGCGATGCTCAACCGCGGTATGTCCATCGCCGAGATCGAGCAGGCAATCGGCACCGTAGAGCAAGAAGCGAAGCGAGTGCGCGACCCTCTGCGCAGTCTGGCTAACACGCGGCGCGCCGCAATTGTGCTGATCTCGGTCGGCGTCGGCCTTGGGCTGTTTGGCTTGATTCTCTGGGCAGTCTTGCAGGTCAGGCCCGTGTTGATTGTGGCAGGTGCCGGCGTCATCAACGTGGCCATCGGCGTTGGCTTTCTGGTCGACTACTCCATGCAGAAGCGCGAACTCGCGCGCTTCGGCATGGACCTTCTCGATGAGCCAAATTCGTTCGAAGGCCTGCCGCGTTAATTCGCGGGGACGAACGACTGCGCCGCAGCTGCCGGTTTTGCAGGGGCGGTCGCATCCTGTGCCGTCGGTTCGCTCCGCACAGCAGGTGCTGTTGAGAACTCCGGCTCACGCACCAGCGGCGTGATCTCCAGAGGAGAAGTCAGCGCCATCACCACCAGGGTGTCGACCGGCAGCTGGGTCTGGCGGTCCTGCTTGAGCCACCACACCGTGCTTACCCCCGCCCCGATGCCCGCGCCCACAAGCGCACCAGGAACTCCGCCGATCACACCGCCTGCTGCCGCGGCGCTGCCGGTCGTCAGTGACATCACCGCGAGTGTCTCTTTTACATGGTCTTTGCGGATCACGTTCCCTTCCGCATCGGTTCGCGTGCTGCCATAACGGTCCGTATCGATGACAGCGGCATGCACGGGCATGCGTGTGCCGTCAGGCAGGATGATGCGCTCCGCCTGCAGGTGAATCAGCGCGGCACCGCGGAAGCGCTTGCCGCCGCGAACCTCCGTCACGCGACCTTCCAGCGTGGAGCCGGCCGGAACCACAACGCGGCCCATGTGCTGTACCGGCTCAGTCAGCTCCGCTTTGAAGATGGAGCCGGGCTGCGTGGTCGCCGTCTCGATGGATGTTTTGAGCCGCACACGCAGCAGCGTGCCTTCTGACAATTCGTTCGGCTTCTGCGGAACCTCGGTCACGATGCCCGCATCCGGGTCCGCTTCGAACTTGGCAAGATCATGCCGCTTCAGCGTGACAGCGGGCGAACTTTCGTCGGCAGAGGTGGTGCGCGAAGCGCTCGCCTGGGCTCGTGTACCCGACTCTGCGGGAGCGACCACCATCACCGGCGCGCTGACGACCGGCACGGTGGCCTGCGGGGCGGGCGTGCTGTCGATCGTGCTCTCCGTCGGGTGCGAAACGCCACTCTGCTGTGCGACAACAGGCGCGGCAAGAAGGAAGAGGGCGGCCAGGTGCAGGGGCTTCACGGTGGTACCTCCGGGCGCTCGCTGAGCGCGGTGTGGACATGTGGCTGCCCTGAGGCTAGCGGAAAGAGAGCGCCACGTCCTCTGCTTCGGCGTCGCCGTATCCGGCTTGTCAACATCTCTCGCGGATGCGGGTCTCTGCACATTGTCCCTGTTAGAATCACGCTTGCGCTGGCGGTCAAACGCCACACGAGCAGGGCGGCTATGGCAGAGTTTCTCGACACGATCCTCGGCGCGGGCGGCGCGCAAATTGCTGTCGATCGCCGCCCGCGATTGAACGACCGGCTCGCGCATCGCATTGTTTCGCCGGGAGTACCGGCAGAAGGACAGACCAGCACGATGACTGAGATCGTTTCCATCAAAGCGCGCGAAATCCTCGACAGCCGTGGCAATCCAACCGTGGAGGCCGACGTGGTGCTGAGCGGCGGTGCCCTGGGTCGCGCCGCGGTGCCTAGCGGCGCCTCAACCGGCGAGCATGAGGCCGCTGAGCTGCGCGATGGAGACAAGGAGTACTACCTGGGCAAGGGCGTGCTGCAGGCCGTCGAGAACGTGGAAAGCGTACTTGCGCCCGAACTGACCGGCATCGATGCCAGCAATCAGCGCCTTGTCGACGCGACCATGCTGTCGCTCGACGGCACGCCGAACAAGAGCCGCCTCGGCGCGAACGCGATTCTTGCCGTCTCCATGGCGACCGCACGTGCCGCGGCAAACGCGCTGAAGCTGCCGCTCTACCGCTACCTGGGCGGCGTGAACGCCTGCCTGCTGCCGACGCCGATGATGAACATCCTGAACGGTGGCGCGCACGCGGATAACAACGTGGATTTCCAGGAGTTCATGATCATGCCCGTCGGCGCAGAGAGCTTCAGCGAAGCGCTGCGCTGGGGCGCGGAGACCTTTCACACTCTGAAGGGTGTGCTGAAGAAGAAGGGCTACAACACCGCAGTCGGCGATGAAGGCGGCTTCGCACCGTCGCTAAAGTCCAATGTCGAAGCTATCGACGTCATCCTTGAAGCGATCGAGCTCGCCGGCTACTCTGTCGGCGACGACATCGCGCTTGCGCTTGATCCCGCATCGAGTGAGTTCTTTAGTGCAGAGACCGGCAAGTACGTCTTCAAGAAGTCCGACAAAACGGAGAAGAGCTCGGCCGAGATGGCGGCTTACTGGGCCGACTGGGTGCGCCAGTACCCCATCATCTCGATCGAAGACGGTCTTGCGGAGAACGATTGGGACGGCTGGAAGATCCTGACCGACGAGATCGGCGACCGCTGCCAGCTTGTGGGTGATGACCTGTTCGTGACGAACACGAAACGGCTACGCGAGGGCATCGAGAAGGGCGTCGGCAATGCCATTCTGATCAAGGTCAACCAGATTGGCACCATCTCCGAAACGCTGGAGGCGATCGAACTCGGACGCCGCTACGGCTATGCCTCGATCATCTCGCACCGCTCGGGCGAAACCGAGGATACATTCATCGCTGACCTGGCCGTTGCCACCGGCGCGGGCCAGATCAAGACCGGCTCGGCATCGCGTACGGACCGCATTGCGAAGTACAACCAACTGCTGCGGATCGAAGAAGAGCTCGGGCAGACGGCGGAGTTCCTTGGAGTGGAGTCGGTCAACGCGGGCGAGTAGCTCACGGTCGTGCCGTTGCTGATTGTCATCCCGTAGCATAGCGAAAGGATTTGCTTTTCTGGAGTGCCGATGCCCCGCCGCAAGCCACTGATCCTCACCATCCTTGACGGCTGGGGCATCCGCACCGAAACGCACGGCAACGCCATCGCGCAGGCGCGCAAGCCCACGTATGACAAGCTGCTGCGCGAGTACCCGAATACTATCATCCGGGCGAGTGAGCACTTCGTCGGACTGCCGGATGGGCAGATGGGCAACAGCGAGGTCGGCCATCTGAACCTTGGCGCGGGCCGCGTGGTACGCATGGACATCACGCGCATCGACGCGCTCATCGACAAGGGCGAGTTCTTCACGTTGCCGCTGCTCGTGGACGCGGTGAAGGCTGCTCTGGAGCGCGGACGAGCCATCCACCTGTTCGGACTCGTGAGTGACGGAGGCGTGCACTCGCACCAGCGCCATCTCTACGCTCTGCTGAAGCTCTGTTCGCAGCATGGTGCGAGTGACGTGTTCGTGCATGCGTTTCTCGACGGCCGCGACACCATGCCGACCTCGGGCGCGGGCTATCTGGAACAGCTACAGCAGCAGTTCCGCACCATCGGCGTCGGCAAGCTCGCATCGTGCTCAGGCCGCTACTATGCGATGGATCGCGACCTGAAGTGGGATCGCGAGCGCAAGGTCTTCGACGCCATGGTGAAGGGCGTTGCGGAGGGTGGGGCATACAGCGACGCCGTCGCACGTGTTCGCGAGAGCTACGCGAACGGCATCACGGACGAGTTCATCATCCCATTCGTGTGCACGGATAGCGACGGCAAGCCAGTCGCGACCATTGAGGACGAAGATCTCTGTATCTGCTTCAACTACCGCTCTGACCGGGTCCGCCAGATCACCCGCGTGCTCGCCCGCATCATGGAAGGCGGCCTCACCGCGAATGACGCGCGCGACCTGCCCAAGGCCGACGAGCTTGACCTCGAGATCCCGCGCAATGGCGTTCCGCAGAAGCTGCGCTATATCTCCATGACCCAGTACGATCCGAAGTTTAAAGTGCCGATGGTTATCGAGCCCGAGAGCATGGACAACCTGCTCGCCAACGTGATGGCCACGCACGAGTTGCGCAACCTGCGCGTTGCCGAGACGGAGAAGTACGCGCACGTCACCTATTTCTTCAACGGCGGCATCGAGAAGCCGTTCAGCGGAGAAGAGCGTGAGGTGGTGCAGTCGCAAAAGGTCGCCACCTACGATCTCGCGCCCGAGATGAGCGCACGCGGCATCTGCGACACGGTGCTCAAGGCCATTGACGACACGGCTTTCGACGTGGTGGTGGTGAACTTCGCCAATGCCGACATGGTCGGTCACTCCGGTAAGATGGAGCCGACCGTCAAGGGCGTTGAGACGGTCGATGCGTGCTTGGGCGAGATTTACGCAGCGCTCAAGCGCAACGGCGGCTCGTGGCTCATCACCGCCGATCACGGCAATGCGGAGATGCTCATCGACCCAGTCACGGGCGGTCCGCACACGGCGCATACTACCAATCCGGTTCCGCTGATTGCGGTGACGGAGCAAGGGCACGGCTTCTCGTTGCGCGAAGGTGGTTCGTTGCGCGACCTGTCGCCGACGATGCTAGCGATGCTTGGGCTCGACCTGCCGAAGGAAATGACGGGAGGCGACTTGAGGATCTTCCCTAGCTAGACCTCGCGGCGATGCTCCATCGCGCGGCTCATCGTCACCTCATCCGCATACTCGATATCTGAGCCTGCAGGGATGCCGGTCGCAATGCGCGTGATGCGGATGCGGACATTGCGCGCATCCTGCAAGAGGAATGGGACG
>CAXTJS010000171.1:1772-6537 GCA_964244605.1 uncultured Terriglobus sp. | reverse complement strand
AGCGTGAGCAAGCTGCGCATCGACCAGCTGCGCTGGCTGCAGTGGCTGCAGACCGGATGTGGTGTGCCGGGGACGACCGATCCCGCCGCAAAAGAACCAGCGAAAAAGCCCGACCTGCCCGCCTTGTCCCGCTGCATGCTGGGGTCGTACCGCGAGCATACAGAAGGACTGAAGCATGCAACGGCGCGTATAGCCGGTGTGCTCTTCCTGACGCGGTCGATGTATCTACTGCAGCCCAACAGTGCGGACGACACAAGTGGTGCTCCTGCGTTTCACGGCTTCGGTCAACTCGTAGCGACCTGGCCTGAGGCGCAGACGAACGATCCGCAGTGGATGGCCTGGAACGCCGGCGTGGTCGCGGCAGCGCAACGTGCAGCGTTGCAGCAGGATGCCGCAGTGGCATGGGATGCGGCGAACATGGCCGATGCGGTGGACGCCTCGGTGGAGGTCACGTTGCCCAAGGTTGAAGGTGGCCGGGCGCACGCGGACGTGAGTTATGAAGTTATGGGCCATGGTGCCGCGCATCCGAGTGAGGACTTCAGCAAGCTCACATGGCTGCTTACGCAGAAGCGCGCGTTGCGGGTGGGCGATGTCTTTCGTGCGGGTACGCCGTGGCAGCGGGTGATGGCGGAGCAGTGCTGGGCGCAGCTGAAGAGCGGCGACAACGCGTCCAGCCTCTACGACGAGGTGAAGGGGCCGAAGAGTGAGGCAGTCCTGCGCGTGATTAGCGACGTGCGCAACTGGACGCTGACAGACACAGGCATCAGCGTGAGCTGGCCGGAGTACTCGGTTGCGCCAAGGGTCTCCCCGATAGACGACACGGAGGTGCCGTGGAAGGCGCTGCGGCCATACCTGGCACCGGGGTTCACCTTGCCTCGTGGACTTTAGTTTGCCGCTCGACAAGCGTGGACGTTACGCAATAACAAGACGTAAGGACTATGCCTTGTTCCAGGTGGTACCTTGGCAACGCCGCGTGCAGGCAGGCCTGATCGTCTGCACAGCGCTGTCGAGGTGGGCATGGCTGAGTATGTTCTGGCGCTGGATCAGGGAACGACGAGTTCGCGGGCGATCCTGTTTGACCGCGCGGGCAAGATCGTGGGCACGGCGCAGCATGAGTTCAAGCAGATCTTTCCGGAAGGGAAGACCGGCTGGGTGGAGCACGACCCGTTTGAAATCCTCACCAGCCAGCTGAGTGCCGCGGTTGAGGTGCTGGGCCGTGCCGGTGTGCGGCCGCGCGACGTGGCTTCGCTCGGCATTACGAACCAGCGTGAGACCGCCGTCGTGTGGGACCGCGCGACGGGCAAGGCCGTCTACAACGCCATTGTCTGGCAAGACCGCCGTACCGCTGCCATGTGCGCCGACCTGACCGCGAGTGGTGCCGAGGACGAGGTGCGCCGGCGCAGCGGCCTGCGGCTTGACCCGTACTTTTCGGGGACCAAGGTCGCGTGGATTTTGGACAACGTGAGTGGCGCGCGCGAGAAGGCGGAGCGCGGCGAGCTTGCCTTCGGCACGATCGATAGCTGGCTCATCTGGAACCTGACCAGCGGCAAGCGCCACGTGACCGACCGCACCAACGCTTCGCGCACCCTGCTCTACAACATCGTGGAAGACCGATGGGACGACGAACTGCTGCGGTTGCTGCGCGTGCCGCGCTCCATGATGCCGGAGGTGGTGTGGTCCAGCGAAAAACTCGGCCCGGTGTCGACCACGCTGGGTCTGGAAGGCGTTGAGATTGCCGGCATCGCAGGCGATCAGCAGTCCGCGCTGTTTGGGCAGATGTGTACCCGGCCCGGCGATGCGAAGAACACCTACGGCACCGGCTGCTTTCTCTTGCAGCACATTGGCGGCGACTTCCGGCTGAGCGAGCAGCGCCTGCTCACGACGCTGGCCTGCTCGGTGGACCGCAAGCCTGAGTTTGCGCTGGAGGGCGGCGTCTTTATCGGTGGCGCGGTGGTGCAATGGCTGCGCGACGGTCTCGGCATCATTGGGAAGAGTGGCGACGTGGAAGCGCTGGCGCGCTCCGTGCCGGATACGGGTGGCGTGATGTTCGTGCCGGCTTTTACCGGCCTTGGCGCACCGCACTGGGACCCTTACGCGTCGGGCACCATGCTGGGCATCGGCCGCGGCACCACGCAGGGCCACATCGCGCGCGCGGCGCTTGAGAGCATCGCGCTGCAGGTGACGGGCGTGCTGCGCGCCATGAACAACGACACGCCCGCGTCGCTGGCCGAGCTACGCGTCGATGGCGGTGCCACGGCCAACGACATGCTCATGCAGTTTCAGGCAGACCTGCTGGGCGTGCCGGTGTACCGGCCCGCATGCCTCGAGACGACAGCGATGGGCGCTGCGTATCTGGCCGGGCTGGCGGTCGGCTTCTGGTCGTCCCTCGATGAGATTCGCCGCGAGCAGGAAGGCGGCACGCGCTTTGAGCCGAAGGCAGATCGTGGTGCGATGGATGCGCTCTATGGGCGATGGCAGGAGGCGGTGGAGCGGGCGAAGGGTTGGAATGCGCCACGGTGAGTTCGTGTTGACAGGCTCGTACGCGGCGCTCAGCATGGACGCAGGAGATGCGGCATGACTATTCAACTTACGGAAGAGGCGGCCAGCATCGCAGCGGAGCAGGTACAGTCCGGCTCGTATGCTTCCGTAGAGGCGGTTGTCGAGGACGCGCTCCGCAAGCTGCCGAAGCAGGAAGAGAAGCCGTTCATTCCAAAGACCAGCCCGGAGCAATGGCGAGCTTATTTCGACCTTGTCGACGCGATGGGCGGTTTCGAGGAGGATTTTGAAATTCCTCGGGACCCAAGCCCGCCCGTGGAGAGGGAGTGGTTCTGAAAGACGGAACATCCTTTCTGCTGGATACCAACATGGTCAGCTATGTGGCGCGTAAGCGTTCTGCCGCTGCGATCCGCACGCTGAACAAAGTCAACACTTACTGCTCAGTCGCCGTTTCCGCTGTGACGGAGGGCGAGATCCGGTTTGGCTTTGCGTTGCGGCCTGAGGCTACCCGGTCGCGCGATCTTATGGAAAGGTTTCTTGCGCAGCTTCTAATTGTGGCTTGGGACTCATCTGCTGCGCAGACCTATGGCTTACTTTGCGCGGAACTGACGCGCAAAGGGCAGACGATCAGTGCACTTGACTTGATGATTGCGGCGCATGCAAAAGCATTGGGTGCGACGTTGGTGACGCATGACCGAGCGCTGCTCGGGCTGACGAATTATCTAGACGTGGTGGATTGGGCAACGGACTTCTAGCTGCAACGACTTTTGGAGTGCTGATGAATCGTGACAGGATGTTGCAGGCGGTGCGCGAACGTGGCGCGGAGCCGTGGGATGTTGTGATTATCGGCGGCGGCGCGACCGGCGCAGGTGTTGCCGTGGACGCCGCGACGCGCGGCTACAAGACGCTGTTGCTGGAACGTGAAGACTTCGGCAAGGGCACGTCGTCGCGCTCCACCAAGCTGGTGCATGGCGGTGTGCGCTACCTGGAGCAGGGCAACGTGTCGCTCGTGATGGAGGCGCTGAAGGAGCGCGGCCTCTTGCGGCAGAACGCGCCGCATCTGGTGCATGACCTGCCTTTCGTGGTGCCGAACTACTCCTGGTGGGAGGCGCCCTTCTACGGCATCGGCATGAAGATCTATGACCTGCTTGCCGTGAAGTACAGCTTTGGGCGCTCGCGCATCCTGTCAAAAGCGGAGACGCTGGAACGGCTGCCAACGATCGCGCAGGAGGGGCTGCGCGGCGGTGTGGTCTACCACGATGGCCAGTTCGACGACACGCGCCTGCTCATGCATCTGGTGATGACCGCCGCGGACCATGGTGCGACGCTGCTGAACTATGCCGGAGCGGTGGAGCTTCGCCGCGATGGGGACGGCTTTGTGAACGGCGTCGTCGTCGATGAGCGAGAAAGCGGCGAACGTATCGTGGTGAACGCGAAATCGGTTGTGAATGCAACCGGCATCTTCACGGACGAGGTTCGCCGCATGGCCGAGCCCGATGCGCAGACGATGGTATCGCCGTCGCAGGGCATCCACCTGGTTCTGGAGGCGAGCTTTCTGCGCGCGCAGTCGGCCATCATGGTGCCGCGTACGAGCGATGGCCGCGTGATGTTCGCGATCCCGTGGCACGGGCACACCGTCGTTGGCACGACGGATACGCCCATCGACGCGCCCAGCTATGAGCCGAAGCCGCTGGAAGAAGAGATCGAGTTTGTGCTGAGCACGGCCGGCGAGTACCTGACCCATAAGCCGACCCGCGACGACATCCTCAGCATCTACGTGGGCATACGGCCGCTGGTCAAGGCAGCTGGCAGCGATGCATCGAAGACAAGCGCGCTCTCACGCGACCACACGATTCACATCGACAGCAGCGGCTTACTCACGATTGTCGGCGGCAAGTGGACGACCTATCGTCACATGGCGGAGGACACGGTCAACCACGCAGCCACGCTGGGCAAACTGCCGGACGTGCCGTGCCGCACCGCCAACCTGAAGATCCATGGCTGGCTCGAAGGCGTGAACGAGGCGGACGACCTGGCCGTCTACGGTGCCGATGCCCAGCCATTGCGGACGCTGGCGACGACGAACGCTTTGTCAGAGCCGCTGCATCCTGCCTTGCCTTACCTGGCGGCTGAGGTGGTCTGGGCCGCGCGGGAGGAGATGGCGCGCACGCTGGATGACGTGCTTGCCCGTCGAACGCGTGCGCTCTTGCTGAACGCACGTGCTGCTATCGCGATCGCGCCAAAGGTGGCATCGCTTATGGCGACCGAA
>CAXTJS010000171.1:0-1762 GCA_964244605.1 uncultured Terriglobus sp. | reverse complement strand
ACCGAACTCGGTCGCGGGGCGGATTGGGAGCGCGAGCAGGTGGCTGCATTTACATCCTTGGCGAAGCAGTATCTGCCCATGTAAGGTGGGTCGCAAAGCGTCATGCTGAGCAGAGGCGAGATGTTCGCAGGAGTTGAGTCGTGATTGTGCGTGGGCCCTTGCTGGGCGAGTTCATGGGGACGTTTGTGCTGATGCTGCTGGGCAATGGCGTGGTGGCGGCCGTGCTGCTGAAGAAGAGCAAGGCCGAGAACGCCGGCTGGATGGTTATCACCACGGCATGGGGTTTCGCCGTGCTGAGCGGCATCTTTGTGGCGCAGCTCTTTGGCTCGCCAGATGCGCACCTAAACCCTGCTTTCACCTTTGCGGCGGCCATCAAGACGGGCGCATGGCATACCGTGTTGCCCTACACAGTCGCGCAGGTGAGCGGAGGCTTTCTGGGCGCGGTCGCAACATGGCTCTTCTTTCTGCCTCATTGGAAGGTCACGGACGATCCGGCGGCCAAGCTGGGTGTCTTCGCCACAGCACCGGCGATCCGCTCCTATGGGTCAAACCTGTTTTGCGAGGTGCTTGCGACGTTTGTGCTAGTGCTGGTTGCCGGAGGCATGAGTTCGAAGCTGGTGCTTACCACGGGAGCCGCCGCGGGCCTCAGCCCGTTGCTGGTTGGCTGTCTGGTTTGGGGCGTGGGCCTGTCGCTTGGCGCTACGACCGGGTATGCGATCAATCCTGCGCGTGATCTGGGGCCGCGGCTTGCGCACTGGCTCTTGCCGATTGCGGGCAAGGGCACAAGCGACTGGGCGTATGCCTGGGTGCCGGTTGCGGGGCCGATGATTGGTGCCGGACTGGCCGGCTGGGTGTTGCTGGCGCTGCACGCTTGAGTGAAAAGTACGAAATTGAGTGGAGTTCGCTTGGAGGATCTCTCCTTAGGCCCTCCTTAGATTCGTCATTTCGACCGGAGCGCAGCGGAGTGGAGAAACCTGCTTCTTCTTTGAGAGCCGTAGCCGCTTCGGGCAAACAGCAGGTTCTCCACTCCGCGACGAAAAGCCGTCGCTCCGGTCGAAATGACGCCGTAATGGACTTCGGGATTGCGACTATTTCCTTGCCTCGCTACCGCGCCAGCTCCGCCTTAATCGCGCTCGTAATCACAGGCGAATCAGGCAAGGTGTCGGGGGAGAAGCGGGCGACTACCTCTCCGGTCTTGCCGATCAGGAACTTTTCGAAGTTCCACAGCAGCTCCGGCTCGCTGTTCGGGGAGACGCCGAACTTGATGAGGCCGTCGATCAGGCCTGCCTTTCCCTCGGTCTGTGGCGATGTCGGCTTGCGGTCGATGAGCTCGGCATAGAGCGGGTGCTTGTCCTCGCCCGTGACCTGCACCTTTGAGAACATGGGGAAGGTGGCGCCGAAGCCGGTGGTGCAGAACTGCTGGATCTCCGCGTCGGTGCCGGGCTCCTGCCCAGCGAAGTCGTTTGCGGGAAAGCCGAGCACGTTGAAGCCGCGCTCGCTGTAGCTCTTCTGAATCTTCTCAAGGCCTTCGTACTGCGGCGTGAGGCCACACTTGCTGGCGACGTTGACGACGAGCAGAACGTGGCCGCGGTAGTCGCCGACAGAGCCGACGGTGCCATCGATGCGGGTGACGGGTATGGTGTAGAGGTCGAGTGCCATGCGGCTATGGTAGCCGAAGGGCTGGCTGTTACCAGCCAGCATGACATCGTCATTTCGACCGGGAGCCGGGCTTTCTGCGGCTCGAGCGGTGAAAGCTGCTGTT
>CAXTJS010000170.1:0-6649 GCA_964244605.1 uncultured Terriglobus sp. | reverse complement strand
ACTGCTGGTGCTGGTGCCATTGGTGAACATCATCATGTTGTATGTGTTTGCCTTCTCACGCTGGCGCGTTGTGCCGGCTCCTGAACTCGCGGGCTACCCGCCAAATTATCCGCCAGCCGGAGGCCTGCCGCCTGCGTACCCACCGTCAACCGGCTACACCGCTGCCGGGGCGTATACACCCGCACAAAGTGCTCCCGTCTATCCGCCGACCGATCCGCCTACGAGCCTCTAGCTAGACCAGCAAGACAGGTACGCCGTAAAGGGCTAACGCTCGGTCATGCGTGACGAGCGTTAGCCCTTCATGCATGGCCTGCGCGATCAGTAAGCGGTCGAATGGATCGCCGTGCAGGTGCGGCAAATGTTCTACAGCCTCTGCGTGTTCCGCCTGCACCGTTAGCGTCTCAAAGCCGCTTCGCTGGATCATCTGCGAAAATGAGCCTGTACCCGGAAGCTTCCCGAGTGAGCGCTTGATGGATAACTCCCAGATGGTAACCACGCTCACCACGACACGGCTTTCCGGTTTCCGTATCTGATCAAGAATGCGCGGCGGCAGTAGGTCCTGCTTGTCGTACCACATAAGAATGTGCGAATCGAGCAGCAGGTTCAATCAATCATTCCGAACGCCCGCTGATACTCTTCGGGCAAGGGATCATCGAAGCTGGCCGGAATCTCAGTGATGCCGAGCAGATTCTGACCGTAAGGGCGCAGTTCCCTCTCAGGCTTCTCCTGTTCGATGGCAACCAGCTTGACGACCGGTTTGCCGGCGCGAGCGATCACAATCTCTTCGCCGTGCTCCGCCCGATCCACCAGTGACGAAAAAGCCGTCTTCGCTTCGTAGATATTGTATGCACCCATGCCCTCAGGTTACGCGGTGTTGGTCAAGCTGGTCAACAGCTCCACTGCTAACCTTCACAAGGCATGAGCGCAGAAAACGAAACAGATAGCACACCGATAAACACCAAGCTGCAAGGTCCTGTACGCGTGCGCGTCGCACCTTCGCCAACGGGTGACCCGCACGTCGGCACGGCCTACATCGGACTCTTGAACTACCTCTTCGCAAAGCAGCGCGGCGGCAAATTTGTGCTGCGCATTGAGGATACCGATCGCTCTCGCTTTGTCGCCAGCTCGGAGCAGATGATCTTTGACGCGCTGCACTGGACTGGCCTCGAATGGGACGAGGGCCCTGACGTAGGCGGCCCGCACGGCCCCTACCGGCAGAGCGAGCGCAGCGAGATCTACCGCGAGTACTGCCAGAAGCTGCTGGACAGCGGCCACGCCTACCGCGCCTTCGAGACCGCCGACGAGCTCGACGCCGAGCGCAAAGCGCAAATGGCGGCCAAGCAGCCGCCAAAGTATAACGGTGCCTCCCGCCGCTACACGCCCGAGCAGGTCGACGCCGCGCTCGCCGGGGGCAAGCCGTTCACGATTCGCCTGCGTGTACCCGACGGCGACAAGGGCGCGGGTACCGCGTCCACCACCTTCCGCGATGAGCTGCGCGGCGACATCACCTTCGACCACTTCAACGTGGACGACCAGGTCTTGATGAAGAGCGACGGCTACCCCACCTACCACCTGGCCAACGTGGTCGACGACCACCTGATGGGCATCACTGACGTCATCCGCGCCGAGGAGTGGATCAGCAGCACGCCCAAGCACGTGCTGCTGTACCAGGCCTTCGGGTGGGACCTGCCACGCTTCTGGCACATGCCGCTCTTGCGCAACATCGACAAGTCGAAGATCAGCAAGCGCAAGAATCCAGTGTCGCTCGTCTACTACCGCCAGGCCGGCTTCCTGCCACAGGCGATGCTCAACTTCCTCGGGCTCATGGGCGGCGGCATGGCCCAGCCCAGCGAGCAGGAGATCGTCAGCAAGGGCCTCGACACGCGCCTCGTCGACGTCTTCTCGTTGCAGGACATGATCGAGCGCTTCGACTTCAACCGCATCTCGCTCGGCGGTCCGGTCTTCGACCTGGTCAAGCTCAAGTGGATGAACAGCGAATACCTGCGCGCGATGGATGGCGAGAGCTTCTTCCAGGCGCTACGCAGCACGGTCTTCTCAGACGATTACCTGCGCGCCATCGCACCTCTGATGCAGACGCGCATGGAGATCCTTGCGCAGTTCGGCGACATGGCCGACTTCTTCTTCAAGGACGACGTGCAGCCCGCACCCGACGTCTTCGTCCCGAAGAAGCGCACGCTGGAAGACACGCTCGCATTTGCTGCCGAACTCCTCACCGTGCTCGAAGCGGCAGACTGGCAGACCGAGAGCATTGACGCTGCGATCCGCGAGTTGCTGGCAGCAAAGGAGTGGAATGTGAAGGAAGGCTTCATGCTCCTGCGTGCGATCCTCACCGGCAAAACGGCATCGCCGCCATTGCTGGAGTCGCTCGTCGTCTTCGGCAAGGCGCGCTCGCTTGACCGCATGCGCAGGTTTCTGGAGACGCAAAAGAAAGCGCTGGCACTCGCCGGGCGCAAGTAAAGCATCGGCTATCATCGCGGCAGAGAGAACTCACCTGTCCGAGGTAAGTGCGTGAACGCGCGTGTTTCGCTGAAGCTCTTTGTCGTCTTTCTGCTTACGGTCGTCATCCTGCTGGCGCTGCTTGCGGTCGGCTTTACGGTCAGCGGTCGCGAGGCCTACCGGCAACAGGCGGTGCAGGCCATCTCACAGAGCTACGCGGGCGCACAAACGTTGGTGGGGCCGGCGGTGGCGCTCCGCTACAAGGAAGACACGAAGACCAGCAAGGTCGACAGCAAAGGTGTCACGACCGTCGAGCACTCCGTGCACGATGAGGATGAGTACATCTTCCCGAAGACCCTCACCCTCACCGGAACGGTCGTGCCGTCAGAACGGCGGCATGGCCTCTACCGCGTTACGGTCTATGAGTTGCGCGGCCACCTGCAGGCCAAGTTCGTTCTGCCAGCCTCAAGCGCGGAGCGGAAGTATGACGCGGCCTCGCTGCGGCTGGCGCTCACCGACGTGCGCGGCATCGTGGGCCTACCCACCGTCACCGTCAACGGAGTGCCGGTAAGTTTCAGACAGTACTCGGCACCCAGCGCTTCTGCCACGCCAGCGGTACCGGACGATCCGATGTCGCGGACCTCCGCCGTGACTACCCCTACCGCGCAAAGCGTACTCGACGCCTCCCTGCCCGGAAGCTCCACGGCCACGGGTCCGCAGGATGTCAGCATGGATTTCGTGCTGGCAGGCACGCAGCAGTTGTCGATCGCACCCACCGCCGACCTGAACAACGTCACACTCACGTCCGCGTGGCGCACGCCGCTCTTCGCTGGACGCTTCCTGCCGCGCACACGCACGCTGGACGACAATGGTTTTAAGGCAGAGTGGGAGATCTCAAGCCTGGCCTCGTCCGCGCAGGAGCAGGCCCGCAGCAACAGTCTGCAGGGCGCGGTCGACACCTTTGACGTGACGCTGAACCAGCCGACCGATCCATACAAACTCAGCGACCGCGCCACGAAGTACGGCGTGCTCTTTGTCTTGCTGACCTTCGGCGGCTTCTTCGTCTTTGAAGTGATGAAGCAGATGCCAATTCATCCCGTGCAGTATCTGCTCGTCGGCTTCGCACTTGCACTGTTCTTTCTTCTGCTGATCAGCCTCAGCGAGCACATCGAATTCGGTTCGGCCTACCTGCTCAGCAGCGCGGCCAGCATCGGCCTGCTCAGCTTCTATCTCAGCTATGTGCTACGCAGCGTGCGACGCGGCTTGATCTTCGGTGGCCTCATGTCCGTGCTCTTCGCGGCGATCTACGGCCTCCTGCGCAGCGAGGACAACGCCCTGCTGCTCGGCTCCGTTATGCTGTTCGGGATCCTGGCTGCAGTGATGATCGTGACGCGACGCGTGGACTGGTACCGGACCACACCGACAGCGGCCGCAGGCCCCTTGCCGCCGTCACCGGTACCTGCACCCCAGCCGCCCACGACCGTTGTACCCGATCCGGCACGCACGCCTTGGCAGTGAGCTTTAGTTCGTGTCTGACGAATCGAAGTGGGAGAGAGCAGTGGCCTTTGGGCCACGGAAAAGCTTCGGTAGAGAGGGGCTTTAGCCCTGGAAAAAGGCATCTGGGGCTGAAGCCCCTCTCCTTCCGCAGCAGTTTCGGTGGCCTGAAGGCCACCGCTCCCTCCCTCTACGCTACCTCTACATTCGCCAGACACTACCGGAGCATCTTTCAGAAGCGTCATCGACCGGAGCGCAGCAACCTGCTTTCCCTTTGAGGGCCGTTGCCGCTCCAGGCAAACAGCAGGCTTCTCCGCTCCGCGACGGTAAAGCCGCCGTTCCGGTCGAAATGACGACGTAGAGGCAAGACAAGAGCAGGGTCACACCTATGAGGTAATGCTCTGTCGCTTCCGCTTCTGCAACGCCAGCCGATGCCAGTAGGCTTCGGCCTGCCGCCTGCTTGCCGTTGCGATACCAAGTGGATCTTGCCGGTAGCCGTACCAGGCACCGAAGACCAGGAAAGCCACAAGGAGAAATAGGCCGAAGAGGTAAAGCCGCTCGTTGCTGTGGTAGGAGCCTTGCGGCCGGTCTTCCGGAGACAGATAAATCGCCTGCCGCAAGGACCCGCGGTCCGGCTGGTCGCGGCCCTGCAGGTAGCGGACACGCATGCGCTGGCCCGGCGCAAAGCGGTCTCGCGTGCCGTTGGCTTCGAGCGTGAGCGAGCGTCCATCGTCGGTGTGAAAGTCGATCGTTGTCGTCTTGCTGCGCCGCCCGTGGACCGCTGCCGCAACGATCTGCCCACGCGCTGCAAGGACCGGCAGTCTGACCTCCGCGATGGCGTGCACCACACCAAGGCCACCCAGGCTGCTGGCAAACAGGAGCAGCGAAGCCGTGCCCGCGATCGCACGCGCACGGCAGACCGGCAAGACGAAGTGAACACAGAGCGCCACAAACGCGATCGGGAAGAGGCTGAGCGCGACGTAGGTGTAGTGCTCGTAAGGTTCGGGCAGCACGAATGCTAGGAACAGTTGGCCGGCAAGTCAGGTTGCATAGGGCCTCTGGGCTGTGCGCTACTTCGCTGTGAACGGCTGCTCCACCGGCAGCATCTTCGGTGGATAGCACGCGGCGGAGTCACAGGCCTGATACCGCAGTGCCGCCTTCAACGTATGCGCGCCAGGCTTCGCGGTGAGGTGCGCGCTGAGCACGAACTCACCGGTGTAGACATCCAGCTTGTCCTTCGGCTCAAAGCTGAAGCTGTAGGCTGCACCCTGCGGGAAATCGACTGCTTTCACATCGGCATCGGGGGCATCTTCCACAGCAAGTTTGGTGGCGATGAGCATCTCGCTCCTGGGAGTGTGCGAGTTGATGTGAAAGCCGGGATCGACCTTGAAGTGCAGCAGAAGCGTGGCCGGCCTACCCGCGGCGACGGTCTGCGGCTCGGCCGCAAACTGTACATGCCCGCCCTTCGGCTTGGGTGCCGCGGACTGGCCAACGTCGATGCTTTGGGCGTGCACTGGGCGGGCGAAGTGAACGTCAACGCCAAGCGAGCCGAGGATCGTGGCAGCTATGCCGTAGAGCATCGCAGCCGCTGCGGTACCGAGAAGGAGAGCTTTGCCGGTACGCATCAGTTCGCCGCCTGCAGAATTTTCTGCACGTTCGCCTCGGCTTCATCCTTGCTGGCAAGGCCGATGGCCTCGCCACGGATGACGCCACTCTTGTCGATGTAGAAGGTAGCCGGCAGCATGTCGAGGCCGCCGTAGGCGTCACCGACCTTGTGGTCGCTCAACAGAATCGGATAGGTCACGTTGAGCCGCTTGGCCGTGCTCACAACCTCTTCTTTATTTTTGTCCTGCTGGGTGTCTTCGTCCTCATTCACGCCGACCACCTGCAGGCCTTGCGCCGCATACTTCTGCTGGAACTCCTGGAACCACGGCATCTCCACCTTGCAGGGCGCGCACCAGGTCGCCCAAAAGTTCAGCAGCACTGGCTTGCCCTTAAGATCCGCGAGCGCAACACGCTTGCCATCTGCCGTCGTCAGCGTGAAGACGGGTGCCTTCTTGCCGCGCAGGTCGGGCGCGGAGCCGAAGCTGGCCGAAGCTGCGTCGAGCGAGGCCGTTGCTCCCGGCGTGTCGACGGCGATCGTCGCCTGCTGTTGCCGCACCTTCGCCTCTTCTGCCCGGCGTGTGCGCAGGTTGTGCATGCCCGACCACACCAGCAATGCCACGACAACGACGATAGCTACCCCTACAAGCGCGTTCCGCATGGTTCCTCTTGTCTCCTTAAAGCAGATGAGACGACACAAGGTTACGATGCTTTGCTCGGCAGCGCATCCGCCCTGTGATGGACGAGAGTATGGCGAGCAGCCCTGCCCCGTAGAATAGGGCGGAGAAAGCGAAGACGAACGCCCCTATGCAACGCTGGTCCAAACTGTTCATCCCCACCCTGCGTGAGGCCCCCGCAGATGCCGAAGTGGCGAGCCACCAACTGCTGTTGCGCGCCGGCTATATCCGCCAGCTTGGCGCGGGTATCTACAGCTACCTGCCGCTGGGCACGCGCGCCGTCAACAAGATCATCGCTATCGTGCGTGAAGAGATGGACCGCATCGGCCAGGAGTTCTTTCTGCCGGCGCTGCACCCGCGCGAGGTGTGGGAAGAGAGCGGCCGCTGGACCGGCATGGGCGACAACATGTTCCGCCTGA
>CAXTJS010000169.1:0-6675 GCA_964244605.1 uncultured Terriglobus sp. | reverse complement strand
GGGTGCAATGCCGTCCAGCCGCGTGTAGATGTTGTTGCCATTCTGAATCGCGGCAATGGCGGCAGCCTCAACGGACGCAGGCACCTCGGTATCGCAGATACCCTGCGCGAGATTGACGCCGCCGACGCGGTCGCACTCCACGCTCATGGCGCGGATCTCGGACTGCACGACAACCGGAGCGATGTGGCTCAAACGTGATGGAGCTTGAGGTCGAGCAGGCATACCCTACTGTGCCGCAGCACTCCTGCATCCTGCAAGCGCCGCCGCAGCCGTCAAAGGCGCATCTCACTTGTCCATGAGTCTGTTCTCTTGGAGCAAGAAGAAGCAGGATGCAAGCGAAGTGGAGGCGTCACAAGCCGGCTCAGATACTGCCTCCGCAACGCGAACAGCATCGCCCACACCGCGCCGCTTCACCTTGGACCGCGCCGACATGTTTCAGATTGAGAAGACGGGCCGGCTTGCAGAGCTCTTACAGGTGCCTCGCGCAGACCGCAATGAGGCATGGATCGTAGCCTTCTTCGACGCCGTCTGGCATGCCTCACTTGAGGTCGGCGAGCCCGCTCTTTTTCAGGGGCCGGATAGCTACACCTACCTGCGCATGCATCTGCCTAAGCCGGGCAAGGGCTTTGAATCGAACTCCCTTTCGAACCTGGCCGCGCATGCCGCACAGCGTGGGACAGGCGTCGCTATCTTCAACGCGCCTGACGCGAAAGAACCGGAGTACGTTTTTAGCATGGGCCGGCTCGACAGCCTGTTGCTCTACGACTCGGCACAGGGTGACCCGCTGGACCTGAAAGAGATGGCGGAGTCGAAGGCAAAGCCGCAGAGAGATGAGTATGGCCACGATACCTACGTCACCCCTACGGAGACGCAGGTTCTGGTGGCAGCACCGAGCGCAGCGTATCTGCCGCCCAACGAGGCAGGCATGCTCTACAGGCACCTGACCGAGGGCTGGCACATGCAGGATCCGCGTGTCGCGCTCATGGTTGTTCCGGGCCTCGTACCCAGCCGCAATCTCGTCATCAGCAAAAAGATGAGCGAGTTCCCCGACAAGACGACGGCCAGCCGCCAGACGCAGTTCCTGCTCTGGTACCTGCCGCCAAACCGCAGCCTCGTGCTGATGCCCGACAGCTGGACGCCAAGCCAGATGACACCCTTGCGCGACCTCTTCAACCGGGTCGATGCGCCGCAAAGCTAGGCGCGGATCACGGCCTCGCTGAAGCGCTCCATCTCCTCGAGCTGAGGGCTGAACTGCAGCAAAAGCAGGTCCACCCCTGCGCGCTCAAACTCGCCGATGCGGTCGGCAACCTGCTGCGGTGTACCGGTAAGGCCGGAGCGCAGGCCGCGGTTTGAAACGGAGTATTCCTCGATGGACATGCGCCGCTCCAGTTGCGTACCGCTCAGCCACTGCTGGTAGTTGGCGAAGCCCTTTGCGTTCTGGTTCACGTCCGTGATGCGCGCAAGCTCAGCGGAAACGTCGGCGTCGTTGTCCCGCACCAGCGCATACCCCGCGACACCGTACTGCATCGGGCCGAGGCCGAAGCGCTCACGCCTCTCGCGCATGTCTGCGACTTTGGCGGCGACGTGCTCGGGGGCATCGCCGTGCATCACGTAGGCGTCGCACTTCTCCGCAATCAGATTCTTCGCGGCCTCACTCTCACCGCCGGCGTAGATGGGCGGACGCGGCTTGCGCACGGGCTTCGGCTCCATCACCGTGCCTTCAGTGCTGTAGTGCTTGCCGGTGTGCGTGAAGCGAGGCTCCGACCACACACCGTTCACCACATCCAGCCACTCGCTCGTGCGGCCATAACGGTCGTCGTGCTGATCGAAGCCAACGCCGTACATCTTCGCCTCCTGCTCCCACCAGGACGAAACAACGTTGAGCGCAAGCCGCCCGTTGGAGATGTGGTCGATGTTTGCCGCCTGCTTGGCGAAGAGCGCCGGCAAGTGGAACGTGGGACGCACGGCCACCATCAGCTCCAGCGTCTCGGTCACGGCGGCAAGCGCGGCGGCGGTCGACCACGCGTCCAGGCTCGGCGCGTCCACACCCTTGATGTCGTTCAGGTTCAGTTCTGCGATGAGCGACAGGTCATACCCCAGCGCCTCGCTGCGTTGGGCGAGACGGCGCGTGTACTGCCAGCTCGCCTCCATGCCCTCGTCTTCGACATTGCGCAGCCAGCCGCCGAAGACGGGCATCCAGTAACCAAAACGCATGCGTTGCACGACCCTCCGGGGTTCCTGCACCCATTATGCGGGATGGCGCACCACGCCTTTTTACGCGCCCGTCATCTGCTGGCACGGTCCTCACGGCACTTCTTACATCTCATTCTGCAGCACGCGGGAGCGTACCGACCATGGCGACACCGGACTCAGAAGAACTACAGCAGCTCGACGCCTACTGGCGCGCCGCGAACTACCTCTCCGTTGGGCAGATCTACCTGCGTGACAATCCGCTGCTGGAGCGTCCGCTCACGGCGGAAGACATCAAGCCACGACTGCTCGGGCACTTCGGCACCACGCCCGGCCTGAACTTCATCTACGCACACCTGAATCGTCTCATCCAGCAGACCGAAGCGAACATGATGTTCGTCATCGGTCCCGGTCACGGCGCGCCCGGCATCCTGGCCAACACCTACCTTGAGGGCAGCTACTCCGAGATTTACCCCAACATCGAACGTGACCGCTTTGGCATCAAGAGCTTCTTCCGGCAGTTCTCATGGCCCTATGGCATACCGAGCCATGACGCGCCCAACGTGCCGGGGTCGATTCATGAGGGTGGCGAGCTTGGCTACTCGCTTGTGCACGCGTACGGAGCGGCGTTCGATAATCCCGACCTCGTCGTCGCCTGCGTTGTGGGCGATGGCGAAGCCGAAACGGGCACGCTTGCCACATCGTGGCATTCCAACAAGTTCCTCAACCCCATCAACGATGGCGCGGTGCTGCCCATCCTGCACCTGAACGGCTTCAAGATCGCCAATCCCACCGTGCTGGCGCGCATCCCCAACGAAGAACTCGAAGCACTGATGAAGGGCTACGGCTACAAGCCGCACTTCCTGGAGGGCAGCGATCCGGAGACGATGCATCGCGGCATGGCCGAGGTGATGGACGCGATGTACGGCGAGATCCGCGCCATTCAGCAGCATGCCCGCGAGCACAACGACGCAACCCGGCCCGCCTGGCCGATGCTGATCCTGCGCACGCCCAAGGGATGGACCGGGCCGAAGGTCGTCGACGGCAAACCAGTGGAGGGCACGTGGCGCGCGCACCAGGTGCCGCTCGAAGAGGTGCGCGACAATCCCGAATACCTGAAGCAGTTGGAGGAGTGGCTCCGCTCCTACAAGCCGGAGGAGCTGTTCGACAAGGACGGCCGCTTTGACGAGAAGCTCTTCGCCCTCGCACCCAAGGGCAACCAGCGCATGGGCATGAACCTGCACGCAAATGGCGGCGCGCTGCTCAAGCCGCTGGTGCTGCCCAACTACCGCGACTACGCCGTCGAGTGCCCCTCACCCTGCGAGAAGCAGGTGAGCGCGACCGGCAACATGGGCAAGTACCTGCGTGACGTGATGAAGGCGAACCTGTCCGCCAAGAACTTTCGTGTCTTCGGGCCGGATGAGACCGCCTCAAACCGGCTGGAGGCGATCTATGAGGTCAGCGGCAAGCGCTGGGATGCCGAGTCTGCGGAGGTCGATGAGAACCTTTCCGTCGACGGCCGCGTGATGGAGGTGCTCTCGGAGAACCTGTGCCAGGGCTGGCTCGAAGGCTACCTGCTCACCGGGCGGCACGGGTACTTCTCCTGCTACGAGGCGTTCATCCACATCATCGACTCCATGTTCAACCAGCATGCGAAGTGGCTGCAGGAGTGCAAGCACTTGCCGTGGCGGCAGCCCATCGCCTCGCTCAACTACCTGCTCAGTTCGCACGTGTGGCGGCAGGACCACAACGGCTTCTCGCACCAGGACCCCGGCTTCATCGACCACGTGGCCAACAAGCATTCGGACACCGTGCGCATCTATCTTCCGCCCGATGCGAACACGCTGCTCGCCGTGACGGACCATGTGTTGCGCACGCGCAACTACATCAACCTCACCATCGCGGGCAAGCAGCCGGCGCCCGTCTTTCTCGACATGGAAGCGGCAGTCCGGCACGTGATCGCGGGCGTGGGCGAGTGGGCGTGGGCCTCGAACCTCAGAACCGGCGAGGAGCCCGACGTAGTAGTCGCATGCGCCGGAGACGTGCCGACAATGGAGGCGCTCGCCGCCGTGACCGTGCTGCGCGAATGGGCACCAGACCTGAAGCTGCGCTTCGTCAACGTCGTGGACCTCTTCACGCTGGAGACGCCGGGCGAGCACCCCCACGGCATCCAAGACGAGGAGTTCGACCGCCTTTTCACGAAGGACAAGCCCCTCATCTTTGCCTTCCACGGCTACCCGACCATCGTGCACAAGCTCACCTACAAGCGACGCAATCACGACAACCTGCACGTGCACGGCTTTCTGGAGCAGGGCACGACGACGAGCCCGTTCGACATGACCGTGCTCAACAAGCTGGACCGCTACACGCTGGCGCTGGACGCCATCAAACAGGTGCCGCGGCTCGAAGGCACCCGAAACGCCGCGGAGCAGTGGCATAGCGAGATCATCCAGAAGCACAAGCTTTACGTGTCGGAGTACGGCGAAGACATGCCGGAGGTGCGCGACTGGAAGTGGTCGCCGCCTCTGGGCGAGCTCAAGCCCGCTCAGGAGCCGGTTTAGCGGCTTCTTGTTGCAAAGCTTTCTTCCGAGGGGCACGGCTTCAGCCGTACCATGCGAGCTGCTGACGGAAATGCGCTTTCATGCGCTGAGGTTAGGAGCGCCACAAGTCTTTGAGGTTTCCTAAGTATGGCAATACTGACGATCAATAGCGGTTCGTCCTCGCTGAAGCTCGGCATCTACAGTGACACGGCCGACCTGCTGCTGACCGCATCCGCCGACGCCATCGGAACTTCTACTGGCAAGCTCTCCATCTCGTCTGCGGATGGCACTAGCCTCGTGCAAAAGGAAGGCAGCTACGCGCATCAGCAGGATGCCTTCGATGCCGCGCTCGCCGAGATGCACAGACACCTCGATGAAGGCATCACCGCTGTCGGACATCGCGTGGTGCATGGCGGCCCACATCTCGTCGTACACCAGCGGCTTACGCCCGAGGTCCTGCAACAACTGCGCGGTGCGGAGCACTTCGCCCCACTGCACATCCCTGCCGCGCTTGAGCTTATCCAGCATGCGCAGTCGCGCTTTCCGGATGTCGATCAGTTCGTCTGCTTTGACACGGCGTTCCACCAGACCATGCCGCCGGAGGCGTACACCTACGCGATCCCTGCACGTTTCCGCGACGCGGGCGTGCGGCGCTTTGGCTTTCACGGCCTGTCGTATGAATCCGTCGTGCACGCGCTTGGCGAGGACATGCCGCGGCGCGTCGTCGTCGCCCACCTGGGCAGCGGCGCGAGCGGATGCGCCCTGCTTGACGGTAAGTCCGTGGACACCAGCATGGGCGTAAGCCCCACGGGCGGCTTCCCGATGGGTACACGCTCAGGCGACCTCGACCCCGGCGTGGTGCTGCTCCTGCAGCGCAAGCTGTCGCCGGAACTGCCAGCCCACACGCCGGATGCAATTGAGCAAGTGCTGAACCACGAGAGCGGCCTGCAAGCCCTTGCCGGCGAGAGCGACATGCGCAAGTTGCTGCATCGCAGCGACGGCGGAGACGATGCCGCCGCACTCGCGTTGGCCATCTACACGCGCGAGATCGCGAAGACGATCGCCGGCTACTTCGTCGTGCTCGGCGGAGTGGACCTGCTCGTCTTCACCGGCGGCATAGGAGAACACAGCGGTCCCGTCCGCGAGCGCATCTGTGCGAAGCTGCAAGGCCTCGGTGTTCAACTGGACGGAGATGCGAATGCACGCAGAGACGCAGACGTGATTTCCGCAGGCGCTTCAGCCATGAAGGTGCGCGTTCTACCCGCTGATGAGAACGGGCAGATCGCGCGGCATGTGACATCGATGCTGGCGAGCCGAAGAACTTTTCTGCAGATGTAGCTCAGCCTCTCTCACAAAGCGTCATTTCGACCGGAGCGCAGCGTAGTGGAGAAACCTGCTTCTCCTTTGGGAGCCGTCGCCGCTCCGAGCAGACAGCAGGTTTCTCCGCTTCGCGACGATAGAGCCGTCGCTCCGGTCGAAATGACGTAGCAGAGGCCGAGCAAAAAAGAGCCATTGCAAAAGAATCGTTCAGAGCCTGTCCGTCGAACTGAGCAGCTTGATCGCCTCACGATACCCGTGCAGCGTACCCACATCCACATACGCCTCGCCAGCACGCACGCCGAGCGCGGTACCGCCCTGCGCGAGCCACGCGTTTACCAGCGTCCCCAGGTACTCATCCTGCCGCTCTGCCCGGCACCACAGCGCATGCAGCGCATGAAAGACGTGCCCCGGCATCTTCATCCCGCCCCACACCCAATGCGAGTGCGCACCCTGCTGCTTGACCTCGATGGTCTGCACGCGGTCGTGCTCATCTGTTATGACGGCATCGAACAACTCCGGCCGCTCCACGGGAAAGAGCAGAAACGACAAGAGGTCGTCCGGCAGCCTGGCCAGGCCGTCCGATGGGAACCAGATGGTGTCGGGCAGACCGATGGCGACCGGCTCG
>CAXTJS010000168.1:0-6678 GCA_964244605.1 uncultured Terriglobus sp. | reverse complement strand
AAGCCCGTGTAGAGCAGCGATGCCCAGCGCAACAGCCGGTCGCTGCCGCGCGACTTGCGCCAGTACTCCTCGGCTTCATCACCGGTTTTGCGCGGCGTGTTGTAGCCGGTCCAGCTGTTGAAGTCGATCTCTTCGCGAAGCTTTTGGCCGAACATGGATTGATTGTCCACCCGGCAGAGCGCGCGTGTCAGCAGCAGGCCTTCATGCGCGGAGCATGACAGGTGTCACGGTGACGTTTGTCATGCCATGTTGCTGACGCGGCACACTGCGGCGAAGCACGGAACAAGGCGATGCTTGATCTCGTAGACACGGCTGTTCCCCGACAGCTCAGGAGAGACACATGCGCATGAAGACGCAGAGCAAAATGGTGCCGGTAGCAACCGCAGTAATCGCACTTGCCGTAGGACAAGCACGGGCGCAGGAGTGCCCGCGCGCAACGGTAGCGGTGCTGGATGCGAGCGGTGCCCTCGTGGTCGGCGCGTCCGTCGCGGTGGACGCACACAGCGCAGGCAAGAGCAACGATCGTGGCCGCTTCGAAACAGGATGCCTCACGGCAGGCACGCATCGCATTCGCGTTGAGGCTGACGGCTTTGCCACTGCAGAGGCACGTGTGGACGCAGGCCGCGAGATTACGCTGCGCCTGAAGCCACTCACCGTAGACACCTCCGTAGACGCCGTGCAGGATGAGCCCGTCAGCACCGAAAGCGTCGCCGGCACCAAGACCCTGCAGGGCGACGAGATCAAGCAGCTTGCCGACGACCCCGACGAGTTCGCCCGGCAATTGCAGGTGCTGGCCGCCGCCGCGGGTGGTGCGCCCGGGCAGGCCATCATCGCGGTGGACGGCTTTCAGAACAGCGGCCGCATTCCGCCCAAGAGCGCCATCGCCTTCATCCGCGTCAATCCCGACCTCTTCTCGTCGGAGTACGAGCGGCCGCCCTACCAGGGTGGCCGCGTGGAGATCTATACGAAGCCCGGCCTCGCCAAGCTGCACGGCGCGCTGTTCACCACGCAGAGCGGCCAGTTCCTCAACGCAAAAGATCCCTTCGCACCCAGCCGCGCCGCCATCGGCAAGCAGCGCTATGGCTTTGAGCTGGGCGGGCCGATCCGGAAGGCGAAGAGCGACTTCTTCGTCGCGCTGGAGCATCGAGAGATCGACCAGTTCGCCGTGGTAAACGCCATCACACTCGACAACGGCGGCAATGCCCTGCAGACGCTCGCGAACGTGGCCACGCCGCAGTCGCTGTGGGAAGGCAGTGTGCGCATCGGTGCGATGCTCACGCCGAAGAACAACTTCACCGGCACCTACACCGCGACCGTAAACGGCCTGCAAAACGTGGGCGCGGGCGGCACCACCCTGCAGGAGGCGAGCTACAACTCGCAGCAGAGCGAGCACGCCATCCGCCTAACCAACCTGAACACCGTCAATGCAAACCTCTTGCATGAGAGCCGCGTGGGCCTCACCTTTCGCCGCCGCGACGACACGCCGCAGACCACCGCCGCGTCGCTGCAGGTGGCGGGATCGTTCACCGGTGGCGGCGCGACCACGCAGGCGCTGCAGAGCCACCAGTTCGATCTCGAGTTCGACGACGACGTGCTCTACCAGCATCGCAAGCACAACCTGAAGCTCGGCATCGAGCTGCTGAACGCGCACATCACCGACCGGCTGCCGACCAACTTCAACGGCACCTACATCTTCGGCGGCGGCACCGCGCCCGTGCTCAACGCGGCCGGTGCTCCCACGGGCGCGACCACGACCATCACCGGGCTGGAGCAGTATCGCCGCGCGCGGCTCGGACTCGCGGGCGGCACGCCGACGCAGTACGCCGTCACCACCGGCACCGCGCCCATCGATCTGAACCAGCTGCGCGTGGTGCTCTACGGGCAGGACGTGTGGAAGTGGAAGCCGCGGCTTGAGCTCTCACTCGGCATCCGCTACGCGCTGCAGAACGCGCCCACGACCTTCGGCAACATCGCGCCGCGCCTGGGTGTGGCGTGGTCGCCGGACAGGAAGCAGCGCTGGGTCTTGCACGCGCGCACCGGCCTTTTCTTCACGCCGGTGGACACTTCAACCACGCTCGAAGCGAAGCGCCTGAACGGCGTGAACCAGACGCAGCTGCAGATCAGCAGCCCTGTATTCGGCTCGCCACTCACCACCGGCACGGCACGCATCGCCACGCTGCGTGCACCTCTGCCCGGCTTCATGCAAACGCCTTCCATCCAGACGCACTTCGGCGTGGAGCACGAGTTCCCGAAGCACTGGCACGCGCAGGTCAACCTCTATCTGGCACGCGCGTGGAACGAGGTCCGCTCACGCGACATCAACGCGCCGCTCAACGGCCTGGCCAACGGCCCGCGTCCGCTGGTGCCGAACACCAACCTCTACCAATTCCAACAGACGGGCAAGCTCGGCGGCAACGTGATCTTTGCCGGCATCGACCAGCACAGCCTGAAGCACCTGCAGATCTTCGCGGGCTACATCCGCATGGACCTGCGCACGAACGCTGACCGCGACACTTTGTTTCCGCAGAACGCCACCAGCGACATCGGCGAGTATGCCCGGCCGTCGTGGCTGAGCACGCACCACGCGATCGCGTTCACCAACTACGTCTTCCCGCTCGGCATCGTGCTCTCAAACCAGTTCGACGCGGCCAGCGGCATGCCCTACAACGTGACCAGCGGCTACGACGCGAACGGCGACGGCGTCTTCAACGACCGGCCAAACTTCGCACGCAGCGGCGACGCAAACAGCATCGCGACGCGATTCGGCACGCTCAGCACCGTCGGCACGGGAGCGCCGATCACCCGCAACGTGGGCACGCTGCCCTGGAACATCCACCTGGACGCAAACCTGAGCCGCAGCTTCAAGATCCGCAGGAGCGAAAACCAGAGCGTCGCGTTAAACCTGCGGTCGACGAACCTGCTGAACCATACGAACGGCACGGCGGTGGGTGGCGTGCTCGGCTCGCCGCTCTTCGGGCGGACGTATGCCGCGGACCCTGGCCGTCGCGTTGAGGTTGGCTTGCGCTATGCGTTTTGATCGCCCTTGCTCACGCCACCTACAAAGCGTCATTTCGAGCGGAGCAACGGCCTCATCGTTGCGCAGCGGAGAAACCTGCTGTTTGCTCGAAGCGCCGTGGCTGCGGAAAGAACAGCAGGTTTCTCCACTCCGCTGCGCTCCGGTCGAAATGACGAATCGTAGGCGAGACAAAGCAAAGAACAAATGCACACCAGTACCACTCAAGGAGGAACCACCCATGATCCGCATCGCCGCCCTGACCCTCGCCGCTCTCCTACCAATCGGCGCATTCGCCCAATCGCCCGCCGCCATCGCGCCACCCACATCCGGCATGCTGGTCACCTACCAGTACTGGCCCACGCAGTACGTACAGTTCGTCACCGGCAATGAACTGCCCTACAGCATGTTCGAGCTTGACGTGGACAGCTCCGGCAAGCAGCAGGTCTTGCACGCCGTGCTCACCGGCAAGGACGGCGCGCGTATCCACTACAGCAACGTGGACGCCCTCGTGACCGCGTACAAGGCACAGGGCGAAGCGTCGTACAAGACCACCTTTGCCTTCGAGGGGGACGAGACCGAGAAGGTCGGTGCCGCCTCTACCGTGCGCTTCACCGCGCACGATGAGAAGCCGGTGGAGTTCCGCTTCGTGCAGGGGTCCGACATCAGCACGCAGGGCAGCGGCCTGACCGCGCTGCCCAAGGCACCGGTGCCGGTCTTCGCCTATCGCGAGATCGGCGCGGTGGCGGGTGAGGGTACCGCACTGAAGATCGGCGACACGGCCAGCCCCGCCGAGGTGTGGACGGAGATCAGCCACCCGCCCTACTTCGTCGGCTACCGCGGCGGCCTGACGCAGAGCGCGCACCTGGTCGTGCTGGCCAAGGGCAGCGAGAGCTGGAAGATTGCCAAGTCGCCCGCGGCGCTTACCGCCGGCAGCGCGTGGGAGATGGATAACGAGCGTGGCGACCATCGCGTGCTGAAGATCGATAAGGTCGACGGTGCGAAATTCCTGCTCAGCGCGACGGACCGCTATCATCCCAGCGTGCGTATGACGCTTGAGGCCACGCGCGCCGGCGACGGCTGGAGCGTGGAGCGCGTCCGCTACATGCCCGCGACGAAAGACGGCGAGAAGCATGCCGTGACCTTCACCTTCGCGCCCGCGCTTAGCAGCACCGCGACGGCGGGCACGATGGAGATGTCCGTCGGGAAAAAGGCAAAGATTGCGACGGCTTCTGTAACGCTCAGTGGCGATGCCGCCGACCGTACCGAGTCGTTAAAGATCACGGCACCGGCGTGGGCGGTGGGCAAGGAACTCTCCGAGGAGACGAAGGTCACGGCGGATGCGGTGAGCATCACGGCGAAGTAATGCAGGCGTCCGTGGATCTCACGTTAGCTGCGCGAACGTGGGGCACCCCTTTCGGTGCCGCCGCGACAAGAAGACGGTAGTGACACGAACGTGGGTGCCCCATTCTTTCGCGCTCTTGCGAAAGGGTGGGGTCCATTCGTGCGAAGCACGAAGCTTCTTTACTTACCCTTAAAGCCAGTGGCGCTTCTTCACCCCACCCTTCGCTTTGCGAGAATGGGGCACCCGGCGTTCGTGGCAGCACTAGCTGAAGATGACAAACCCGAACCCGCTGCCTATCCTTGATCTCTGAGGACATCTATGGACATGCCCACCCTGACCACCGCACGGCGCATTGAAGACATCGCACTCGATCTGTTAAAGTTCATCGTCAGCACCACCAACGTGGTCAAGGGCGGCAGCAGCATCACTGCAGGCTTCGCCCCGGCTTCGGCGACCAAGACTGACGACCAGGTCGGCCAGTTGCTGGAGCTCTATAGCCGCTGCCGCAAAGCCGTCGAGTCCGCCGCGTAGTCGCGCAAGCCGCGTCTTTCGACTGAAGCGCAGCGGAGTGGAGAACCTGCTTTCCTTAGGGGTCCCAGGCACTCCGAGCAGAAGCAGGTTTCTCCACTACGCGACGATGAAGCCGTCGCTTCGGTCGAAATGACGGTTCTAACGGCATGCCGAAAAATTTTTGTAAACAGGGCTTCAGCCCCCGAGATAGAACGTCAGCGATGATGGCGTGCGGCTTCAGCCGCCGGGATGACAAGTCTTGCGAAGATGCGGATTCACTGCAGCCATAGCCTAAGCATCGAACCGTCATGAGCCGGCTCAACGACATCCCTACGCTCTTCCCGGCACCTGTCGAGCCCGCACCGCCAGCCCGCGAAGCGGATGGGGCAGCTCGCACGCGCCTTGCCGAGGTGCATCGCCGGCTGCTGGAGGCCTTCGGCAACCCGCCACCGCGCGAGGTGTGGGACCCGCTCACGCAGCTGATCTACTCCCTCTGCAGCGCGCGCACCAAAACGCCGGAGTCGCACGCCACGCTGCATGCCCTGCGTGAGCGCTACCACGGCTGGCCCACCGGCCCGGAGACATGGAGCGAAGTGCGCTGGGAACAGTTGCGCGATGCGCCCGTGGCCGAGATCGAAGAGACCATCCACCTGGCCACCTTCGCCGACCGCAAGGCACCTCAGCTGAAAGAAACGCTCGTCAAAATCACGGAGCGCACCGGCGCACTCTCACTCGCCTTTCTCGAAAGCTACAAGACGGACAAGATCCGCACCTGGCTGGAGCAGTTCCCCGGCATCGGGTCGCAGGTGAGCGCGGCCATCGTGAACTTCTCCTCACTGCGCCGGCCCGTGCTCTCGGTCGACGGCCACCATCAGCGCGTCTCCACGCGCATGGGCTTCGCACCGGAGCGCAGCACGCCGCGGCAGGTCGAGGAGCTTTTGATGAAGATCGTGCCGCCGGAGTGGGGTGCCATCACCATGGATGAGAATCATCAGCTGGTGAAGAAGCTTGGGCAGGTCGCGTGCACGCCGCAGCAACCGCTGTGCCGGCGGTGCCCGCTGCTGTCGCTGTGCCCGACAGGGCAGAGCCTGACGCGCCATTAGACATTCGCGTGCAGGTGTAGGTGTGCCCCATGTCCCGCATTTGGGACATGGGTTTCCTGAAGGCCACCCATGTCCGAAAATCCGGACATGGGGCACACCCCACTGAAGATCGCTACCGCAGCCCGGTCGACTGCGCTTGCTCGTGCGCGTGATAGCTCGAGCGTACCAGCGGCCCGCTCTCCACGTGCCTGAAGCCCATGCGCAGCGCCTCTTCTTTCAGAAAGGCGAACTCCTGCGGCGTGTAGTAGCGCTTCATTGGCAGGTGGTCTTTCGAGGGCCGCAGGTATTGGCCGATGGTCAGGATGTCGACGCGGATCGCGGCGAGGTCGCGGAAGACGTCGAGCAGCTCATGCGTCTCTTCCCCCAGGCCGACGATGATGCCGGTTTTGGTGACCTGGTTCGGGTTCAGGTCCTTTGCGAGCTTCAGGAAGCCGAGCGAGCGCTCGTAGCGTCCGCCGGACTTGGCAACGCGGTAGAGCCGCGGCACCGTTTCGATATTGTGGTTCAGGATTTCAGGAGCGGCAGCGACGACCATACGAATGGCCTCTTCGGTGCCCTGGAAGTCTGGCGTGAGCACCTCCACCTGGCAGCCCGGTGCCTGCAGGCGAATCTGCTGAATGACCTCGACAAAGGCGCGGCCCGCGCCCACATTGTCGTCGTCACGGTTCACGCTGGTGATGACGGCGTGCTGCAGGCCGAGCGAGGCG
>CAXTJS010000167.1:0-6691 GCA_964244605.1 uncultured Terriglobus sp. | reverse complement strand
ACGCTGTGTCGAAGAAGTCGCTCAAGGTGCTCGACCAGCGCCTGCTGTGGCTGGCGGAGTACGCCGACTTTCACGTCAATATCAACTCGGTCGTCGGCGGCGGCATTCCCAACCCCGAGGACGCCTACGTGGTCAGCACCCGCGCGCTGGAGCTTGGCTTCTCCTCCACGATCGGCATCATTCACGACGGCAGCGGCCAGTTGCGCCCGCTCGGCGGCGAAGAGCGCAGCGTCTGGGACCGGGTGCGCGGCCTCACGCGCCGCTCGTACACGCGCTTCAACAAGTTTCAGGAAGCCATCGCCAACGGCATGCCAAACGAGTGGCGCTGCCGCGCCGGCTCACGCTACCTTTACGTCTGCGAGAACGGGCTGGTGCACTACTGCTCGCAGCAACGCGGCTACCCCGGCGTGCCGCTTGCGAACTATCAGACCGCCGACGTGAAGCGCGAGTTCCTCACGGAAAAGGGCTGCGCGCCCAACTGCACCATCTCGTGCGTGCACCAGGTCAGCTATATCGACCACTGGCGCGCACCACAGCACGCGCAGAGCACACCGCCACCGGCAGCACACGGCAGCCACGGCGATCTCGTCCAGATCGGGTAATGAACTCGGGTGCCCCAGGGTTGTGGCTCACTGGAATTTGGCGAGGAAGCTTTCTACCGTGCCGACCGATGCACTCGCGCCAAGCGCAACCGTCCGCGGCGCATCCATGGCGAAGACCTTGCCGTCCACCACGCACCACGCCTGCCGCAGCTCCCAACGGTTATCCTCCGTCCGGCCAAGGCTCAGGAAGTAATCGCCGCCCTCCACCAGCGGACGCTCCTTCTCCTCCAGCGCACCCAGCATCGAGCCGTCTGGCTTGCGCAGCAGACCGCCACGCTGCACCACGTCGAGCGTCCGTGCACGCACAGGCGCTCCCGACGTCCAGATGGTCTTCGTGACGGCTACGAGCGATGTTGTGACCACTCCCGTGCCGTCGGTCAGCAGCGCACTCTCACCCTGCCGCACCTCCGCGCGCACCAGCAACGCATCTGCCTCCGCAGGAACAAAGGGCTCGCGCAACGGGACGACCACGTCCGGGTAAGCCCGCAGGTCGCCAGCACGCAGACGGTACCGGTCTTCAAAGTAGCGTGCAAGTCCGCGCACACCGGTGCGGTCCGCTGAGGCGACAGGTGCACCGGCCACACTGAAGGCCTGCGCTGCGGCGAGACCGCCCGGCAGGCCCGCAGAGATCGCATCGTTTGTGAGCGGATTGCCATCGATCGATTCGCACCGGCCCTGCCGCAGTGCGCAGGCCGCCTGCAGCAGCAGCGCCGTGCTGCCGTTCGTTTGCGCGCCGGCCAGCACCAGCTCCGTGCCCGGCGCGGCGTAGCGCACACCGGTCTGCCGCACCATCATGCCGTTGTTGTCGTCGAAGAAGATCGTGCCGCCTGCAAGGACGAAGCGCAGCGAGAGCAGCGGGCCGCTCACACGTGCCTGCGGTGGAGGTGGCGGCGCCGGACCGCCTCCGAGCACCCGTACCCGTCGCCTTGCAGCGGCCCCTGACGTTGCCGTTGTGGGTGCGCCCTGCAGGATGGCCGACGGCATGACCGTAAGTACCGTGGCCATGCCGGTACGGTCGGGCGTCAACACCGCTTCGGTACGCATCACGGTGCCTACGACGACCACGGCCGCGTTTCCGCGTATCGCTGAACCCATCGCGTCCGGCAAGCTCACCGGGGTTACGCCGGGCGGCCGGACACGGTCAAGCGCGTGCTGGCCGTTGAGCAGCGAGAGCACCGGCAGAAGGTCCGCATCTGCAACGGGACGGTTGTCTTGCCGCAGCACGGGAAGGCTCTCCGCAAAGCCACCCGCCACCACTTTGTCCTGCGCGAGCAGAGGCATTGCGGCACAAATGCAGGCGCATGCCGCAGCGATCGCCAGTCTTCCCAACACCCGAGCCGGCACCATAAGTCCTTGGACGCGCTTCAGCTTTACGCGACATCCTGCGCCAGAGCAGCATCTTATACAGCACAGAGGTGCTCTTCTCATGACGCTGTCTCTCGCCCGCTTCGTTCTGCTCGCCGCAACCACTTCGGCCGTACTGCCGGCCTCCGCGCAGCAGGACAATAACGCCACGCCGCCCTCAAACCACCAGCAGCAGCAGGAGTTGAAGGCTCAGGAGAAGGCCAACAAAGACAAGGCAAAGGCCTCCCACGACGAGCGCAAAGCCCTACGTCATCAGGACAAAGCCGCAAAGCACGAGAAGAAGGCGGTTACGCCCGAGCAGTAGATCTTTTGCTTGAGCATCTTTTTGTAGGTGTACCGCTCCTGTCTTACCTCTGCGTCGTCATTTCGACCGGAGCGACGGTTTCATCGTCGCGCAGTGAGAACCTGCTGTTTCCTTGAAGTGGCAACGGCTCTCAAAGCAAAAGCAGGTCTCTCCGCTCCGGTCGAAATGACGCATAAGAGAGAGCTTGACCAAGCCTGCTCTAAAAGCCTGTAAGGATTGCGATCCATGTTCGCAACCTGCCCCTCGGCGGTACATCTGCTTGCTGCGGCGCGGGTGCTTCATCCGGCGACCCGCCTCTGCGAAAGATGCATCGCGTATTCGGCGCAAATGCCGGGATCATTACTGGGAGCAACCACTCCACGGTGATCAGGATGCCGGGCAGTTGTGCCTCCATGTGCGTGAGAAACGCCTGGTAGCCGTCGTCGCTCTCCGTCACCTGCACGGCCCCCAACCCGCCCTCTAGCGCCAGCAAAAGGCAGATCTGGTCCACGATGTACAGGTCGCGCTTGAAGACGGTTACGGTCTCGACATCGTTCCATCGCGCGCGATGCGTCACCTTGCCCACAGAAACGGCAAAGCCGACGGCATCGCTTTCCAGCACCGTCGGCGTCTGCTTCTGAAACAACGTTCGGCCCTCTAGGACCTTCTCTTCGCCGGGGCGGTGCGGGCCGCGGGCGCACTCTTCGTCTGCGCCTCTGCCGCTTCCAGCACGCCGAAGATCGCGTTGGGATCGCTCGACCCGCTCTCGTTGCCGCTGATCACCTGGAACTGCCCCGCCGTAACGACCACGATCGTCGGCGTGCGCGTCACGTTCAGGCGCTCACCCAGCTGGTAGTCCGCGTTCACCTTGCCAGCCAGCGCACCACCCGGGTCTACGACGAAGGGCATGCTCTGCCCGTGCGCCTGTAGAAAGCGCCGGTTGAAGTTCTGCAGGTCTTCCTTGCCGCCGATGGAGATCTGCTGCGCGAAGACGGCGGTGCGGTAGTCGTCCGCGAGCTTGGGGTTGACCTTGTCCTGCAGGTAGCGGGAGAAGACGGCCGCATCGCGGCTCCACACGTGCATCTGCAGCGGAAAGTCATAGCGCACGATCGGCACGTGGTACTGCGCAGTCGCCTTGAGGACGATGGGGTGCGCGTTGGCGCACGCCGGGCACTCCAGGTCCTCAAAGACCACCACGGCGACCTTCTGCCCCGCAGGCGGCCGCAGCATAGAGGTGTCGCGAAAGTGGTTCTGGCTGGGTGCGCCGGCAAACTGGGCGTGCAAGTTCGCGGCGGACACCAGCGCCGCCGCCCCCGCAAGTGCTACAAAACTGCGTCGATTCATGCATGCTCCTGCCGGGATGGCGATGCGATCCGGCACCTTTCAATTCTAGACGGGCGAGACGCTTGCCCGTCACCACCTGTGCCGCAGCGTTCGTTCACCGCTCTTTGCGAAAGAAACCCGCAACCGCGCACCCCAGCCCTGAATCCAAACAGCACCAAGAGATCTAAGGACCCGAGGTCACGACCCAGTTTGCATTGCGTTGAAAACAGGCGGGGAAGCACTTGCCGGCGAACAGCCAACCGGCTCCGGTCTTCGCTTCCGCTGGCGATCGTCGCGGCATCCCTCTCGGCGCTTTCGCTGAATGCGCAGGTGGCGCAGCCTTCACTCCCCTCGGCACCGCCCGAAACGCCACGTGTGCAGACCGCCCCGCCCGCGCTGAAGCAGCCGCCAGTTGAAGCTGCGCCGGACTTGCCCTTCGCGCCGCAGCCGCAGCAGCCCTCGCTGGCCGTAACGCAAGCATTGGCAACCGCCGCGCCGCTCGCCCTGCAGCACAGTACCAGGACACCAACAGCCACCGCGACACCACTGCCACTCTCACTCAGCGACGCGGTCGCCCTTGGGCTTGAGCGCAACCTCACCATCCTGGCCGATCAGCAGTCCGCACGCCAGGTGAGCGGCCTGCAACTGAATGCGCTCAACGCATTGATTCCGTCGCTCACGGCGGTTGCACAAACCGCCACGCAAGAGGTGAATCTTGCCGCACGCGGCTTCAACCCGGCGACCATTCAGCCGCTGCTGCCGCCGGGAACCGCCTTCCCAACGATCGTTAAGTTCGACACCACCAGCGCGCAGCTGAATGTGAACCAGCAGCTGTTTAACCTGCCCGCGTTCGAGATCTACAAGGCCGCCAAGGTGCAGGCAGAGATCACCAGCCTCAACGCACTCTCAGACCGCGCGGAGATCGTGCAGCGTGTCGCATTGCAGTACCTGCGCGTGCTGAGCGACTTTGCCAACATCCGCGACGCGGAGGGCCAGCTTGCCACCGACCGCGAGCTCGAGCGGCAAGCACAGGCCCGCAAAGACGCCGGCACCGGCACTAATCTCGATCTCATCCGCACCACCGTAGACCGCCAGCAGCGCGAGCAGACACTGGTGCAGAACCGCAACAACCTCGAGAAAGACAAGATTCAGCTCAACCGCTCCATGGGCCTCGCCGCCGACCAGCCGCTGGAACTGACCGATCCGGTTCCGTACCACGAACTCGCCGCGCTGCCACTGGAGACGGCCAAGCAGGTCGCCTACAAACGCCGCAAAGACCTGCTCTCGCTGCAGGCGCAGCTGCACTCGGCGCTGTTGCAGCGCAAGGCTATCACCTATGAGCGCCTCCCCGCGGCCACGCTGGGCGGCTACTACGGCGTGATCGGCGAGACGCGCGGTCTCTACCACGGCGTCTTCGTCGCGCAGGGCGGGGTAAACTTCCCTATCTTTCAGGAAGCGCAGTTTCGCGGCGACCGCGAAGTCGCCGACGCGCAGATTAGCCGTCTGCGCAGCGAGTACACCAGCCTGCGCGCCGACGTGGAACAGCAGATCCGCTCCAGCATGCTTGACGTAAGCACCGCGGATGACCTGGTGAAAGCCGCCACCTCGAACGTTGACTTGGCTGCCGAAGCGCTGAGCGAAACGCAGCAGCGCTACCGCGCCGGCGTGGACGAGACCCTGCCCGTGATCCGAGCACAGGCCACCCTCGCCAACGCGCAACAGCAGCTTGTGAGCGCGCTCTACCAGTTCAACCAGGCCAAGCTGCAACTCGCCCGCAACACCGGCGTGCTCGAGTCGCAGTACGACAGCTACCTGAACCAGTAGCAGGCGCGCACCGCCACAACACTGGGTGCCCCACCTTCGCGAAGCTAAGGTGGGTTCATCGCGCGAGAGCGCGATCACGCCGAACCACCGTTCCCCTGTGTCACCATAAGAGCAGCCAATGCCCGACCCCGACCAAGATTCCAGCGCCGCCTTCCGCTCCCGGTCGTTTCGCAACTACCAGCTCGCGCGCTTCCTCGTCATCCTCGGTGCGGAGGCCCAATCAGTCGCCGTGGCCTGGCAAATCTACCAGATCACGCACTCGCCGCTACTGCTGGGTGCCACCGGCCTGGCACTCTTTCTGCCCAGCATCCTGTTCGTGCTGCCCGCGGGTCATGTCGCCGACCGCTTCAACCGCAAGCGCGTCATCCTGCTCTGCTACGGCCTGCAAACAATCGCTACGGCCACTCTCTTCATCCTCAGCTTCACCGGTACGCACAATGTGATCGCGGTGTACGTGACGCTCTTGCTCATCGGCGTAGGCCGGGCGTTTTCCGCGCCCGCGGCGGCGGCCATCCTGCCTTCACTCGTGCCAAAGGAAGGCTTCGTGAACGCCATGACCTGGGGCTCCGCCGTCTTCCAGACGGCCAACATCTCTGGCCCGGCACTCGGCGGACTGCTCTTCACCCTCAACCTGCCGGGCGTCGTGAATGCCCTCAGTGCACTTCTAAGCAAGCTGCATCTGCATGTCACCCTGCATCCGCCCGGCGCACTTGGCCGTCTGAACGGCGCGCCCATCGTCTATCTCGCAACACTGCTGACGCTGCTCGCCTTTCTGCTGCTGGTCAGCACCGTGCAGCCGCGGCCTGAGGTCTTTGAGAAGAAGGCCTTCAGCCTCGGCAACATGCTGGCGGGTCTGCGCTACGTGCGCAACGCACGCCTTCTGCTCGGCAGCATTTCGGTGGACATGTTTGCCGTGCTGCTGGGCGGTGCCGTGTCGCTGATGCCCATCTTCGCGCAAGACATTCTGCACGCCGGCCCGCGCGGCCTCGGCCTTCTGCGCGCCGCACCGGCGATCGGCGCACTCACCATCTCGCTCGTGCTGGCACGACGGCCGATCCGGCACGGTGCCGGCAAGCTCATGCTCGTCTGCGTGGGCATCTTCGGAGCGGCGACGATCGGCTTCGGCCTGTCCAGATCGATCCCGTTTTCGCTGCTCATGCTCGTGCTCATCGGCGCCAGCGACAACGTGTCCGTCATCGTGCGTTCCGCCATTCTGCAGCTCGGCACACCGGCGGGCATGCGCGGCCGCGTCTCCGCCGTAAACTCGCTTTTCCTCGGCACCTCCAACGAGTTC
>CAXTJS010000166.1:2854-6762 GCA_964244605.1 uncultured Terriglobus sp. | reverse complement strand
ACCCAAAATAACCGGCAATCCAGAGCAGCAAGGATACGAAGACCGGGTCGCGCCAGACGCGACGCCGCAGAAGCACAAAGATCAGCACGACGAAGATCAACGGATAGATCACCGGCCCAATCCACGCGCCATCTCTGAAAGCAGAAGTCACAATCTGCACCGCATTCTCTCGATCAAGCGCCGTGTAGTTATTGGCGGAGAACAGGTAGCGAAAGTCCTGCAAGTACCTTGGGCGGAAGCAGAGTCGTTCCGCCCGCCACGACGGCAGCCCGCAGCATGGCCCGTCTGCGCCAGGCACACGCGCTTAGCAGCATCCAGCCGATTGCCGGAACGAGGGCAATCGCAGTCGTCTTCGTCCCAATCATCAGCGCCAACAGAACGCCAACGGTCATTTCGAGGGCGACTTTTGTCCTCCGCTCTCGCGTGGCCCCCACCGCACCTGCCGCCATCAGCGCAAGAAGCGTGAGCAGAACGAGCAGCGGCTCCAGCACGGCCATGCGGCTGAAGACAAAGAAATACGGACTTACCGCCATCAGCAGCACGCCTGCGGCGGCGCAGATCTTCCCGTAGCGGATCGGCCGGCCACCGTCGCGGTCGGCCGCGCCTCGGCGCAATAGCAGGAAACCGCAAAGCAGGATTGCTCCAAAAACAACAACCACCAGCGTTCGCGCGGCGACGATGCCGACGCCGGTGAAGCGAAAGAGGACGGCTTCAAGCAGCGGCCAAACCGGCAGAGCCGCAGCAGGATTGAAGTCGCCAGGCAGATGCCAGGTGCCGCGTAGATAGTGACGGATGGCTGCGTCGCCATACCAGCCCTCGTCGGTGTACTTGGCCCAGTCGCTCCATGGCGAATTGTTTGGGAAGTCCGCCCGTAGGTGCGCGAAGTGCAGGCCGTAGAAAACCCCAGCCGTCACCAGCAATGAGAGTAGAAGAACCGTGCGTATGATCCTGCCCCAGCGTAGAGGTGTTGGCGCTTCACCTTGCGCGTTCCACAGGACGGAGCTCTCTTGCGAGGACACACGAGAGTTATAGCGCGTTTCCGCTCCACCAATGGCGCGGCTAAGTGTTCTGCATGCCTCGGCACATTTTGGCGGTGCCATACGGCAGGTCAGCCGCCCTGTACAGCGGCCCGCCTCCTGAGGCATGCTGTTTGCGACTGCTTCTATGCTTCGCTTCTCCCTTACCCTTCTTGCTGCAGCGACCGCTTGTGCTCCGATCTGCGCTCAGGTGCATAGCCACAGCGCGGGCAGCGACACAGCGGCGACCCCGTCCACAGCGACGGCGGAGAGCACGCACGCCATGGGCCTTCGATTGCGCAGCATCTTCAAGGCAAGTGACTGGCAGCAGGACCCCAACAAGCCTGCCGAACGCGCCGCGTACTATGACCGGCTGCTGCGGGAGCGCAAGCTTTCGCCCGCGGATGACCTAACTGTCCGACAGCAACTGGCCACGGAGCAGGTGCGCGCGGGCGATCCGGAAGCGGGACTCGCCACGCTGACTCCTACCGAAGCACTGGCAAGCCAGGCCCACATCTCAACCGCTGCGCGGCGTGACCTGCTGCATCTGCGTGCCGTCACCTATCTCCGCCTGGGCGAGACGGAAAACTGCCTCGCGAATCACGGGCAGCATTCGTGCGTCTTCCCGATCCGTGGCAGCGGCGTGCACACCCTGCCGCGCGGTGCCGAGGGTGCGGTGCGCGACTATACGGCGCTGCTGAACGAGAACCCCGGCGACGACCTTGCCCGCTGGCTGCTGAACGTGGCCTACATGCAGCTTGGCCGCTACCCCAAGGCGGTGCCGGCAAAATACCTGTTGCCGGAGAAGCTATTTGCCAGCGAGCGCGCCATGCCCGAGTGGCTGGACATGGCGCCGCTCGCCGGCATCGACCTGATGACCCGCTCCGGCGGTGCCGTGGTGGAGGACTTCGACGGCGACGGCCTGCTCGACATCGCCACCAGCACCTCAAACCCGCTCGGTGCCATGCACCTTTTCCATAACAACGGCAACGGCACCTGGAGCGACCGCACCACGGCAGCAGGACTGGACGAAGAAGTGGGCGGCCTGAACCTTGTCGTCACGGACTACGACAACGACGGCCACCCCGACCTCTTGGTACTGCGCGGTGCATGGTGGGGCAAGTTCGGCCAGTACCCGTTTTCGCTGTTGCACAACCGAGGCGACGGCACCTTCGAAGATGTGACGGTGAGAGCGCGCCTGCTGAGCATGGGGCCGACACAGACGGCAGCGTGGGCCGACTTCGACAACGACGGCAAGCTCGACTTCTTCGTCGGGCACGAGAACGAGCCCGCGGCCGGCAATCACTTCCCGTCCCAGCTCTTCCACAACAACGGCGATGGCACCTTCACCGATCTTGCCAAGCAGCTCGGCCTGGCGGAGCAGGGCTTTGTCAAAGGTGTGTGCTGGGGCGACTTCAACAACGATGGGCGGCCTGACCTCTACGTGTCAGTCAAGGGTGGCGAGAACCGGCTCTACCGCAACGACGGCCCTGCCAGCGCGGCGGACCGCTCTGCGGAACACTGGCGCTTTACCGACATCACTCAGCAAAGCGGTCTGGGGCACCTGCACAATACTTTTGCGACCTGGTTCTTCGACTACGACAACGACGGCTGGCCCGACCTGTTCGTCGCCGGCTATTCGACCGAGTCCATGCAGGACGTAGGCCGCTTTGAGCTGGGCCATCCGACCACGTCGGAGATGCCGCATCTCTTCCACAACAATCATGACGGGACCTTCACGGATGTGGCGCACGCGCTGCACCTGGATCGCGCGATGCTGACCATGGGCGCCAACTTCGGCGACATGGACAACGACGGCTGGCTCGACGTGTACCTCGGCAACGGCGAACCCTCGTACGAGGCACTGCTGCCCAACCGCATGTTCCACAATGCAGGCGGCAAGCGCTTTGAGGATGTGACGACCGCTACCGGCCTGGGCAATCTGCAAAAGGGCCATGCGGTCGTCTTTGCCGACGTGGAGAACCGCGGGGTGGAAGACATCTTTGAACTCATGGGTGGAGCCTTCGTCGGGGACGCCTACCAGTCCTCGCTCTACCGGAACCCTTTGCCCGAGGCGTCCGCGCCGGGCAATGGACCGAAGGCTGGCCACTCCATCACGCTGCGGCTTGAGGGCGTGCGCTCAAACCGTGCCGCATACGGCACGCGCATCGAGGTCGTCTTCACGGACAAAGATGGCGCAGGCAAGCCTGTGCGTAGGCACGTCTACCGCACCGTGGGTGCGGTCTCATCCTTCGGCGGCAATCCCATGGCACAGCACATCGGCCTGGGCGCGGCGACAAAGGTCGAGGAGGTCCACCTACGATGGCCGGCCGATCCGCAGCGTGAGCAGGTCTTCCGCGCTCTGGATGTGGACAGGGCCTACACACTGAACGAAGTAGACGCTGCAGCGCACTTGCTGCCGCAGAAAACGTTTCACCTGGGTGACACGCTCGCACCCGCGCACCACGACCACATGGCGATGCAGTAAGCCGGTGCAGACACATCCGAACAGCCGTCCTTGCGCCACCCAGGAAGCGTCATTTCGACCGGAGCGCAGCGGAGCGGAGAACCTGCTTTTCCCTTGATTGCCATAGCACTTTGAGTAGACAGCAGGTTTCTCCGCTATGCGACGATGAAGCCATCGCTCCGGTCGAAATGACGCGCTTATAGGGACCTGAGCTCGGTTGACGGGAACGCGCTAGTCGTAAGCCAATGCGTCAATCGGATCCTTGCTCGCTGCCTTCCAGGCCGGGTAAAGTGCTCCCAAGACCGCGCCAAGCAGGGCGAGCAAGACACCACGCAGCACCCACGGCCCGTTAATCTGGAAGTCAAGCGTGGGCATCGTCTTCGCCAGCACCGGAATATCGTCGCCACCGAGCCGCACATCGACGA
>CAXTJS010000166.1:0-2844 GCA_964244605.1 uncultured Terriglobus sp. | reverse complement strand
GCCAAGTGCCGCCAGCAGCAGCGACTCCCGCAGCACGGCCTGCACGATGTAGCCGCGTGAAGCGCCCAATGACTTGAGAATGCCGATCTCGCGCGTGCGCTCCATCACGGCCGTGTACATGGATTGAAAAATGACGAGGAAGCCGACGACGACTGCTATCCCTGTCACCACGTAGAGGCTGATCGTCAGTGCGGGCAGCTTCTCCGGTGTCAGTTGCGACAGGAACTCATCCAGCGTCTGCACGTTATAGCTCTGCATGCCGTCGGTGTGCAGAATGGCATTGCGCACCTCGTCCTGGTGATCGGGCGAGTTGTGCGTCTTCAGGTAAAAGGCCGAGGCTTTGCCTTCCGCGCCGGTGAGCGTGTCCATCGTCATCAACGGAACGAACTTGCGGCCGCCCTTGCCGTGTTCCACGATGCCGCTGATGTAGAACGTGTGATCCAGCAGCTTGAGCGGATCGCCGATCTTGTGGCCTTTGCCGATGTAGTCGTCGACGATGAGGCTGTCGGGCCCGGTGAATGGGCCGCCCTCGATGAACCGGAACGGTGTCAGCCCATTGAAGGTCGGGAAGTCGATGCCGTAGATGTTGTCCAGAGAGCTGGTTACCTGGATGTTCACAGGCGCAACAATGTCGACGTTCGGAATCTGCCGCAGCACATCTGTCAGCTTCAGTGACGCCGCGGCCCCGCTGAGGCCGACGAAGTTGTTCACGTTGCTTGGCCGCACAAACAGGTCGACACCGATGCCATTCGTGCGCGTATGGAAGCCGTTTACCTTGCCGATCATGACGGCCGCGATCGATAGGATCATGATGACCTCAATCGCGATGGCAAGCGCCGATATGACCGAGCGCAACGGACGGTGAACCAGGTTACCGACGACCAGCTTGTTCATGTGTGCCCTATTCTACGTTCCGGCTGTTTCTGCGGCGGCCTGGCCTCGGCGGCGCGGCGGCAGCGAGCGTACGACCGGGGTCTGTCGCAGTCGTAGCCGCTCTGGCCCGACGACCAGCGACCCGAAGATCGGCATCACGTACACAATGGCCAGCGCCGAGGCAATAAGGGCTGCCGTGGCCACGGAGAAGACGTAGAAGGGATAATTCAACGCTCCTTCCGCCGCGGCGTGACTGAACGCCAGGATATAAAACAGCGCCCACGGCGTCTGATCTGTGGTCCCGGAGACGGATTGCGTCACAAAGAACAGCACAAACTGCACGGTGGGCGCGATCAACAGAACGCCCCACCAGCCATACAGGTGGTATGCCTCGCCGAAAGGTGAAAACGACACGCCGGTGGATACGTCATCCGGTGCGAGCACACCCACCTCGTGCGCGTAGTCGTTACCGAAGTTGATCGTCGGTTTGCCGGGCAGCAGAAAGTGCGGCAGGAGATTCTGCACATAGAGGAAGAGGTTGTGCAGGCCGAGCGGCCCAACCTGGTCGGTTCGCGCAATCAGCGCACCGTCAATGGGCACGAGCGTCAACCTGTCAAGCAGGCCTTCCGGCTGATTGAACCAGTGGTAGCCCTGGAAGCTGCCAGCGCCCTCCGCAGCAAGGGCCTTCTGCCGAGTCTCAAGCGGATGCCGCAGAAACTGGTAGGCGGCCGTGTCACCCTGGCCGCGGAAGTTGCGGCCGTACTGCGAGTAAGGCACCAGGATCAGGATCGCCAGCACAGACACCGTTGTCAGCGCGGCCACCTGTAGAATGCCGACCCGCAGACGGGCCGCAGCTGCGGCAACGATCCACGCGACGCTTGCGGCAAAGATGCCCTGCTTGGAATATGTGAGCAGCCCAAGGAACGTGATGTAAGCCCAGGCAAGAAAGGCGACCCACGTGAAGCTGGACTTTCCCCGGGTGAACTTGACCTGCTGGTAGACCGCGATCAGAACGGTAAGCGGTAGCGCGAGGTTGAGCTGGTTGACCAGGCTGGAGAGGCTCCCATTGCCCCCCGACCGTGAGAGGAAGCCGATCAGTGCCGGCAGGACGACAGCCGCAGCCATGGTGCCAGCCATTGCCTGTCGTGTGTTCTCTTGCGTGAGGCGGCCCGCGAGCAACGGTTTTTTGAATGCGAAGGCATTGGCAGCCCACGCCGCAACGTAGGTTCCGGTCATACCAACCAGGTAAATCGTCAGCGTGTGGTCGGCGTTCGGCACGTTCTGCGCGAGCGGCTCATACAGGATGACCTTGACCAGAACCCCGAGAAGCCCTGAGAAGATGCCAAGCGCGATGACGTAAGAACCGGCAGGGCTGCGTAACCCGCCGGACACGTTGAAGCCGAGCACCGTCACGATCACCAGCGCAAGCACGATCACGGAGATGCGTAGCGGGTTGCCCTCCGCAAAGAGCGCGCCGGCTAACCCGAACGCCGCAACAAGCGCCGGCACATACCCGATCTTCTTCGGAAAAGGCAGCACCATAACCGCCTAAGTCTAACAAGACCCTCCGCAGATCTCAGCTTCTCAGAAAGCAGAAGTGGCACCCAAGGTGGGTGCCACTTGGCTGTAAGTCTTGCTTCAGCTAGCTGCTCGCGCCGACTGTCTCATACTGCTCAGCCCCCTGCTTCAGCGCGGCCGCCTTGTCGGTCAGCTCCCAGGTAAAGCCGTCGCCTGTTCTGCCGAAGTGGCCGTACGCGGCCGTCTGCTTGAAGACGGGCCGACGCAGCTTCAGTGTCTCGATGATTGCGCGCGGAGTAAGTTGGAAGTTCGCACGCACCAACTCGGTCAGCTGCTGCGGCTCGAGCTTGCCGGTGCCAAAGGTGTCCACCAACACAGAGACCGGCTCGGCAACGCCGAGGGCATAGGCAAGCTGCACCTCGCAGCGATCGGCCAGGCCCGCCGCGACGATAT
>CAXTJS010000165.1:0-6764 GCA_964244605.1 uncultured Terriglobus sp. | reverse complement strand
CCAAGGCGGCAGCAGCGGCGACCACATCGAAAATCGACACTGGATTGGGCTCCGGCGAGGATCCGGAAGGCGATAAGCTGGCCAGCCACGATACCGAGATCAACTGGAACTATGCCCTGATTGAGCGGCTCGGCTCGACCGATCTGCAAACGCACCTGGTTCCGTTCGCGCTGGGCGAGGCAATTGACAATCCTGCCTCGCCGGAAAATAAAGAACTGCAGCCGGGCGACGTGGTGGTGGTGTACGCGCGCAAGGACATCAACCTGCCTTCAGAACTGCGCGCGCGCTTTGTGCGCATAGACGGTGAGGTGCGCGCCCCCGGCGTCTACCGCGTTGAGGAGAACGAGACCCTGCGCGACCTGGTGCGCCGCGCCGGCGGCCTTGCTCCGCACTCCTACCTCTACGCGGCGCAGTTCACCCGTGCCAGCGTGAAGCTTGCGCAAGAGGCGAAGCTGAAAGAGATCGTGCAGCGCGAGAGCCTTGAGGCACTTTCTCCCATCAACTCGACCTCGCGCGGTACCTTTGCCGCGGCCACCTCAGGGCAGACGGAGCTTGAACTGCGCAAGGCCTACCTTGCCGAGCTTGCAAAGGTGGAGCCAAGCGGCCGTGTCGTGCTGCAGATCAAGCCGGAAGCGAACGTAGTGGATGACATTCCAACCTTCGCGTTGCAGGATGGCGACCACTTCTTTGTGCCGGCCGTGCCCAATACGGTGGACGTTCTGGGCAGCGTTTTCAACCAGGGCTCACTCCGCTTTGTGGACGGACACCGCGCCAAAGATTACTTAAATGCGGCGGGCGGCTCGACGCGCGAGGGAGACCAGAGCCACGAGTTTATTCTGCGTGCTGACGGCAGCCTTGTCAGTCGGCAGCGCGTTCATGGCTTTGCGGGGCTGCGTATCTATCCTGGCGACACGGTCGTGGTGCCCGGCCGCTACAAGCTGCCGTTCAACGTTACCGACCTGACCGGCCTGACGCAGTCCCTCAGCACCTTTGCTCTCACCGCGGTCGCGTTGAAGTCGCTGCAATAAGTTATGGAACAGGCCACAGACCTACAGGCAATACAGGCAGCAGAAGAAGCTGCGGCGGTCGAGCAGAACCGGAGCGTCACCCGCGGCCTTGCGTCCGTACTGCGCCAGAAGAAGACGGTCCTGGTGCCGGCGGTTGTGCTTGCCGTTCTGGTCGCGCTCTATAGCCTGCGCCTGAAGCCGTATTACACGGCCACCGTGGAATTTGTGCCGCCTGCGCTGAAGAGTGCTTCCGCATCCGCGCTGCTCTCACAGTTCTCAGGTCTGGGCGGCGTCGGTGATGCCGGCGGCCTGGCCGGTCTGGGCTCCGCGCTCCAGGCAAAGGGGCAGTCCGACAGCTTCATCGTCATCATGACGGCATGGCCGGTGGAAGATCGTGTGGCAACCACCCTCAAGCTCGCTGACGTGTATCACACGAGATCCCCGGCGCAGACCCAGCGGGTGCTGCGCGGTTGCACCCAGGTGAAGGGCGACAAAGGTTTTGTGACTGTGACGGTGAGGGATGCGGACAAGAATCGCGCCGCGCTGATCGCGAACACCTACATTGACGCTGTTCGCGACTTCATGAAGGGCATGGCGCTCACCGAGGCATCGCAGCGCCGCATCTTTTACGAAGAGCAGCTCGGCAAGGTGAAAGATAATCTGGCCACGGCGGAGTCGGACTTCAAGCAGATGCAGCAGAGCAGCCACATGCTCACGCTCGATTCGCAGGCGCGTTTGGCGCTTCAAAGCGCCGCAGAACTGCGGTCAAGCATCACCGCGCACGAGGTTGAGTTGCAGCGGCTCCGTTCATACCTGACCGACAGCAATTCGCAGGTGCAGATTGCGGAGACGGACCTTGCCGCACTGCGCCGGCAGCTTGCCCAGGCGGAATCGGGCAGCAGCAACAGCTTTAGCGGCGCAGGCCTGAGTAGCGTGCCCGCGGCTGAGGTTGGCTTCGTCCGCGCAAGCCGCGAGCTGAAGTACCAGGAGACGCTCTACGAGCTCATCCTGAAGCAGTACGAGGCTTCGCGGATCGACGAGGCGAAAGATGCGCCTGTGGTTCAGGTCATCGAGCCCGCACGGCCGGCTGAGTTCCGCGCCGGTCCGCACCGTCTTTATCTTGTGCTTGGGGCGTTTGCCGCCGGTCTTGTGCTTGGTATGTTCTACGTCCTGTTGCGGAACTGGCGCGCCGGTCTTGGGCCGGATGGTTCGTCGCAATTGCAGGAGCTGCGTAGAGCTGCCTTGAGTTGGTAGAGCATATTGAAGCTGCATGGCCTGTAGCTCCTTGAGCTAACCACAAAATCGTCATTTTCGACCGGAAGCCCCGTTCTTGCGGCTGGAGCGGAGAAGCCTGCTTCTTTGAGGGCCGTGACACTCCAAGCGAACAGCAGGTTTCTCCACTCCGCTCCGCTCCAAATGACGCTTCCGTGGGCGCTTCGATGCCTTGCTGACCCGCTGCTCTACCATGGAGAGATGCCCCGCACCTCAGAACGCTCGCAGCAAGCCCGGTCCCTGCCCTATGCCGAAGCCGATGAGGCCGGTCCGGCTGCCGTTGTCAGCAGGCGTGCGGCGGACCGGCTGCGGGCCGGCCATCTCTGGGTCTACCAGTCTGAAGTCGAGCAGCTGATCCCCGCGTTCGGGAGCGAACTGCTCGCACCCGGTGCCCTGGTGACGGTGCTCGACAGCCGCCGGATTCCGCTTGGCTCCGCGCTGTTCAGCGATCGCAGTGAGATTACGTTGCGGCGCATCTCTGCCGAGCCGCGTGTCAGCCGCGGCGAGTACCTGGAAGACGCGCGCATGCGCGTGCGTGCCGCGCTGGCCCTCCGCAGGCCCTTGCTCGCGAACCTTTCCGAAAGCGATTCCGCCAGGCTCATCTTTGCCGAAGCAGACGACCTGCCCGGTATCGTCGTGGACCGCTACCGCGACCTCGTCATCCTGCAGCTGCTCACCCAGGGCACGGCGCAGGACGACCTTCGCGAAGTGCTCGCCGAAGAGCTGGCAACCGAGGGCGTCCGCATGATCGTGGAGCGGCCCGACCCGCGCATCCGCGAGCTGGAGAACCTACCCGCGCCGGCGGCGACGCCGCTCTTCTCGGCAAGTGCTGAAGAGGCTCCGGAGACCATCTTTACCTTGAACGGTCTCCGCTTCCGCTACGACGGCAATGCAGGGCAGAAGACCGGCGCGTTCCTCGACCAGCGCCTGAACTACGCAGCGGCAGCCCGCTACGCGCACGGCCGCGCGCTCGACATCTGCACGTACCAGGGCGGCTTCGCGCTACACCTGGCACGAGCGTGCTCCGCCGTCATCGGTGTCGACGCAAGCCGTGCTGCGCTGGAAGTCGCCGAACAGAACTACCAGCTCAACCGCGAACATCTGCATGCAGAGGTCAAGTGGGAAGAGGCCGATGCCTTCGAGCTGCTTCGCGCCTATGACGCAGCGGACGAGCGCTTCGACACCGTCGTGCTTGCCCCGCCAGCCTTTGCCAAAAGCCGCCGCGCCGTGGAAGGTGCGCTGCGTGGCTACAAAGAGCTGAACCTGCGCGCGCTGCGCATGTTGAACCCCGGCGGCGTGCTGGTCACCTGCTCCTGCTCGCACCACATCAGCCTGCAGGACTTCACGAACGCGGTGGCAGAAGCCGCAGCGGACGCCTGCCGCCATGTGCGTCTGCTGGAGACACGCGCCGCCGCACCAGACCACCCCGAAGTCCTGACGCTGCCCGAGACGCGGTACCTGAAGTGCCTGATTTTGCAGGTGGATTAATTTCTGTCAAATGAATGCAAGGTAGCGAAAAGGGGAGGGAGCGGTGGCCTTCAGGCCACCGAAACTGCTGCAGAAAGAGAAGGGCTTTAGCCCCGGACGGCTCTCCAGGGCTAAAGCCCCTCTTGTCCCCGCAGCTCTTCCGTGGCCTGAAGGCCACTGCTCCCTCCCCAATTCGATTTCAGCAGACACAACTTTAGGCGCGCTTGCACTTCTGAAAAGCACGCGCTGTCCCACACCTCGTCATTTCGAACGGAAGCGCGCTTCTGCGGCTGGAGTGGAGAAGTCTGCTGTTCCCTTGAGTGCCGCAGCACTCCGAGCAAACAGCAGGTTTCTCCACTCCGCTGCGCTCCGGTCGAAATGACGCTTCCTCGGGAGTCGGCCCGCACTCTGTGTCAACGTTGCGACATACAAAAAGCATGAGGGGCATACGCGCCCCGGCAGTGGCATGCGAGGCGAAGCGTGCGGTGTAGCCGGGAAGTTCTCTTGTGGGATTCGCACGTGCGCTGCGCCTGCTTACCGTAGGACCTGTTACACCACTTGCTTCACTTGAGGTCTTCTCCCATGTCAGTTACCTGCCTGCTCTCAAACACCGCCAACGACCTTCGCTGCCCCGTCTGCGGACAGGGCTTTCTGCTCTTCGGCGAGCGCACCTCCGCCACGGCGCGTCAGCAGTTGCGCCGCAGCGCGCAGCAAGCGATGCGCCAGCACCATGCCGCCCACAGCAACACCATGGAGGCGCACCCGTCGGAGCCGTTTGCCGTTGAGGCCGAAGACACCACCCTTTCCAACGTCTTCGGCGGCCTGCTCGGCGGCGCGCTGGCCGGCGCTGCCTGCTAACGGCTCACCGCCTGCGGCCTTGCATTTGACTCGCGCATCACAACGCAGCTGGCGTATGTTGGTGCGCATGAGCACACGCCGTGACTTTTGCCTCACGCTGCCCGCCCTCACGCTCCTGATGGAGGCAGCCGCTGCCGCGCAGGAGGCCGTGCCCGCCTCCGCAGACACGCCGAGCGGCACGGCGCTCCTGCAGCACAATCACGTCTTCCGCGCGTCCGGGCTGCCGGTCAAGCCGTCCGCGACGGGGTCGTCGCAGGCCGTCACGCACGGCTCGCTGCCCACCGGCGAAGGCATTGAGATGCACAATACGGTGCTCTTGCCCGGCCTTGAGCCGCACCCGCCGCATCAGCATCCGCATGCGGAGTTCCTCTTCATCCGAGAGGGTCAGGTGGACTGGTTGATCGACGGCAAGCGCCAACCCGCCGGGCCCGGCGACATCGTCTATGCCGCCAGCAACGTTCTGCACGGTCTGCACAACACAGGAACAGTGCCGGCAAAGTACTTCGTAATGGCGATCGGGTCGAACCTCAGGTCTGCGTAGGGCAGGAGAGGCGGAGCGAGCAGGTCAACAACGCAGAAACATTTCGCGTCGCGTGCGAAAGCCGCTGCATCCGATACCGAGATGAAGCTTCGACGTCGAAGCTAATGACCCGGCCCGCAACCCTAGGAGCACCTCATGCCCACACTTCTTCGCATCGACGCCAGCCCGCGCGGTGACTATTCCATCTCAAAGACACTCGGCAAACATTTCACCGCAGAGTGGGAGCAGGCCCACAGCGGCGGCACCGTGGTGGTGCGCGATCTTTCACAGAAGCCGCTGCCCTACGTGGACCTGCCCTGGATCGCCGGCGCCTACAGCACGCCCGACCAGCACACGCCTGAGCAGAAGGCCGCCATCAAGATTTCTGATGACCTGGTCGAGGAACTGCTCGCCGCCGACGAGATCCTGATCGCAACACCGATGTATAACCTCAGCATCCCGGCTGCGCTCAAGGCATGGATCGATCACGTCGTGCGCCTGAACCGCACCTTTTCGCCCAGCTACGAGGGCTTGGTCAAGGGCAAGAAGGTCACGGTGATTCTGGCCAGCGGCGGCGTCTACACACCAGGTGCACCGGCCGAGAGCTGGAACTCCGCATCGTCGTACCTGAAGCAGGTTCTCGGCTTCATCGGCATCTCTGACGTGAGCATCGTGCTTGCCGGTGGCACCGCCGCCGTGGACCAGGGCAAGACAACGCTGCCCGAGTTCGTAAAGCCGTTTGAGGCAGAAGTCGCAACCGCTGCACACTAAGCCAACGGAAAACGAAGCAGGGCCATGCTCCGGCATGGCCCCGCTTCGTTTCGACTATCAGCCTACTTAGGCGTGGACATCGACATCGGCGAAGGTGAGCACGACCGTACCGCGGACGGGTTCACCGAAGAAGCTGGCCGGCTTGAAGACGCCGCCGAGCAGGCGGTCGCGCAGGGCGGCTTCGGTCGTGTTGTCGACTGAGCCGGAAATGACGCGGTAGTCGTAGATGCGGCCCTGCGCGTTGATCTTGGCCTCAATCATGAGTGGGCTTTGGTCAACGGAGGACAGGTGGCGCGCGACGCCCGCGGTGCTGTAGAGGTAGCGCGGCGCGGAGAAGCCGATCAGCGGGATGTCGTTGGCCTCAACAGCCTGCTGCGGTGCAAGTGCGCCCAGCATGCCGCCCACAAACACCAGCAGCAGCACAGCCGCAGCGATCACTGCGCCACGCATGCCGGCGGGGCGAAGGGTGTTCTCACGCAAGAGGTGCCACTGGTGCGCCAGGCGACCAGACCAGCGACGCTGTGCACGCACGCGCTCATGCGAGAGGGCGACACGCAGGCGAAGCTGCAGGTCGGCAGGCGTCTGCATTGGCGGAATGATGTGCAGCGCGGCGTCAAGATCCATGCGCTCGCGCACGGTCTCTTCCAGGGCGACGGGAGCGTCGTGCGTCTCAGAAACTTTACGCAGGCCAAGGGCGTTACCGAGTTGGTGGAGAAGGTTCATCGGGTACGCTCCTTGGATGAGTGAGCGCCGGTGCTGGACTCGGAGCGGGGAGCCTTCTTCGCCACGGCTGCGGCGAACTCGGGCAGGCGCGCGCCCAGCAGGCCGCGCAGGGCGGCGCGCCCGCGGAGCAGACGGCTTTTCACCGT
>CAXTJS010000164.1:3911-6778 GCA_964244605.1 uncultured Terriglobus sp. | reverse complement strand
GAAGCCGGAGCGGGAATCTGACCTTCCGTGGAGAAGGCGTAGGCGATCGCCGAAGAGGCAGCGAAGAGGATGTTCGGCGTGCGGTGCACGGTTAGGTGGACTGCAGCGCACGAGACTTGATCGTGTCTACGCTACACCGTGAGCATGCTGAGCTTGCCTTCTTCCTGCTGTTTTGCTCTCTTGCGTCTGCTGAAGCCATCGGGGAGCTTGAGATCATCAGGACGGATGTGTTCGCCGCAGGTCGCCTCTGTACACCGCGACGACCGGGTGAACTCAAAAGATCTACGGAACCGAAGAAGTGCTCCCTTCGGGAGGACCAAGTCACCTGCGGCTAACGAGGAAAATTGCCGGGTAGAGTGTAAGCCGCTCCCTTGTCTAAGCTTCGCGAGGTGTAGTACCCATCGTGAGCGGGTCCCTTGGTCAAACGTTTCTGCGTCAGCCTTAGTCGAACGGGCTCTTCGAGTTGTTGCCGCCAAACGGATTGCCGTTGGAGGTGAAGGGATCGCTGTCCTGCTCTGCGCGACCGAACGGATTGTCGCGCGAACCGACCGGCGGTTGGTGCGCAGGTGAAACGTGCTTTTGCGGCTGTGCCTGTTCGAAGTCAGGCTGTTCATTGTTGCCCGAGAAGGTTCCGGTAGTTGGCCGAGCGAAGGTCTGCGACACCTCTGCCTCTGCGGCTGCATCGCTCTTCGCGCCGGAACCGGCCCAGGCCGCCGGACCTGCGTTGACGCCATCGCCGCGCCGCAACTGGTCGGCGACGAGGTTGCCCAGGTTGCCAAAGCCGCTCTCGTTCAGCTTCTGCTTGATCGCCTCCGCCATCTGCGGACTGACCTGGTTGTGCAGCATCTCGGTGAACTCGGCGGGGTCGAAGGTCGTGCCTGACTCGCCGTGCGCCACGCGCTGCTGAATGCTTTCGAAGAAGGCCTGCTCGCTTGCCGAGAGCGGCGAGCCGTCCGGGTGCGTGGCGCTGCTGGTGACCGTGACGGTCACGCCGCCGTTGGTGGTGCGCACCTCGCGCCGTTGCGTTCTTACGTTGCCGGAGGTGCTGTCTGACGTGGACGAGACGAACTGGCCTTGGCCTTGCTGTAGCGGGCGCTGCCTGCGGCGCTTGATCGCCGAGAAGATCCAGAGAACGACGATTGCGTTCACGACGAAGAACAGGATGAGGTAAACCATGCGAGACCCTCGGAGCGAAACTTAACCGATGCGTTGCGCAAACGTCGTGCGCGGCGGAATGGAGGTGAGCAGCAGCTTCTCGCGCGCCAGCAGGGCTGCGTCGATGCTTGCGAGACCCTCCTGGTATGCCGCGAGTTGCTGCAGGATGTCTTCGCCGGTTTTGCCTTCCAGTCCGGCACGCAGCATCTCGCACCGGCCGGCAAGCTCCGCGTCATGTTCGCCCAGCGCGGCCAGAGTCGCGGCCTCCTGCCGGAAGCGCTGCGTCATACGGTCATTCGCCGGCACGGGCAGGGCGGTCAGCCGTCCTGCCAGAGCGACGAGTGAAGCGTGCAGCCGCTCCAGCGATTGCGCGCCTGATACGGCTTCCGCATCGGGTCGCGGCTTCTCCCGCGAGGGTGGCGGCAGGTGCTCGCGCCGGTATGTGGACTCGGCCTCCGCAACGCTGCGTGCCGCGGCGTTGAGCAAGAGAATGCATTGCGCACGGACGAGCTGATCGTCCGCCCGCAGCTGGTTTTCTTTGCGGTAGAAGTTGTAGCCCCAGCCGTAGAAGAGGTTGGTGGCGATCTGCCGAAGAAGGCCCGCGTTGTAGAACTCAAGCGCCATGGAATGGTTCCTCATCCCGGCGGCTGAAGCCGCTTGTGTTGCGTGTGTACGGTTCTATCCCGGCGGCTGAAGCCGCAGTGCCCTCTTGCGTGCGCCTACTTCTGGTTCAGCCCGGCCGTGTCGCCAAGCGAGTAGAAGGCGTTTGGCTGGCCGCCGATGTTGAAGGGCACGCCCGCCGCGGCGTTTGGCGCGGAGACGAGGCCCTTCTCCGCCATGCGCAGCGCAAGGTAGTACCGCACGGCTTCAATGGGCGAAAGGCCGATGGCTTGCAGGGAGATGAGCTCGCGCATGCGCTCATCCTTCGGCAGGATGAGAACCTTGAGGTCGTTGAGCGTGATGCCGTAAGTCTTCAGGAAGTCGGAGAGGTGCTGCTTGACCAGTTCGCGCACGTCGGAGATGTGCTCGTTGATCTCCTCCATTTTCGTGACCTGCACCACCTGGTTGATGGCCTGCTCGATGGCCGGCCCGGCGTAGGCGGCGACCTCGTTGGTGTCGATCAGCCGTCCGTTGAAGGGCAGGTGCGTGATGAGGTCGAGCGCCGCCTGCTTTGAGTCGACGTGGATGTAGTAATCCACCTGGTAGGCCATCTCGGCCATCTCTTCACTGGTGGCGATGCCCTGGTTGCGGATCAGCAGCTTGGACCGGTTGATGTAGATGACCTCATACACCCACGGCGACGAACCGCCGAAGAAGCCCTGCGCGATGGAGCCGAGGATCGGCTTGTCCGGCGTCTGCAGCGCGTATTGCCCGGTCTCATACACGTCCAGCACGGCGCCGCGGCTCTTGAGCACGCAGAAGTGGTTCGACTCAACGGTGAGCAGGGAGCCGGAGACGATGCTCTCATCGATGATCTTGACGGCCAGGCTTTTGGTGCCGAGCATGTCGGTGCCGTCGTTGAGAAGGGAGGTGATGACCTGCCGTGTAATCGCCATGCGCGCTCTCCGGGTGGGCGAGTGTCAGCCGGCATATGTCCGGTCTGCGACTTGCCTGTGGAGATTGGTTGCAAAGCGGGAGTAGAGCGTTGCTGTACACGGCGCGGTTGCGGACGAAACGTTTGTCATCGCGCAGCTCTTCGTGTTTGTCATGCC
>CAXTJS010000164.1:0-3901 GCA_964244605.1 uncultured Terriglobus sp. | reverse complement strand
CACTTAACTCACTTCCATGTGTTGTCATCCCGTAGCGCAGCGGAGGGATGACAAACCTTGGAGGCCGCAGCGCTCCGAAGAAACAGCAGGTTTCTCCACTTCGCTTCGCTCCGGTCGAAATGACGATGTATGGGGCAGGCGGAGGCCGCTACAGCTTGAAGTTCGCCGGCGACATGCCGAAGAGCCACATCGCCCACACTGCAAACAGCAGAACAACGGCAAGGATCACGACGATCCATCGAAACTCACGCTTGTTCACGATCAAGAAGGGGTCCCCGGTTTCCAGTTGCAGGCGCAAAGGGCGTGATCGCACCGCCCCTCTTGCGTATACAAGGTAGGACACCAGGCGTCCCGGTTTGTTCTCCTGCCCATTGCCTGATAGCCACAAGATGGCGCGGAAGCGTTGCCGCGCGAACAGAGTGGTTACCGTTTTGCGGTCACACGGTCCAGCACCAGCGCCGTGCTGTCGTAATCGCCTTCGAGGCTCAGCTGTACACCCGCACCCATCAGCACCGAACCGGAGACCGTCTCGTCGCCCTTGTACTTCTTCTCGTCCAGCGCGTGGATGCGATAGGTCGCGTTCGGGTCGAGGCCGCGCAGCCGCACCGTTGGGTAGGCCACGCGGTAACGCATGGAGTGCAGGTAGGCCAGCAGCACGGCCTGTGAGCCGTCGCGGGCCACGTACTCTACCTGCGATGCGCCGGTCTCGTTCGCGGGCGTTGCGTTTGCGCTGTCGCCCTCGAGCGGCGAGCCGAGGCGATACAGGCTGCCCTGCTGCACGGTCGTGCGGATGGTCTTGTACAGCGCCGTGAGCTTCGCGCCGAGGGCGAAGTCGGCATCGCTCCACTTGTTCAGGTTGTTGCCGATACCAAGCGCGCCCTGCATGGCGACCAGGAAGCGGAACTGCAATGGCGTGGACCGCGCGTCGAGGTTCGGCACGTCGGTGACCCAGGCCGCCATCGTCTGTGGCGTGTAGGCGTGGGTGTAGCCGTACTGGATGCTGAGCCGGTCAAGCGCGTCGGTGTTGTCGCTGGGCCAAACTTCGTCCGTGCGCGACAGGATGCCGAGGTCTACGCGGCCGCCGCCGGCGGAGCAGGATTCGATCTCAAGCTTTGGGTGCTTCGCGCGCAGGCGGTCGATCACCTCATACACGTTCTGTACGAAGCGGAGATAGATCTCCTTTTCCGCGTCGGTGCTGGGGCGGTCGGCGCTGCTGCCAGGCGCGGTATTCCAGCCCGGCTCGGACCAGTTGCGGTTGTAGTCCCACTTGAGAAAGGCGATGTCGTTCTCGCTGACCAGCTTGTCGATCCAGGTGAACATCCACTCCTTCACGTCAGGCCGCGCGAGGTTCAGCATCAGTTGGTTGCGGCGCTCGGTGCGCTGCCGGTTGGGGAACTGCATCGCCCATTCGGGATGCTGGCGGAAGAGGTCGCTGTCGGGGTTCACCATCTCCGGCTCGATCCAGATGCCGAAGTCCATGCCGAGGGAGTGCACCTTGTCGATCACCGGCTTCAGGCCGTTGGGGAACTTGGTCTTGTTCAGGTACCAGTCACCCAGGCCCCGGTGATCGTCGTTGCGCTGGCCGAACCAGCCGTCGTCGATGACGAAGCGCTCTACGCCGACCTTGGCCGCCTTCTCCGCCAGCGCCATCTGCGTCTGGTCGGTGAAGGTCATCTCCGTTGCTTCCCACGAGTTGAAGATGATGGGGCGCGGCTTGGGTGGCAGCGCCGCTGCGGCGCGCTTGCGACCGGTGCTGACGCCGCGGTCGGGCAGGATCTCATTGGTCTGGAAGCGGTGCTCGATGCGCGACGCTTCGCCGTTGCCGCCGTCGGTGTAGCCGGCGTAAAACTTTGGCGTCTCCAGCGACTCGCCGGGCTTCAGGTCATAGTGAAAGTCGAACGGGTTGTAGCCGGCGGTCACGCGCACGAGGTGCAGCGAGGTGTCCTCTAAGCTCATGCGCCAGCTGCCGCTCCAGCCGAGCTGGCCGAACCAGACCGGGCCAGCTTCCTCGGTGGTCTCGCCCGTCCTGCCGATGGCGAACCACGGGTTCGCCTGGTGCGACGTGCTGCCCTTGCGGCTCTCGATGGTGCTGACGCCGGTTTGCAGCGGCTCGGTGTGCAGCTGCCACTCCGCACCCCACATGCCGGTGAGCCAGCTGTGCTGGTAGCCGGTACCCTGCGGCAGGTTCCATGTGGCGGAAGCGGCCTGTTCGATGCCGAAGGGCTGTGTGCCCAGGTTCTCAATGCGCGACCAGCGCGCCAGCATGCCCTCGGGGTACGCGCGGTAGTAGAGGTGCACGCGCAAGGGCTCGGTCGCGTCCTTGAGCACGACTTCAAGATGGTCATTGCCGGTGACGGTGGCCGACTCATACTGCAGCACCAGCGTGCGGTCGCCGTTGGGCGAGTTCGCCTTGAGCGCGGCTTCGGTGTACAGGCCAGCACCCCACGCCGGGTACTCCAGCGGCGTGGTGCCGATTGGCGGGTCAATGGAGGCGCGCTCCTCGTGCATCTTTGCCCCAGGCAGATGCGCATCGGGCGCGAGCTTCGGCCCCCAGTAGAGCCACTGCAGCATGCCCTGGTCGTTTACGCCGACGGCATAGGTCTGCTTGCCCGCGTCAAGATACCACTGCTTCGCCGCGCGGTCTTCACGGATGGCGGTCTGCGCCATTGCAAGCGGGATGGCGGAAGCAGCAATGACCGCAGCAGGGAGAAGACGTTTCAGCATAGAGGACCTCGCGAGCCATCGTATACGCACGCGGTGACAGCTGTGGAACCCACCCTTACCGCAAGAGCGCGGTGAAGGTGGAGCACCCACGTCGAGAGGAAGCACGGAAGGGTGCCCCACCTTCGCGAAGCTAAGGTGGGTTGCTGCCTCGGCGTTACCGGTCTGCAGGTATGCTGGACTCGCTTGTGTCAGTTCCCGTAGACGTTCGCTTTGGTTGTTGTGCAGGATCGCCAGGTGTTGCCGAGGCAACGCTACGGCCCTGCGATAACAGGGCCGTAGGTCTACTGACACAAGGAGGAAAGAAGCCTTGCATCTTCGCATGCGCTTCAGCCTTGCGATCACCGTACGTCTACGGTGGATCGCCGCGCTGCTCTACCTGTTATTCAAGTAGAACAGCGGTACCACAACCTTCCGGGACGGGATTCCCGGAAGGACTACCACCATTTTAGCCATCAGTGGCACGGCGGCAAGCACAATCAGCGCGCGGGCTGCAGCTTTCTTCGCTCCGTCTCGGTGAAGGTGTAGCGAATGCGATGGATGACCGTGACGGTACTCAGCGCGGCCAGCACCCAGAGTGCCGGCGCCATCACGCCCCAGCGGTTGAACAGCGCGCCCAGGATGACCAGCACGATGCGCTCCGGCCGCTCCATAAAGCCGACCTTGCATGAGCCGATCAGCGCTTCAGCCCGTGCGCGCGTATAGCTGACCATCAGCGACGCCGTCATCACAAACGCCACCAGCACCACATAGACGAAGCGGTTGCCGCGCGCGTAGTAGACCAGCAGGCCGAAGAAGATGGCCACGTCAGAGTAGCGGTCGATCACCGAGTCGAAGAAGGCGCCAAAGACCGAAACCTGGTTGGTCGCGCGCGCCACACGGCCGTCCACCATGTCAAACAGTCCTGCGCCAATCAGGATCAGGCCCGCGTAGAAGAACATGCGGTGCGCGTTGGATCCGCGCGCGTAGCCAAAGAAGAAGGCCGCGGCGATGTTGATGATCAGGCCGACAAAGGTCAACGTGTTCGGTGAAATTTTCGACAGCGCCAGGCCGTTGACAATCTTCTGCAGCAGCCATCCGCTGCCCTTGCCAAAGGCGCTTGTCCAGGTAAAGTTCGAACTCATCGTCGTTTTCGGTGCCCCGCGCCGTTTGCGTGTCGCAATGCAAAAAGCCCAGTCCA
>CAXTJS010000163.1:0-6818 GCA_964244605.1 uncultured Terriglobus sp. | reverse complement strand
AAGAGCGCGACCATGGCCAGCATCACGCCCGGCAAAAAGCTCAGCACAGGGATGGATTGCAGAATGTCCAGCGCGGCGATCATCAGCGCTTCAAGCCGCCTGCTGTAAGCCGCGACGTAACCGTAGCCGACTGCGAAGAACAGACTCAGCAGATAGGCAAGCCCCATGCGTACGACGGAGTAGAAGGCATAGCGGGGGAGCGCCCAGGGTGAGAGCGAGATCAGAACGTCGGGCTGCGTCTGCCCCGCCCACAACCGTGCTATCAGAACGACAGCGTAGAAGCAGGCAAGGCCGATCAGCGCGACAAAGACGTCCAGAATGAACGGCCACGTACGGCGAAGCACCTGGGTGCGCGCCAGCGTCTGCGGCTCTCCTTGCGCCTGACGCAGACGGGCAAGGCCGAAGCCGCTCGGCAGCAGCTTCATGCGCGAGCCCAATCCTTTCTGCTTGCGGCTTTCATGCGTCGGCTCCTTCGCCGGCCAACTCCACCCCGTGAGCACTCGACTGCACAAAGCGCCTGCGGCTACCGTCAAAGTCGAACAACTCGGCATAGCGGCCCCAGTTCACTGCGGTCTCCAGCTGGCGCAGCGTCTCTTCTTCGCTGAACTGCTCGTCGAGCATGTCGTGGAAGAACTCCTCTGACACCGTGCCGTCGCTCTTTGCATTCAGAGCACGCACAATCTGGCGCAACAGCAGCACGCTGTTGACCGCAGCCTCACGGAAGATCTCTTTCTGCCTCAGGATTTCGGCATGCGCGTAATCGTTGCCGACAGATGTCAGCGTCGCATCGCCCTCCTGCACACTCAGGAAACCGAGCAGGGCCGCTGCGTCAACGATTGGGAGCAGGTCATCGATCTCGAAGGCAAGGTCGTCGGCAAGCCGGTACATGTCCGCTTTGCCGCCGTGGTCGACCATCAGTTCCAGCAGGCCCGCAATGCCGCCAGGACGCGCGTGCGGCAGCATCTGGTAGCTCATCAGCCGTTGATCGCGGACACGCTTGCCATCCGCGGTGCGGGGCAGTTCCGGTGGCTGTGCTTCCGGCTGCGTCAGCACCTTGTAGATGTAATCCACAAGCTGGGTGAACGCGGCGGTCTTGCGGTCGCGCGGGTGCAGCAGGTGCACGCGGAAATCCGTGCGGATGTGCCCCGGGTTGCGGCCCAGCACGATGATGCGGTCGGCCAGCAGTACCGCTTCTTCGATGTTGTGAGTTACCAGGAAAATCGACTGCGTGGGCATCGTCTTCTTCTGCCAGAGCTCCAGCAGTTCGCTGCGCAGGTTCTCCGCCGTGAGCACATCAAGCGCGGAGAAGGGCTCGTCCATGAACAGCACCTCCGGCTCCACCACGAGAGCGCGTGCAAACCCGACGCGCTGACGCATGCCACCGGAGAGCTCCTTTGGGAAGGCTTGCTGAAAGCCGTCGAGGCCGACGGTGTCCAGCATCTTCATCGCACGCCGTCTGCGCTCCGCTGGCTCAACACCCTTTGCCTGAAGTGGGGCTTCCACATTTTGCAATACGGTCAGCCACGGAAAAAGGGCAAAGCTTTGAAAGACGATGGAGACGTTTGCCTCCGACTCGCCGATCGGCTTGCCGTGCCAGAAGACCTGTCCAGCCGAGGGTACAGAGAGGCCGGTAAGCATGCGCAGCAGCGTCGATTTGCCCGAGCCGGAGGGACCCAGCAGCGCAACGATCTCGCCAGGTGCCACGGCAAGGTCAGTGGGTGAGATGACCTGAATGCGGTTCTCACTCGGCTGCGCGTAATACTTCTCCACCCGCTCGGCGCGGATGATCGCTTCGGGCATAGCTGGCTCCTGCGGAGAGGGACGGGATGCGGCGTTCACGGGCGGTTAACGCGGAAGGGCGAGCGCGCCGCAACGTTGTTTCGAGCCTAACATCGGCTACCATGCCGGGACTTGCCGCGCGGGCGCGATACGCGGCTTGCAACGGAGGCGATGGGTGGGTATCGTCAGAGATGACCATGACGAACGGAAGCACAAAACCCAAGGTACTTGTTGCAGACGATGAGCAGGTAATCGCCAATACGCTCGCCATCATTTTGAATCAGGCCGGTTTCGAGGCGCGCGCCGTGTACTCCGGCGAGAACGCGTTGGAGAGCATCGAGACCTTCTCCCCCAACATGCTGATCTCTGACGTGATCATGACGGGCATGACCGGCATCGAAGCGGCGATTCAGATTCGCGAGAAGCTGCCGCAGTGCAAGATTCTGCTGTTCAGCGGACAGGCCGCAACGGCCGATCTGCTTGAGAAGGCCCGCTCGCAGGGCCATGAGTTTGAGATCCTCGCCAAGCCGGTGCACCCAACCGACCTGCTCGCCAAACTCCGCAGCTAGTTTTCGCCCTTCTCCTCTGCAAGTCCGCCTCGCTTCCGCAGCAGTTCCCGGCGCTTTACCTCGATCATGTACTCGTAAACGGCCTGCAGCGTCGCGTACGTGATGCCGGGGACTCCGTCGAGCAGGGCACCTCTCCAAAAGACCATGTAGAGCCACTTGAAGGCTGGGCGAAACGGCAGCCGGTAGAAGATCGCTTTCTGCGCGGCACGGCGGGCTTGCGGGCTCGTCGCAAACAGCGCATTGGAGAGCGAAGCTTCCCGTGTCGCGGTGCCTGCAACCAGCAGCTCCGCTTCCTTGGTGGAGTAGCCGTTGTGGCGGCTGAACCACCACGTCATGCCTTTCAGGAACGGGTAGTGCAGCAGAGGAGACCGCAGATCCTCCACGCGGCCGTCTGTCTGCAGCACTTCGTTCACTTCTCGGACGTAGCGTGCGCTGCCCCGTCGAACCAACCGGATGTAGGTCGGCGTGATCTGCGCGTACTTAAGCCAGCGGCCCCACAGGTAATCGCGGCGGCGCAGGCGGAAGCCGGTTGTGGCGATGTCCACGGCGCGCACTCTCTGCTGCATCTCCTGCGACAGCTCTGGCGACGGTCGCTCGTCCGCGTCCAGGATGAAAATCCAATCGTGCAGGAACGGCAGCGTTAGACCAGCGTTGCGCTGTGAGGCGTAACCATCAAAGGCGCGCTCGGAGACGTGTGCGCCGGTACTCCGCGCTAGCTCCTGTGTGCCGTCTGTCGAGAAGGAGTCGAGCACATGCACGTCGTCACACCAGGCGACGCTGCGCAGTGCTCCTGGCAGCGTCGCCGCCTCGTTCTTCGTCAGGATCAGCACGGAGATCACCGGGCAGCCTGCTCCTGCTTGAGAACGCGGTCTTTCACCTTGCGTGCCGGTACGCCGGCGTACACGCCCCACGGCTCAAGGTCATGCGTCGCGACCGAAGCCAGCGCCAGTACAGCCCCGGCACCCACCTGTACGCCCGGTGCGACAGACGCACGTGCGCAGATCCAGGCGCGTTCGCCGACCCGCATCTCGTAGGCAAGCAGCGGGAACTCGGGGGCGGTGTAGTCGTGCGTCGCTCCGCAGAGGTAGCTATCCTGCGAGATCACGGCCAACTCACCGAACTGCATCGGCGCAGGATTGTAGATATTTGCGCCATCGCCGATGCCCACGAAGTCGGCACAGATCAGGTTCCAGGGAGCCCAGACGATAGCCTTGGGGTAGACGTGCACACCGCGGCCAAGCTTCGCACCAAAACACCGCAACAGCATCGCGCGCCACGCGTGGAGGGGTCTTGGAGAAAAGCGGAAAAGACTCGTATACACCACCGCCCAGAGAGCGCGTGCAGCCCGGTTGCGCAGCGAGAACGAAGGTCGCTGTGAGGGGTGCTTGCCGCTCGCGGAGAGGTGCTCTGCAGCGCTAGAGTGCAACGGCATGCGACTCCTCATGCGCACTTGTAACGGCCTTTGACACCGGCAGGCCGGTGACAAAGGCCAGCGCGCGTTTCAGCGCGGCGATGTCCTCACGGAAGCTCCACTTTGCGATGATCTGGCGGCTTTGCTCCCCCATCTGCTGAGCGTGACCCGGAGCGCATACTTCCACAAGCGCGCGCTGCAAAGCCGGAACGTTGCCGACTGGAACGATAAAGCCGTTCACGCCGTCTTTCACAAGATCGGCGGCGCAGCCTACATCTGTGGACGCGATGACTGGCAGCCCGCAGGCCATGGCCTCGTTGACGACCAGTCCCCAGGCCTCGTGCTGCGAGGGCAGCACGAAGACGGAGGCGAGATCGAAGAAGCGAGGCAGCTCGCGCTGGTTGCGAAAGCCGGCAAAGCGGACGAGTGAGGCGCTCTGTTCGAGCGCGCGTTGCTGCAGCGCGGCTTTCTGCTCGCCATCACCCACGATCAGCAGGTGCGGCTTCTGCTCAGGGTTGAGTTCCGCAATCCCGTTCAGGTATGCATCAAGCAGATCGCTGCAGCGCTTGCGGCTCTGTAGCTTGGAAGCGAACAGAATTACCGCTCTGCCCGGATCGAGTTGCAACTCGTCCTGCAACTCCGCTCGTGTCGCGGCAGCCGCCAGCGCGCCATTTGCAAAGAAGGCATTGTCGACCGCGTAGGGCATCAGGAAAGAAGGGAACTGCGGGCCGAAGTAGTGCGCCCAGTATTCCGCGTTGCGCGTGCCGATGGGCAACACCGCAGCGGTGTAGCGACGAAGCAGCGCAAAACTGATGCGCTTGAGCCACAGCTTTGCCCTGGAGCGCAGGCGGTCGGCCAGCCACGGTTCCGCACGCAACAGCACGGGTAGACCAAGCAGCCTTGCAGCGAGGATAGCGTGCACGGCATCGACGCTGCTGTAGCCGTGAATCCAAACTGCGTCGAAGCGCTTGCCGTCGATGCCTTTGCGCAAGCCGCAAAAGATGCCGCGGCTCACTGGTGCCAGGGCGCCGGGGTTGCTGGTGTCACGCCAGCGCGGCAGCACGACGTGGCGGTACCCGTCGGTGAGCGGCACGTCCCAGGTCAGCGTCGCGCCAAAACCGGCGTCCTGATAGCTGCGCAGCGAGAAGTCGGAGCAGAAGAAGACGGTGAGATCGATCGCAGCGTCAGCCGCAATGGCCCGCAGGAGCGGTGCCTGGTACTGGATCGGATGGCTCACCACATAGGCGAGGCGGATGGGCCGGGTCTGCTGGGGAGCGTCGTCCATGCAGTCCTTCCTTCGCCTCAGTAGCGTGTGACCGCGAAGAGGGTAAGGGCAATGCCGAGTGCGGTGGTGATGCCGCCGCTGCGGATGGCTGCCTTGAACTCGTTTGAGGGTGCAAAGACAATGTCGTCTGCCTGAATGACAGGGTCCGGATCCTTGCCCTCGATCACCCGCTTCAGGTCCACAATCGTGACCGTACGCGTCGTGCCGACGGTGCGGATCAGGTGGATCTGCTCCGTCTTTGCCTCCCACAGCTTGCCGCCCGAGCCGGCCAGCATCTGCATCATCGTGAGCGGCGCTGTGTTGGTGAGCGGAAATGCGCCCTGTGCCTTGAAGGCACCGAGCAAGTAGAAGTTGCCGATCCGGCTGGTGCTGATGGTGTCCCCGGGAAAGACAGGCACGTTCGCGAAGCGGCTGCGTTCGGGGTCTGTGCCAAGATCGACGTTGATTGCGTCCGGCACGCCCGGCCGATCGATTGAGACAAGATGGCTTGTGGTTGCCGCCAGGCCGCCTGCCTGCGCAATCACGTCGAAGAGCCGCCGGCTGCCGCCGATGCCGCTGACCGCGCCATGCGTTTCGCCCACGACCACGATCGTTGACTTGGGCGACTCCGTCACGTCGAGCTGCACCTGCGGTGAGCGGAACATGCCGGCTGCTTCCAGCTGCTGCGCGATGGTGCGTGTGGCTTCGCGTGTGGTTTGATCGGCCAGCTTCACCGGTTCCACGAGCGGCAGGATGAAGTAGCCCTCCTCGTCGATGCGGCCGACGGCGGAGTAGTCCGCGTAACCGTACAGCGTTACCTTCAGTGCGTCGCCTGTCCGCAGCACAGCGTCATGCGCCGCCGGGAAAAGAATCGCAGGGTCGGTTGTAATCGCGTGGGGAGCGTTGACGGTATCGCGCGCCGTGTCCGCAGGACCATTGAACTGCGCGTGCAGCACAGCGCTTGCAAACAGAAGCACAACGACGAGGCGCGACACCAGTCTCATGCATCACCCCGCTTGCTCGTGACCTCGGTGGCGGGGTCGTTCTCCCACGCCTCGGAGTCCATGCTGCTGTAGCTGTAGCCGGAGTAACCGTAATAGCCGTAATACTCCGGCGAGTTCACATCGACAGCGTTCAGAACAATGCCGGTGATGGGTCCGCCAGCGCGTACCAGCAGGTCACGCGCGCGCCGCACCACGTGCCGGCTGCTCTTGCCGTAGCGCACCACCAGCGCAAGTGCATCGCTGTGCCGGGAGAGGATCACGCCGTCCGTGACGGAGAGTATAGGCGGCGAATCAATGACGATGTGCGTGTAGGTCTCTGCCGCGCGGTCGAGCAGTTGCTGCATCGCTTCGGACGAGATCATCTCCGTCGGGAACGGCGGCACGGGTCCGCAGCAAAGTATGTCAAGGTTAGGCACTTCCGGCACCTGCCGCACTGCTTCGTCGAACGTTGTGGAGCCGGCAAGCACGGTGGAGAGCCCAATGCGGCCGTTCAGCCCGAAGCGATGATGCACGGTTGGGCGGCGCAGATCGGCATCGATCAGCAGCACGCGGGTGTCGCGCTGCGCGAGGACGCAGGCCAGGTTCGTGGCAACGGTTGTCTTCCCTTCAGAGGGAGTCGAACTCGAGATGGTGATGATCTTGGGCGGATGGCCTGTGGTGGCCAGCAGCAGGGAAGTTCGAAGGGAGCGGAACGCCTCAGAGAACTGCGATTTAGAGACGGCCAGCACGCCGATGTTGCTCTGCGCGATGCTCTGGCCTGCAGACGGGTCGCCACCAAGCCGTCGCGTGCG
>CAXTJS010000162.1:556-6923 GCA_964244605.1 uncultured Terriglobus sp. | reverse complement strand
GCACAAAGTGCAGCTGCTGCTGCAGCGCGGCAACCAGCGCTTTGTCGCGGAGCTGCCAGCCTTCGTCAGCGCGGAGGAGTTGAGCCGCAAGTGGACGGGCAGCGTCATGAGCGTGCGCGGCGTGTGCCTGGTGGCCTCCGGCACCGATGCGGCGCTGGTCCCGTTTCGCGTGCTGATGCGCTCCGAGGAAGACCTGCAGCAGATTGCACCGCCCCCGTTCTGGACACGCGGCCACCTCTTCGCCATGTGTGCGCTGGTGCTGCTGGCGGCGTACGCCGGGCACTACTTCTACCTGCGGCTGGTGCGCTGGCGCTTCCACCTGATCCTGCAGGAGCGCGCGCGCGTTGCCCACGACCTGCATGACACGCTGGCACAGAGCTTTGCCGGTATCGGCTTCCAACTGCAGGCGTTGCGCAAGGCATCGGCGCCCTGCGGCGCAGCGATCGCACCCTACCTTGACCTCGCCATCGGCATGGTGTCGCACAGCCACGAGGATGCGCGGCGTGCCATTGCCATGCTGAAGCCCGCCGACTTCAACACCGGCAGCCTTCTGGATAACCTGCGGCTGCAGGGCGAGCAACTGACGCAGGGTGGCGAGCTGACCTTCCAGGTGCACAGCAAGGGCGAAGAAAGGCCGCTGCCGCGCGACATCGAACAGCAGCTCTTGCGCGTCGGCCACGAGGCCGTGACCAACGCCATCTCCCACGCGCAGGCGAGAGCCATCGAGATCACGCTGGAGTACGCGCCGCAACACGTGGAGCTGCTGGTGCGCGACGACGGCAAGGGCCTGCCTGAAGGCGGTCCGTGCGCCGGCGACGGCACGCCCCTGCACGGCTATGGCATCGCCGGCATGCGGACGCGCACCCGCGCCGTGGGCGGCACGTTTCGGCTGCACAGCACCGCAGGCGAAGGCGTAACCGTGTACGTCAAACTTCCTGTCGCAGCGCGCAACACAGCCGCACGCTGGCGTCACGCGATTACGGAGCGCCTCTTCTCATGAGCAACCCGAGGATCATTCGCATTGTCTTGATCGACGATCATCCCGCGATCCTGCTCGGCCTGCGCAGCATCTTCACGCTGCAGCCCGACATGGAAGTGGTCGCCACCTGCGCGCGCGGCTCAGACCTGGCAAGGCTTCCCGCGGACGCACTGCCCGACCTTTTCCTGGTGGACCTGCGCATGCCGGAGATGAGCGGTGTCGCGGTGGTGCGCACCATCAGCCGCCGCTTCCCGGCGGCACGCATCCTGATCCTCACCAGCTACAACCTGGACGAGGAGATCTACCGCGCGCTTGAGGCCGGCGCGCACGGCTCCATGCTCAAGAACATCGACCCGGACGAGATGCTCTCCGCCATCCGCAAGGTAGCGGCCGGAGACACGTACGTAAGCCCGGACATTGCTGCGCGTCTCGAGGAGCGCAGCGGCCGCTCCGCACTTACGTCACGCGAGCTTGCCATCCTGCAGCGCGTCGCCACCGGCAGCACCAACAAGCAGACCGGCGCTTCCTTGTGCATCAGCGAGTTCACCGTACGCAACCACCTGAACCGCATCATGAGCAAGCTGCACGTAGACGACCGCACCGAAGCCGTGATGGTGGCGGTGCGCAGCGGTCTGATCAAGCTCGAAGACTGATGGGGATACTGCACTCAAGAGCATGGCTAGACCTGCGTTTACGATCAGGCCATAGGTGGTGCGTCGCCGGCAAACGGTGTAATGCCCGTTCGCCTAGCCCGATGGTTCGGTCGTAGCCAAGCCGCGTGGCTGCCTTCTGCACGCGCTCACGGACTTCAGCACTGACGTAGCCGGAGTGTCGCATCTGCGGCGGCGTGGTCACCATGCCCGTATCGCACGCACTCAACAACGCCTGCCAACCGCGCTGCACGGCTTGAGCGGTGATTGCACTGCGGCACGACTGAAACCAGGCTTTTCGGCAGTAGTCAATCGATGCTGCGGTCCCATGAAACGTGTTCACATTCCGGACATGCGGGCGCCGCATGCCGTGTGCTAGCATGTGCGGGTTCAACACAGACATACCTTCACAGACACCGGCCTATCTGCGCGGCTGTCTGCGTGTCGACTGCCTGTTCGTAAGGGCCAGCGACGGTATGCCTGACGGAGCTGCTGTATCTATGCGTTTCCCCCGCTTTCCCTTCTCCCTGCCTTCTGCGTTCTCTCTCAGCCCTGCTGCTGCCGCCCGCAACGCGCGCCGCCGTGCTTTCAACACCATGCCGTTGGTCGCCGGCTTGCTGCTTGCGCTTCTGCCGGCAGCTGCGTCGACCACGGCACAGGCGCAAGCCGCGCCCCGCCAGGTGCTGCACAAGCATGTGCGCCACGCCGTGACGGACAAGTCCGCGGCCTTCGTAAGCGCGCTGCCTGCCGATCAGCAACTGCAACTCTCCATCGTTCTGCCGCTGCGCAACGCGAGCGCTCTTGACGCGCTCTTGGCGAAGCTCTACGACCCGGCCAGCGCGAGTTACCGCAAGTTCCTCAGCGTGGACGAGTTCACCCAGCAGTTCGGCCCCACGGCGGACGATTACCAGGCCGTTATCGACTACGCAAAGAGCAACGGTTTTACCGTGACCGGGACCGCGGCGAACCGCATGGTCGTGTCGATCGCGGGAACGGCCGCGCAGGTCGACAGTGCCTTCCACGTGCAGATGGGGCTCTACCAGCATCCGGTCGAGCAGCGCACGTTCTTCTCGCCAGACGGGGAGCCATCGCTTGCGCTGAGCGTGCCGGTGGCGCACATCAGCGGCCTCGACAACTACTCCCTGCCAAGGCACTTCACGGAAAAGCCCCGCGACGTACAGGCGAACGCTGGCAATGTGACCGGCTCAGGCCCCGCCGGCTCTTACCTGGGCAGCGACATGCGGGCGGCGTACTACGGCGGCAAGCAGCTTACCGGTATCGGCCAGACCATCGGCATCCTGGAGTACGGCGGCTACCTGCAGAGCGACGTTGACAAGACCTTTACCAACGCCGGGCAGAGCTACACCGTGCCGATCGTGAATGTGCTGCTGGACGGCCAGACCGCCGGGCCGCAGGGCGAAGATGCCGAGCAGGCACTCGATATTGCGCAGGCCATCGGCATGGCACCCGGCCTGCAGCAGGTGCGCGTCTACATCGGCAACAACGACACGGACATGCTCAACAGCATGGCCTCTGAAAACCTCGCCAAGCAGCTGAGCTGCTCGTGGGGATGGCTGCCCGTCGACCCGCAGCTCGACGATCCGTTCTTCAAGGAGATGGCCGCGCAGGGCCAGAGCTTCTTCACCGCATCCGGCGACAGCGGTGCCTTCGATACGTCCGTCAGCCCTTACGTCTACCCCTCTGACGACGCCTACGTCACCAGCGTGGGCGGCACGCACCTGACCACCACCGGTGCCGGCGGTCCGTGGGCTTCCGAGGTCGCCTGGAGCGGCCAGGGCGCCGGCAGCGGCGGCGGTGTCAGCACCAACAACATCGCCATCCCAACGTGGCAGGCGGGTATCGCCAACTCGGCCAACGGCGGTTCCACGACGCTGCGCAACGCGCCCGACGTGGCGATGGAAGGTGATTTCGACAACTACGCCTGCAACCTGGGCACCTGCTCGGCAGGCTATGCGGGCACCAGCTTCGCCGCGCCTCGCTGGGCCGGCTTCATGGCCCTGGTGAACCAGCAGGCGGTTGAGGCAGGCACCACGACAACGGGCCTTGGCTTCATCAATCCAACCATCTACAGCCTCGGCCAGGGCTCGCACGCGGCAAGCGATCTGCACGACATCGTCAGCGGCAACAACCGCACCAACAACCAGTCCGTCTTCTACAACGCGGTCGCCGGCTATGACCTGGTTACCGGCTTCGGCAGCGCGAACGGCCAGGCACTGATCGACGATCTCGCCGGGCCGCAGGTGCCGGGCTTCTGGCTTAGCAGCAGCAAACAGACAGTCCTCGTCAACCCGGGTAGCACGGGAGCGACGACGCTGTCGGTCACCGATGCGGGCAGCTTTACCGGCAACGTAAGCTTCGCCATCACCTCAACGCTGCCCAGCGGCGTGACGGCGGCCTTTTCGCCGGCGTCGAGCGCCACCGCGACGGAGTTGACCTTTACGGCAGATAGCAACGTCGCCGCGCAAAATGTCACCGTAACGGTCACCGGCACCTCGGGTACGCTTACCGCTTCCACAACCTTCACGGTTGCCATTCACGCGCCCAGCTTCGCGCTCTCCGCGTCACCTGCAACCGTCGGCATCAACCAGAACGCATCCGGCACGGCGACGATCACGGTCACGCCGCAGTACAACTTCGCCGGCAGCGTGGACCTCTCGGTCAGCGGCTTGCCCGCGGGCGTCACGGGCTCGTTCTCACCGGCAAGCACCACCGGCACCAGCACGCTTACGCTTGCGGTCAGCAGCACGGCGACACCGGGCAACAGCACCATCACGGTCACGGGTGCCTCCGGCAGCCTGACCAGCACGGCTACCTTTACGCTGTCGATCCACGGCCCAAGCTTCACGCTGTATGGCCCGACGACCGTCGACATCGGTCAGGGTGCCACCACGACCGCGTCGTTGCAGGTGTACGGCCAGTATGGCTTCAACGGCAGCGTCAACTTTGCCGTCACCGGTTTGCCCGCCGGTGTCACCGCGGCCTTCTCGCCCAACCCCAGCAGCAACTACACGACGCTTACGCTCACGGCCAGCAGCGCAGCGGCCGCCGGCAACAGCACCGTCACGGTCACCGGTACGTCCGGATCGCTAACGTCAAACACCTCGTTCTCGCTCGGCGTGCACGCGCCGTCCTTCACGCTTTCCACCGGCAGCACGGTCAGCATAGGTCAGGGCAACTCGGGTTCCACGTACGTCTCGGTCTACCAGCAGTACGGCTTCAACGGCAGTGTGAACCTGTCAGTCACGGGCCTGCCGCCTGCCGGCGTAACAGCACTTTGGAGTCCTAACCCAACCACCAATTCGAGCACGCTGACGCTGACCGCGAGTGCCACGGCTGCAACCGGTCAGTATCCGCTCACCATCACCGGAACCTCCGGCGCGCTGACGGCTACAGCCAGCCTGACGCTTGGGGTCTACGTCCCGACGTTTACGCTGAGCGGCGGCGGCAACGTCTCCATCGGCCAGGGTGCATCGGGCACCAGCTACCTCTATGTGAACGACCAGTACGGCTTCACGGGCAATGTCACGCTGTCCGTCAGCGGCCTGCCCGCCGGCGTAACGGCCACGTTCTCGCCCAATCCCACGAGCTTTTCCAGCACCATCACTTTCCAGGCGACGAGCGCCGCAGCGGTCGGCCAGTACACGGTGACCATCACCGGAACATCCGGCACGCAGACCGCAACGACCAAGATCAACGTGGGCGTCTTTACGCCGACGTTCACCCTCAGCAGCTACGGCAACGTCAACCTCGGCCGCGGCAACACCGCAAGTACCTCTGTCGCCGTTTACAACCAGTACGGCTTCAACGGCAGCGTGACGCTGTCCGTCAGCGGCCTGCCCACCGGTGTGACGGCCTCGTTCTCGCCCAACCCCACCACCGGCAGCAGCAACTTGACGTTTACGGCCAGCAGCACCGCCGCGCTTGGCCAGTACACCCTTGTGGTCACCGGCACCTCGGGCAGCATCACCGCGTCGACGAACATCACGCTCGGTGTCTTCAACCCGACGTTTACGCTCTCCGCCGGCAGCGCCAACATCGGGCAGGGCAGCACCAGCAGCTCCTACGTGTTTGTCACGCCGCAGTATGGCTTTACCGGCAACGTCACGCTTGCGATAAGCGGCCTGCCCACGGGCGTGACCGCGGCGTTCACGCCGAACCCGACCACCAGCAACAGCACGCTGACCTTCTCAGCCAGCAGCACTGCCGCGACCGGCCAGTATCCGCTGACGATCACAGGCACCTCGGGCTCCACCACTGTCACCACCACGACGACGCTCTCGGTCTTTGTGCCGAGCTTTACCCTTTCCGCTGGATACGCCAGCGTGGGCCAGGGCAGTTCCACCACGACCTATGTGAACGTGTTTGGGCAGTACGGCTTCAACAGCCCCGTGAACCTTGCCGTCACCGGCCTGCCGGCGGGCGTTACGGCAACGTTTACCCCGAACCCGGCCACGGGCTACACCCAGTTGGCGATCAGCGCATCGGCGGCGGCACCCGTAGGCACAAGCACGCTGACGATCACGGGAACCGCCGGTTCCACCACGGCATCGACCACAACGCAGTTGGCGATCTACGCACCCAGCTTCACGCTTTACGACGGCAACAGTGTTGCCATCAATCAGGGCGCTTCCGGCACCTCAACCGTGTCCATCACGCCGCAGTACGGCTTCAGCGGCAACGTCACACTTGCCACGACCGGCTTGCCCGCTGGCGTCAC
>CAXTJS010000162.1:0-546 GCA_964244605.1 uncultured Terriglobus sp. | reverse complement strand
CCCCGCCAGGAGCACGAACGAGCTCGTCCAGAGCGCCTTGTTGATCGGAAACCAGGCCGCCCACGACGACCCGGCGACCACCAGCAGCGTGCTGACCCTGACGGCAGGCAGCACGGCAACACCCGGCGTGGCCACGGTAACCATTACCGGCACCTCCGGCTCGGTGACGGCTTCCACCACGCTGCAACTCACCGTCTACGCGCCGGCCTTCACGCTGACCGCTGCTCCGGCGCAGGTGAACGTGGGTGTGGAGGCACCGGCAGCGCAACCGTCACACCGGTGCCGGTGCACGGCTTTGCCGGGAGTGTGACGTACACCGTGGCACCGCTGCCCGCGGGCGTGACGGCTTCGTTCTCACCGAACCCCGCAACGGGCAACAGCACCCTCACGCTTACGGCCAGCAGCACCGCGGTCACGGGCATAACGGCGCTCACCGTTACGGGCACCTCCGGTTCGCTGACGGCAACGGCACCGCTCACCGTGAACGTCTTTGCCGCGCCCAGCGCAACGGTGACCACGCTTACACTCAAGACCGGCAGCACGGCG
>CAXTJS010000161.1:0-6967 GCA_964244605.1 uncultured Terriglobus sp. | reverse complement strand
TCGCCAGACGCGCCAGTGCAAGCGGAAGACCCTGGTCAGCTGCTCACCCAGACCCTTGTGCAGTTCGTCGTAATACTGGCTCGTGTCTTCCGCGGCGTTCAGGGCACGCGTCGGCTTGCCGGCGATCTTGGCGAACTCGATGATGGTCTCGCATATCTTCTTGATTTGCTCGTGACCGAACTCGATCGCGTCCACGACCTGGTCTTCCGTGATCTCCTTCGCGCCCGACTCCACCATCACGATGCCGTCCTTCGTGCCGGCGACGGTAATGTTGATCAGGCTCTCCTTCCGCTCGGAGTAGGTCGGGTTCACGATGAAGTTCCCGCCAATCAGGCCCACGCGCACCGCGCCGATGGGACCGTGGAACGGGATGTCGCTCAGCGCCAGCGCGCACGATGCGGCGTTGATCGCGATGATGTCCGGATCGTTTTCCTTGTCAGCCGAGTAGACGAACACAACCACCTGCGTTTCGTTGCGGTAGGTCTCCGGGAAGAGCGGACGGATCGGACGGTCGATCTGCCGTGAGGTGAGAATCTCCTTCTCGGAAGGCCGGCCCTCACGCTTGATGAAGCCGCCGGGAATGCGACCGCCACCGTATGCGGTCTCGCGGTATTCCACGGTCAGCGGAAAGAAGTCGATGCCCTCCTTCGGCTCCGGTGCGCCAACTGCGGTGGCGAGCACGACGGTATCGCCGGAGGTGACAAAAGCCGCGCCGGACGCCTGCTTGGCGATGCGGCCCGTCTCAAAGGTGATGTGCTTGCCCCCGGCAAGCTCCACGGTGGTCTGCTGCTTCATAGCGGCTTTTCTCTCTTTGCTTTAGTTAGGAAGTGAGGCGTCCGCGTGAGCGTATTGCGCTCGAAAGTGAGCGTGTTGGGCTCAAAACGCGAACAGACCGCCCGGCTTGCAACGCATCTATTGCGCGCGGCACCTTGACGGTCTGTCTGGACGATGGAACTGATTGGTAGGGTCAAGTCTTCTTGCGGCCCTTCGCACGGAGCAGCCATTGCGGCTGTGCGCCCCGGCTGCGGAAAGTTACTTGCGGATGCCGAGCTTGCCGATGACGTCGCGGTAGCGGTCTGAGTCGTTCTTCTTCAGATAATCCAGAAGACTGCGACGCTTGCTCACCAGCATAAGCAGGCCACGGCGCGATCCATGATCCTTCTTGTGCGTCTTGAAGTGCTCGGTCAGTTGACCGATGCGCTCGCTCAGGATAGCGATCTGCACTTCGGGGCTGCCCGTGTCGGAATCATGCGTCCGAAACTTGGTAATGATCTCGTTCTTTTTCTGGGTTGCCAACACTGTCTTGCGAAACTCCTGCTTCTCAATCGGATCGATTTGTCTGCATAAAGAGTACCATTGCGCAGATTGTCGAAGCAAAGTTACTGCACCAGTCGCTCATGCGCTGGTTCCTGTCCGCGGCGGGAAGGCCGGGCGGGCGGCAAACGCACCTGCAACCGCAGCAAACGCAGGCTTTGCGCGTAGCTCCTCATCGAACAGCAGCGGCCGTTGCGCTTGCCCATCCGCCCGCGGATTGTGCTTATTGAGCCAGGTCTGGTCGTCGCCGATGCCCCAGGTCAGCACTGCCTTCACATTACGCTCTGCCAATGCAGCGGCGAGGTACGACCGGTACGTCTCCGCAATGCCGGCGTCTCGCTCCTGCAGGTCTGCTGGCAGATTTCGATCGTCTACGTCGAGCTCGGTCAGAAAGACCTCAAGCTCCATCTCCCGGCAGCTCTGGATGAATTTCCTCAGCGACGGGCCATATCCGTACAGCCCGCGTGCTTTGATGTGCGACTGGATGCCGACTGCGTCGATCGGCACGTTGCGTTGCCGGAGGCGGCGCAGCAGCAGAAGCACCGCTGTTCGCTTCTGCGCATCGGCCTCGGTCTCGCCTTCGATGTCGTAGTCGTTATACGTCAGCAGCGCCGTCGGATCAGCCTCACGCGCCGTACGAAAGGCAAGCTCGATGTAGTCGGTGCCGATCAGGTTTAGCCACGGTGATACCCTTAGACCGTCCGGTCTGCCGTCCTTGATCTGCACGGCTTCGTTCACCACGTCCCACGAGTGCATGCGGCCCGCGTACCTGCCCGCGACGGTACGGATGTGTTCGGTCAGCAGCGAGCGTGCGTTCTCCGCATTCGCGGCGGCAGCGAACCATGTGGGCAGCTGCTCATGCCAGCACAGATTGTGCCCGCGCATCTTGATGCCGTGCTCCTCCGCGAAGGACATGATGCTGTCTGCGTCCTCGAACGAGTAGCGGTCCTGCGTCGGTCGTAATTGCCCCCACTTCATCGCATTCTCGGCCACGGCAATGCTGCACTGTTGCGCAGCCAGCTGTCGGTAAGCGTCAGAGGTGCGCAGGCGCGCTGCGTTCAGCGCAAAGCCGGCAAGCAATCCATGCTGCGCCGCGACCGACCCGAGCGAGTGAACGCCGCTTACATCCAGCGGAGGCGGGGCGTAAGTGGTCTGCGTGACACGCGGAGGAACACATCCGCCCAGGCCGGCTACACCCGCTACTGCCGTCCATGCGAGAAAACGTCGCCGGGAAAACTGCTGGGAGCCTAAGTCGGTCGCGTTCAATAAAGGAGGAAATGCCGGCATCTTCAACGGCGCGCGCTCTCGCGTGCAATCTCGCCGGTCCACTTCAAAAGGTGCAGGAACTGCCGGCGCTCGGCCCAGATGAAGTGCAGCATCGTCTTAGCAGAGACCGTCTCTGCGTGCGCTCCCGTGTAGGTCTCAAAACGCCATCGCAGATACGGGCTGCGCCACGGCGTCAGGCGATAGCCGCGGGTCGCGTTCCATAGAAATGAGAGAGCTCCGCCCATCGCAGACGAGTGTACCGGAGCCGCCACGCTATAAGTAGTCGAAGAGGCTACCCTTTTGCACCACAGCCAGCGTGCTCAGAAGTGCGGACCGCTGCGTCTCCACGGACGACAACTCGGTGGCTAGCGCAACCGGGTCGGCTTGGATGAGGGTTGATTGCTCAGCTTTCGTGGTTGCTTGCTGCGAGCCTGCGTAGGTCGATTCCGTCTGCACGCGCGCCGCGTCAGCACCCAGAACCGCTCGTTGCGTCGTCACTGCCGTGAGGGAGTTGCGGAGTGCCGCGACCTGGTCGGTACTGGGCGCCTGGCCGCCTTGCAGGGTTTTGATCACTGCTTGAAGCGCACCAAAGACCGGAGCGGAGCTGTTCGCAAAGATGTCCGCTCCCGAGACAGAGACCGGCACGCTGTCACCATTCGAGAGTGACAGGCTGTTTGTTTCTGCGTCGCCCACGTAGGAGATGGAGCCATCCGCGGCAGCGGTGAAGGGCTCCGCAGTCGATGCCGAGCCGGCGAAGAGAAAGGTGCCAGAGTAACTGCTGTTTGCGAACGAGCGGATGGATTCCTGGATGCTCGAAAGCTGCGTCGCAAGTGTCTGACGGTCAACGGTGTTGTTGGTGTCGTTCGCGCCCTTGACGGCGAGCGAAATCGCAGAGGTGAGCTGCGTCACGACCGAGCCCAATGCAGCGTCAGCGGCTTGTAATCGGCTGGTCGACGTCGCCGCCGATTGCAGAAAGGCATCGGACTGCGCCAGCGACGAAGTGAGCTCTGCACTGCGGCCGGCCGCCGAAGGGTCGTCGGACAACGCGCTGATCCGCACTCCGCTTGAGAGCTGTTGCACGATCGTGACCTGCTTCGTGGAAAGCGACTGCGCGGATTGCAGCAACGATGAGAGCGCGGTTGCGTCGATGCGCATGGGCTGTCCTTAAGAAACCGGGGTGTTGGTGCCGAGATTGATCGCGGTGGCGAGCAGTTCATTCAAGATGCTCATCAGCTTTGCCGCCGCCTGGTACGACCGCTGATATTGTGTGAGGTTCGCGGCCTCCTGATCGAGCGAAACACCCGTCACGCTGTCACGCTGCGTGGTCAGCTGCGAGAGGATCGCCGTGTCGGCTGTGCTGTCGCTTTGCGCGGAGGTGATGCTTGCACCCAACGTGGAGAGCGCAGCTGAGAACGCGCCGGCAAACGTCTTGCCATTTGTAAGGTGTGCGTTCTGCAGAGCGAGCAGCGCGCTGGCGTTGCCGCTGCCTCCACTACCCTGCGTCGTCGTGGCCGCAGCCAAACCGTTCGGATCCGCGAGAGCAATGGTAAGGTTTGCGGCTGCGCCTGCGGCCGTCGTGCCCACGTTGAACACCGCCGTCCCAGTGTCGCCGTTCGCATCCTTGCCTGCCTGGTTTTGCGTATTTACCGCGGTGGCAAAGCTGTAGGCAAGCTGGTCAATTTGCTGCTGCACTGCGGGGATGTCGTGATCGCGGACCTGGATCGCACCGCCAATGGAACCACCACTGATTGCCGACGTGATGTCGGTGCTGCCCTGGCTTGCCGAGGCGAAGACATGCGTCACACCGTTCAGGTCGCCGGTTGTCAAGGCATACGGCTTGTCACCGCTCACCAGCAGCGTGCCTTCTGAGGTGCTCAGGGTGAGACTGTTGTTCTCACCGGTTACGTGCTGCACGTCGATGTACTGCGAGAGCTGCTCCACGGCGAGCGTGCGCTGATCCAACAACGACGAGCTCGCCGCATCCTTGCCGAGCGAAGCGATCTGACCATCGAGCGTTGCGATCTGCGAGAGCAACTGGTTGGCCGAGGTTACGTCTGCGTTCACTTTGTTGTTCAAGGATTGCTGCTGCGCGGAGAGCGATGCCGACGTTCGCCTAAACGTGCTCGCCACGGTACCGGCTGCGGAAAGGGTGAGCGCACGCGCGGAACTGCTGGTGGGGTCAGAAGCCCACCCGCTTACGCTGCTGAAAAAGCCACTCAGCGCCACGTTCACGCCCGAGCTGTCATTGCCTGAGCTGTCAAGCGCAAACAGCGCCTGCGTGGATTGCAATGCTGTGACACGGGTGCTGCTGGCAGCAGCGATGTCGGTCGCCTGCTGCACGCTGCGGTCAAGAACTGTGTCCCGGGTACTTGAGACGGATGCGGTTGCGCCGCGGCCGGCATTCACGCCGTTAATCTGAACCGTATCGTTCTCAGACCAGTTCACGACGCGCCGAGCATAGCCAACGGTGTTCTGGTTTGCAATATTCTGCGCCGTCGTGTTGATGGCCAGCTGGTCTGACAGCAGCGCATTGCGCGCGCTGTTCAGCAGCCCGCTTAGCGAGCCCATGCGGAGGCCTCACCCGTGTGCATCTCCAAGAGCCGGCGACGCAGCGCGATGTTTTTCTGAGCGCCGCTAAGCTGACGTTGCAACGACCGCATACCCGTGGTCACCTCTGCTTGCGAGCCGGTGAAGGGAGGTAATCCTTGCGCGCGCGTGCACAGCAGCTCCAACTGATCGGCGTCGTTCGCCGCAAGTGCCGCTGACGCGAGTTGCAGGATCTCATTCATGGCAAGGCCGGCGTTCCGCTACTTGATGAGGCTCTCAATGAGCTTGTCTGCGACTGCACCCGCAGGCACGTTGTAGGTGCCGGCGTCGATCGCGGCCTTGATGGACGCAACCTTCTCCGTCCGCACATCGCTGACTGAGGTCGCTGCTTGCGCAAGAACGCTGCCCGTGCTGCTGAGCTGTGCGCTGTCCGCGCCGGCGACGCTTGCGCCCTTGGTCGCCGTGCTGCGGCCTGTTGCTGCGCCGTTTATGCGATCCGTCTGACCCAGAAGCGTGGTGAGCAGAGGCGAGCTGCCAATTCCATTTGTGTGAGACATGATGTGTTACTCCTTCCCGTGTATATCGGCAGCAGCGCTGACGACTTTAGCGACGTTCAGAAAATTCTTTAGGATTTCTGCAGGGCAGCATTCGCGCCTGCATGCGCCTTCAACGCGCCCTCAATCTGCTTTGCGAAGCCAAGCGCACCGGACCGCGCCAGGCTCTCGGCGACAGCCTGCACGCCGAAACCCTGCAACGGACCGGATTGCGCGTCCTCGTCCGCGGACAAACCGTTTTCCTCCGGCTTTGCGGCGAGCGGCTTCATCATCTCCTGCAAGAGCATCGCCTCAAACTGGTTTGCCGCGGTGTGCAGGCGCTGCGCCCGCGGATCGGCCGTGGGTGTGCCTGTAGCCACTTGCGTTGCGGAAGCGATCGCCGTCATAGGACCTCGACCTCCGCCTCAATCGCACCTGCTGACTTCATGGCCTGCAAAATCGATATCACATCGCGCGCGGTGGCCCCGATCATTTGCAGGGAGCGAACCAGATCCTCCACCGTCGAGCCGCTCTTCAGGTCAATGCGGTTCACCGGCTTGTCTTTCACGTCGACCTGCGTCTGCTGGATTGGCTGCGTGGTGCCATTCGAGAACGGTCCGGGTTGAGAGACCTGGAACTCACTCACGATGTTGACGGCCAGGCCGCCATGGAGAATCGACGCCGGCTGCAGCACGACCGCACCACCGATGACCACGGTGCCGGTGCGCTCGTTCACCACGACCTTGGCGCGCGGATAAAAAGGCACTTCAACCGCTTCGACGCGCGAGAGCAGCTCCGGTACGTCCTCACCGGGACGCACCTGCAGGTCGACCATGCGGCTGTTGGCGGCGCGTGCAACTGGGCGCCCAAGGTTCGTGTTGATGGCGTCCGCCATGGCGCGAGCCGACTTGAAGTCTGCATCCTGCAAGAGGACAGAGAAGCTGGTGCGCCCGTTCAGGTCCAGCGGCACACCACGCTCTACCGAGCCGCCGAGCGGAATGCGCGCCGTCGTGGGATGGTTCACCTGCTTGGAATTACCGTTCGCAGTCACCGCGTAACCACCCAGGATGAGCGGCCCCTGCGCCTGCGCGTAGATCTTGCCGTCGGTCCCATACAGCGGAGTCAGCAGAAGCAGGCCGCCCTCCAGGCTGCGCGCGTCGCCTGCGGACGAAACCGTCAGGTCGACGCGTGTTCCGGAGCGCGCAAAAGGCGGCAACGATGCCGAGACAAAGACTGCGGCGAGATTCTGCACTCGGATCGCGTTCGCCGGCACGCTTACGCCAAGGCGCAGCAGCGTTGCCGCAAGC
>CAXTJS010000160.1:0-6989 GCA_964244605.1 uncultured Terriglobus sp. | reverse complement strand
ATGGGTCTGAAAGGAACAGCAGGTTTCTCCGCTCCGCTGCGCTCCGGTCGAAATGACAATGCGAATAGCAAGGACAACTACGCGAAATTAAGAAGTGCTCTACCCTCGCGAGCCAAACAGCGCAAGCAGCGGAGCCACATCGACTTCACCTTCTGGGGCGACCGCAGCAACAGCCTCGGCCGGCACCTCGCCTGCGAGGTATGCCTTTGAATTGAGTAGAGGCCGCTCCATCGAGCGGGAAAACTCCGTAACCTCATCCGCCGTTTTACCGCTATCCACGGCCTTCGCGAACTCCGCGCGCATGTTCTGCATCTTCGCTTCGAGGTCGTCAATGGCGGAAAAGACCATCGCCTCCGGCGTCATGGGCAGTTTGGGCGAGCCGTACTCGTACTTGCCGTGGTGCGACAGGATCAGGTGCTCCACCAGAATGCGCAGGCGGTCCGGGAAGGGTTGCAGCCCGGCGATCTTCTCGCGCAGCATGCCGATGGCGATGGTGATGTGGCCGAGGAGCTGGCCCTCAGTCGTGTACTTGAAGTTGGACTTCCAGGCGAGCTCGCGCACCTTGCCGATGTCGTGCAGGATGGCGGCCGTCATCAGTAGATCGGGATCGACCTCGTCCGGGTACTGCGGCGCGATGCGCTGACAGAGGCGCAGAAGGAAGACGACGTGTTCCAGCAGGCCGCCAAGCCACGCATGGTGCAGCACCTTTGCCGCAGGGGCTGTACGGAACGCAGGGCCGAGCTCCGGGTCGTCCAGAAAGGCGCGAACGAGACGCTGCAGGTCTACGTTCCTGAAGCCGTCAACATACCCAGTGAGTTCCTGCCATAGGGCATCTACGTCGTACTGCGTGGCGGGTTGAAAGTCGGCGGGCTCGACCTCAGACTCGGCGGCGTTGCGCAGCTTCTGCAGTGTTATCTGAAAGCGGCCCTGGTACTTGTCGATGCGGCCCTGCGCTTTCACGTAGCAGCCGCTGCTGCAGGTGCTCAGCACGTCGGTGAACTCCTCCCACATGCGCGCGTCGAAGGTGCCGGTGCGGTCGCTCAGCGTGAGCGCGAGGTACTGGCCGCCGCTGCCCTTCTTGTCGCGGGCAGAGATGGAGGAGAGCAGGAAGTATGAGGTGACGGTCGCGTTCTCAAAGCGCGCCGCATCGCGGATGAAGAAGTCCTTCATGGCTCAAGTTTAGGCGCTGCGGCTGAGTAAAAGCAGGTACAGCGTTCCAGAAGCGCATCCCTCAAGGAGTGTCATCCCGAGCGTAGCAAAGGATCTCACCTTTCCCCCTGACTAGCTTGCCAAGGGAGAGGTGAGATCCTTCACTTCGTTCAGGATGACACTGTTGAGGGGTAGCCTACTGGATGGGAGCCGGCGGTGGCGGTGTCGTGCCGTCGGTTGCAGGTACCTGTGCGGGAAGCGTTGTGCCGGGTGCGGGCTGGTTGGCTGGTGGCAGCGTCGTGGAGTCGGTCGTTGGATTGGTAACCGGCTCCTTGCCGCGACGCTGCTTCTCCTGCTGCTTTGAGTTCTCCGCGGGCAGGTTGCCGGTGGCGGCAGAAGCGGAGGGCGTGCCTGTGGTCACTGCGGGGCCGTTCTGTTGGTGCAGCCGGTCAGGTAAACCGTTGTCGACGAGGTCGGGCTTCGCCTCAGGTGCCTTATCCTGCAAACGCTCCTTGGCTTCGCCCTTGGCACGCTTCTTTTTCTTCTTGGTGGTGTCGCCATTCAGGCCCAGAGCAGTGGATTGCACAGCTGCCGAGGCTTTCTCGTCGCTGCTCGCCTCACCCGGCTTGGCGTTAATGTGATCCACCGCTTTTGCGGTACTCTTGGTAACCTTCGCGGCCTTGACCTCAGGTTCGCGCGAGGCATAGCGGGTCTTCTTTTGCGGGGGAGCAGGCGGTGCAAGTACGTCGGGATCGTTCGCTGCTACCGTGTTGCCGGACGAAGTGGGTGCCAGCGCTGTGCCCGGTGCGGCTGTGCCCGGCGTAGAACCAGCAGCCGTCGTGCCTGCTGCAGAGCCCGTGCCGTTCGTCGCGAGTGCCGGGTTCGAATCGGCCGTGCCGAGCGCGTCCTGGCCGGATGCGGAAGGTGTGCTGGCCGCCGTGGTGGTCGTGGGCGTGCCGTTGTCGTCAGACGGAGCTTCGGGCAGCGTGTTGCGCGGAGACTGGCCGTAGCGCACCTTCTCGCGTTTGATCTTCTTGGGCTTACCGTGCTTGTCCAGCGGCACGTTGGTGAGTGCCTGCACGGTGCCGCCCTTCGCAGTCAGACCGGCCTTTCGCAGACGGTCCTGGTCCTTTTCCGCATCAAGCCGCTTCTTGAAAGTCGTCTTCTTCTTGGGCGCGGGCGCGGCATACGCGGCGAACACGGGCTTGGTCTGCTTCGGGCTCGCTCCCGTGTCCACGAAGCCGGGCTTCACGTCCACGTAGCTGTTCTCACGCAACTTCGTCAGGTAGGCACGCAGCGCGGGCTGAATCGCCTCCTGATACATCGCGTTCTGCACTTCGCCCTCGACCTTTTCGAGCGGCTGCACGCCCGCGTTCACATGCTCGACAGACTTCAGGATCACGAAGCCCTGGCGCGTGCGGATCGGCTCGGTGAACGTGCCGGCTGTGAGTGGGAAGGTCTTGTCCTCAAGCACCTTGGCAAGCTGGCCGCGCTTGAACACGCCCAGATCGCCGCCTTGCGCCGCGGTCGGGCCACCGGAGACAGCCTTGGCTGTGGTCGCGAAGTCCGCGCCGCCTTTGAGCTTGTCGTAGGTGTCGTTGGCCTTGGTCTGCGCTGCGGCAAGCGAGGCGTCGTCGGGCGTGGCCGGCGTGGGGATCAGAATTTCGGAGAGGCGCACCTGCTCCGGCTGGTCGAACTGGTCCTTGTGCGCGTCGTAGTACTTCTGCTCATCCGAGCGGGTCAGGCGAATGTTGCGGCCGACCTCGTCACGCACGACGGATTGCGTCAGCACCGTGTTGCGGATGTTCGCCTTGAAGTCTTCAAACGAGACGCCCTGCTTGCGCGCGGCGTCTTCCAGAGCTTCCATCGAGGGCAGATTGTTCTGCTTACGAATCTCGTCGAGCCGCCGGACCACTTCAGCATCGGCGTTGACGTTGTTCTCCTTCGCCTTTGAGATCAGCAGCTGCTGGTCAACCAGGTCGCGCAGCATGTTGCGCTGGCGCTCCGCCGGATCACCCGCATTGGCACCACCCTGCGCAAGCTCGGTCTGCAGGATCTCTTCCCCACGCATGAGGTCAGAGCGCGTGATGATCTGGTCGTTCACGCGGACGATTACTTCCTCCGCCACGGAGCCATTTGGCGTGATCGCCGGCGTCGTGGGGAAGTTGATCACGGGTGCCGGTACGGGGGCCTGGGGCGTGGCGACACCCGGCGTCTGGTAACGCGGGGTCGGCATCTGCCTCTGCGCCAGCATGGGCAGAAGGGAGACGGCGGAAAGTGCAAGGCCGGCAACGGTGGCCGCGCGAAAGGTGTGACGGGTTCGGGTCATGCGTACCTGCGATTCCATGCTGCGCCACGCGTGCGCTGCCCTTTGGACGAACCGGGGCAGCGGGTGGTAGGCGTCCTTTCTATTCTAACGGGAGGGCCTCCTCACTGAAGACGAGAAGAGCAACGGAAAATATGCGGAGCTCTTGCGGACTGCACAGCGTACTTTGCGGCAATTTGGCGTACGTTGCGGACGCCCTTATGCGTCTGCGAAGCAGCCGCCAAGCTACCCTCCCGGTGCTATACTCCGTCTACTTCACAGCACCCTTTGTGCCGGCATGGTGCCGGTGCGAGCGGCGGCAAGACTGCAGCACCGAAGGACCCCACCTGATGCCATCACGCGCCCGCCGCACCGCCGTTTCGCTTACCGCTTTTGCCCTGACGTGCGCCATCGCGGGAGGCCTGGTCAATAGCCGCGTGAATGCGCAGGCTGCCAGTGATGAAAGCACGCTGCGCGACAGCCTGCACCAGTTCACCGACGTGTACAGCATCGTGGAGCAGAACTACGCCGACCCGCTGAACACCGAGACGGTCGACAAGGTCATCTATGACGGCGCGATCCCAAGCATGCTGCACGTGCTCGATCCGCACTCGAACTTCTACGATCCCAAGGCTTACGCGCAAATGCGCGAGGACCAGCGCGGCCACTACTACGGCGTGGGCATGCACATTCAATCGCAGCCCGACAAGGCCGGCGTGGTGCACGTGATGGTGATCGACACCTTTGAGGACTCGCCCGCGCACAAGGCGGGTATCCGGCCCGGTGACGTGCTGGTGTCCATCGATGGTAAGCCGACTGACGGCATGGATTCCGCAGCCGTTGCGAACGTGCTGAAGGGACCCAAGGGCACGCACGCCAGCGTTGCCGTGAAGCGCGAGGGCCATGACGCGCCCATCACCTTTGATGTGGTGCGCGACGACATTCCGCGTCCCTCGGTGGATCTCGCCTACATGATCCGGCCCGGCATCGGCTACATCCACGTAACGCAATTCATGGAGACCACTTCCCATGAAGTAGGCGATGCGCTCGCGAAGTTCGGCCCTGATGCGAAGGGCCTGCTGATTGACCTGCGCGGCAACCCGGGCGGCCTGCTCAATGAGGCCGTTGCGATGAGTGACAAGTTCCTGAAGCGCGGCGACATCGTCGTCTCGCAAAAGGGCCGCGCCTTTCCCGATCAGGTTTACCGCGCAAACCACGGCGAGGGTGGCGAGCGGCACATCCCCATCGTGGTGCTCGTAAACCGTGGCACCGCATCTGCTGCTGAGATCGTAAGCGGCGCGCTGCAGGACCATGACCGCGCCCTGATCGTGGGTGAGACGACCTTCGGCAAGGGCCTGGTGCAGACGGTCTTCCAGATCGCCGACAACACCGGCCTAGCGCTGACGACATACCACTACTACACGCCAAGTGGCCGCCTCATTCAACGCGACTACAACGGCGTTTCGCTCTACGACTACTACTACGTGCGCAACGACGCGAAGCCGGCGGACAAGTCGAACCTCGAGGTCAAGCTTACCGACAGCGGACGCACCGTTTACGGCGGCGGCGGCATTACGCCGGACGAGAAGATCGATCAGCCGCGCAGCAATCCGTTCGAGATCAACCTCTTGCAGCACACGGCCTTCTTCAACTTCACCAAGCACTACCTGGCGCACCGCGACATCCCAAAGGAGTTCCAGGTCGACGATGCCGTGCTGAACGACTTCAAGGGCTTCCTACGGACCGAGAAGATCGACTACACCGACGCGGACTTCACCGCGAACCTCGACTGGATCAAGGCCAACATCAAGGGCGACCTGTTCACCTCAGAGTTCGGTGCAACCGAAGGCCTGCACGCCCGCACCGACTCCGACCCGCAGATCGCTAAGGCACTGACGTTCATGCCCGAAGCGCAGGCGCTTGAGGACACGGCGCAGAAGTCGAACCAGAAGACGGCGAGCCTTCGGTAGCAAGCTCGCTTGATAAAGAAAGGCGCGCCCAATGGGCGCGCCTTTTTGGCGTTCGGCACGCGGCCCTTGTGGATGGACTGGAGCTTTCGGAAGGGCACAGCTTTAGTTGTGCCGGAAATCTTCCAGGACTGAACGGGGTTTTCGTCAGTGTCTGACGAATCGAAATGGGAGGGAGCAGTGGCCTTTAGGCCACGGACAAACTTCGGGGCAGAGAGGGGCTTTAGCCTTGGAGAAAGTCATCCGGGGCTAAAGCCCCTTTCCTTCCACAGCAGTTTCGGTGGCCTGAAGGCCACCGCTCCCTCCCTCTCCACGCCACCTTTGCCTTCGTCAGACACTACCTAGCCCCTGAGGTCCGCTCAAAGCAGTCTCCGGGCTCAAAAAGCCGACCTCAGCGGCTGAAGCCGCGCTCCCGACTGCTTGTATTGGCACAGCTGAAGCTGGGCCCCTCCGAAGGAATGACGAGTAGCCTTCTCCGGCTCCCTTAGGCTCTCTGGTTGGCTTCTGTTTAGGCACTACGCTTTACTCTGAAGCGGGAGCACAACATGGATCTCGTGAAGGTGCAGGCGGCGCTACAGGATGCAGGGCTCGACGGCTGGCTCTTTTATGACCATCATGTGCGCGATCCACTGGCGTACCGCATCCTTGGTCTCGACCCAAAGGCCCACGTCACGCGGCGCTGGTGGTACTTCGTGCCGGCGAGCGGCACGCCGCAGAAGCTGGTGCACCGCATTGAGGCGGGCAAGCTGGACGCACTGCCCGGTGACAAGCAGCAGTACTCCACCTGGCAGGAGATGGAGCGCGCCATCGCGGGCATGCTCGCCGGTGCAAAGCGCATCGCCATGCAGTATTCGCCGCGCAATGCCGTCATGTATGTGGGCATGGTGGATGCCGGCACGGTGGAGATGCTGCAGGGCTTCGGCAAGGAGATCGTCAGCTCCGCCGACCTAGTCAGCCGCTTCGAAGCCGTGCTGACAGAGGCGCAGGTCGCCTCGCACTATGAGGCGCAACGCAGGGTGGACGCGATCCTGGAAGCTGCCTGGGCGGAGATCGGCCGACGAGTTCGCGGCACGGGTACGGATGAGTATGAGATGGTCACGTGGCTGCAGCAGCAGCTCGGCGCGGCAGGCCTGGTCTGGGAGCATGGCCCCAACGTAAGCGTCGGGCCGAACGCCGCCGATTCGCACTACGAGCCTGCCGCGGCGACGGCAAGAAAGATCGAACGCGGCAGCTTTGTGCTGATCGACATCTGGGGCAAACTGGCGAACGACCCGGACGCTATCTGGTACGACATCACGTGGACTGGCGTCGTCGACCGCGAGCCGACAGCAGAGGAGCAGCACGTCTTCGAGGCAGTGCGCGACGCACGCGATGCCGCCATTGCGCTTGTGCAGCAGCGTTTTCAGGCGGGCGAGCCAATCGCCGGGTGGGAGCCCGACCGCGCGGCGCGCACAGTCATCGAGCAGCGCGGCTATGCGGAGTGGTTCACGCACCGCACCGGTCACAACATCGGCACAGAGCTGCACGGAGCTGGCGCTCACCTGGATGACTTTGAGACGCACGATGAG
>CAXTJS010000159.1:2183-6994 GCA_964244605.1 uncultured Terriglobus sp. | reverse complement strand
CGAGCGTAGGCTCGTCGAGGAAGACGAGGTCGGGGTCGCCGCAGAGTGACAGCGAAAAAAGCAGCCGCTGCCGCTGGCCGCCGCTCAACTCGCGGAACTCCTTCTTCTGGATCTCGCGCAGGCCGGTAGCGTCGATGAGTTCATCCTGCGGAACGGGATGCGGATAGTAGCTGCGAAAGAGGTCGAGGAACTCGCGCACCTGCAGCGTCTCGGGCATCTTGGCCACCTGCAGCATGGCGCCAATGCGCTCGCGCGTGCGCGTCTCGCGCGGGTTGCCGCCGAAGACGAGCGCCTCGCCCTCGCTGGCCTGCAGCAAGCCAAGCAGCAGCTTGATCGCGGTCGTCTTGCCGGCGCCGTTCGGCCCAAGCAGCGCGACGACCTCGCCCGCCTTCAGCGTAAGTGAGAGATTGTTGAGCGCAAGGTGCTCGCCGTAGCGATGCGTCACGTTGCGCAGCACGGCAGGCGTCGCGCCCTGCGGCTGCGCTGCCTTGCTCAGCGATGCGTTCTCCACGTCTGTGATGTTTGTCGCCATGGCCTGCTCCTGTCTTCCTCAGAGTAGCGTTGCCTGCGCGCTGTGGCATACGCATCCGTCACAGGCGTGAAGTGACAGATGTCACGCGCACGCTCTGCATCGCGGCAGCGTATTTGTACGCGGTGCATCTATACCGATGTGGCGAAGACAACACTGATTCAGGCACCGGAGCTGTTGAAAGATCAGGTGCAGGCGCTGGATAGCGCGATGCTCGTAGCGCAAACCGCTGCGGAAAAAGGCCCCGTGCACAAGCTGCGCACGACCACGCGGCGCATGGAAGCGCAGCTTGTACTGCTGGAGCAGCTGCCCGGCTTGCCCGAGCACACGGCCGAGGCAGCCGAGGTGCATCGCCTGTTGCGCCGCGTGCGCCGCGCCGCCGCAAACGTGCGCGACCTGGACGTGCAGGCCGACGCAATCGTTGCCGACATGCCCGACAGCGCGGCGGTGCATGACGGCTCGCGCGGCGACCAGATTCGCAAGGAAGCACGCAAGCTGCTGAAGAAGCTGAACAAGCGCCGCAAGCAGGAGTCCGCCGAGCTCGTGGGCACGCTACGCGCGGAAAGCGAGCCGCTGGCGCTTGCCATGCGCGCGCTGCAGCTTACGCTCAAGCCGGCGGAAGCCTCCGCCGATGCGAAGCCGGTGAAGCCGAAGGGCTACTCGCCCGCCGAACTGAGTGAACGCATCGAAGCCTGGTTCGCCACGCGCAGCGCGCAGGTGCTGCACGCGGACAAGCACCCCGACCGCGCGCACGCCTTGCAACGGCTGCAGCACCTGGACGAGCCCACGCTGCACGACCTGCGCAAGGCCGCCAAGCAGTGCCGCTACATGGCCGAGAGCCTGCCCGAAGGCTCAACGTATGCGAAGAAGCTGGCCGACCGCTTCGAGTATCTGCAAGAGGCCGGCGGCCTGTGGCACGACTGGCTCATGCTCGAGGAGATCTCCGCCCGCATGCACGGCAAAAACGCTCCTCTAACGCAGCGCTACCGCAACCACCGCGATGCGTCGCTGGCGGAGTACCACCTGCAACTGGCGCTCGAGTTCACTACCGGCAAGCACGGTCTTCGCACGCCGCAGCACCCGTACCGCAATTAGTCCGCGTGTTGCAGGCGCAGCAGCACCATGCGGCCGTCGCTCTGAAACGCGCCGCCGGTTGCCGTTCTGGCTGCGCGCACTGGGTCGAGCGGCGTGTAGTACGCCACGCTCGCGGCGGCACCGCTCTCGAGCAGCGTGTCACGCAGGAAGTCGCGTTCCAGATCAATCTCCGGAGCAATGCGATGAGTCAGTTGGCCGCTGCGCTCGTCGCGTTCGAAGCCGATGTCGTGCGTCGCCGCTCCGATCCAAAGAGGCTGGCCAGCCACTGTGAGTTCGGTTTTCCAGCAGCGTAGATGATGCCGCTCCTTCGCAACGATGAGAGCCGACGCACGCGCGTAGCTCAGGTCCTGCACGCGCCCAAACAGGTACAGCGGACTCATCGGCACTTCGAGGTAAGGCTTGTGCTGCAGCGTGTTCAGCAGGCCATGCAGCACGGCGCTGTCGGAGTCGGCATCTACGGCGAACCAACCTGCGTCTGCCAATGCCGAACGCACCTGCTGCTCGGTACCGAGCAGCGCGAAGTTGAGTGCATCACCAAAATGGCTGCGCTCGTCGGTGACGCGGCGCGGCAGCGCATCCAGTGCAGCGAGCGAAACCTGGAGCAGTGATTCATTCTCTGTGGAGACCATAGCGCTCGCCGCGGCTTTGCTGACTCGCAGTTCAAGCGTGTAGGCGCCGGTCGCGAGTTCATCGCTGCTCATGTTCGCCCTGACAAACAAGCGGCCGCTGCTGCGCGCTTTCACATCTGTCGCAGTCCCAAGGACGAAGGGCACAGCGGCCTCGCTCTCCCCGATGCGGCCCACCAGCGTGCCTACGTCTGCTGTGTCCACAGGGAAGCGGCGAAGCATGTCTCGCCAGCCGCGCGGGATGCCATCCGGGTGCGCCGTACGGCCGCCCGCGAAGGTCAGGTCACCCTTGCTCTTGCAGTGCAGCGTCTCACCCGCCAGCAAGAGAAGCCCAGTGTCCGTCCAGCCCTGCATGGCAGCGACCGTAACGTTGGCATGCTCTCTGCGCTGAGCCTCGAAACGATGCTGCTTCGCCACGAACATCTCCAGGCGACCTGAAGCATGCTGTTGCGCGCCGAGGTGCATGCTGAAGAACAACAGCACGAGCCAGCAACGGATTCGCCGAGGAAGACGCACATACCTGAAGACGCACGCGGGCGCGGAGCGTTGCTCCACCACAGGATGCGATAGCCTGTTGCGAAGAGGACGCATGGCAGACGAGCAGCGCACAGGCAGACGGGCACGCATCGGCAAGATCCTGGTCGGCTTCGCCGTGCTGGCACCCTCACTGCTGGTGGTCGGCGTGTACCTCGTGCTGCAGGGCAAGCTCTACGGCTACCACTTTCCCGGGCCGCTCTGGCCGTGGGCCGTGGGCGATCTCACGCTACTGGGCATCGGCGTGCTTCTGCTACGCGGTGAGGACATATGAGTAAATTTACGCAGCCCGCGAGCACGGGCCTTCTCTCGCACTATGACGGTGCAGGCGAGGCTCACATGGTCGACATCAGCGCCAAGTCTGCAACACGCCGTGAGGCCGTCGCCGAGGCCTTTGTTGAACTCAACGCAGAGGTACTTGCCGCCCTGCCGCAGAACCCTAAGGGCAACCCGCTTGAGGTCGCACGCTTCGCCGGCATCATGGCTGCGAAGAAGACTGCCGACCTCATCCCGATGTGCCATCCGCTACCGCTCTCGTTCATCGATGTCGAAGCGACAGTCGTGCAGCCGTCCGCGCTGCTGCACACCGGCGGCGGTGTGCGCATTCGTGCCACGGCCGCGACAGTCGCCGGCACGGGCGTGGAGATGGAGGCGATGACCGCTGCCTCGGTCGCGGCACTCACCGTGTACGACATGACCAAGGCGCTGGATAAGAGCATCCGCATCCGCGAGATCGTGCTCTTGAGCAAGAGTGGCGGTAAGAGTGGGGATTACCGGCGCGAGGGTTCGCTGTAAACGATCGGCTTACGTTCTGCTTCGTTGCTGCCCCTACCCACCTTAGCTTCGCGAAGGTGGGGCACCCTCCGTACCGGCCACAAGATAGGGTCTTGTACCGGCACGACATGGGTGCCCCACCTTCACCGCGCTTTTGCGGTTAAGGTGGGAGCCTCCGAAGCCAACTTGCCGAAGATTACTTTTCACTCGCCGCAATGGCCTGCAGGTTAGCCAGTCCCTGTTCCAACACGCCGTTGCACTGCTTCAGAGCCGCCGTATTAACACCAGCCCACATTCGTAAGCCAAGCTCCTCAGACAACTGCTTGCCGCGTTCAAGGATCGCCCTACCCTTCGGTGTCAGCGAGGCTGTCAAGATCCGCAGACTCCGCTCGGAAGGCCTGCGCACAATCCACTTTTCCCGGACGGCGCGCTGCAGCATGGCCTGCAGCGTTTGCGGTGTCACCTGGCAGGCCCGCGCAATCGCCGCTGCGCTCTCTTCACTGCCCCGCTCCACCGCGTGCAGCATACGCAACTGCGGCAGCGTCAGCTTTTCGCGTCGCAGCGCCTCTTCCATCCAGTCGCGGTAGGCGAGCAGGAAGTCCCGCATCAGTTCCTTGCAGCGCGCCTGCTCCACCCGTTTCGCCGCTGAAGCGCTGGCCATGGTTTTCATCTTAGCAACATCAGTCCCCTGATACACTGCATCAGTACCCTGATATGGCCGCCCAAGCCCAATCCGCAGGCATGCAGCCGCTCTGGAAGCCGAAGCACAACCCCTGGCTGATTGCGCTGACCGTGACGCTGGCCACGTTTATGGAGGTGCTTGACACCAGCATCGCCAACGTGGCGCTGCCCCATATCGCTGGCTCCGTGGGTGCCTCGCAGGAGGAAGCCACCTGGGTGCTGACCAGTTACCTGGTTGCGTCGGCGATCATCCTGCCCATCTCCGGCTGGCTTTCGAACCGCTTCGGCCGCAAGCGCTTCTACATGACGTGCGTCGTCATGTTCACGGCCTGCTCCCTGCTTTGCGGCTTTGCGCCGACGCTACCGTTCCTGATCGTTGCGCGCATCTTGCAGGGGCTTGGTGGCGGCGGACTTGCGCCGAGTGAGCAGGCGATCCTCGCCGATACCTTCCCGATGGAAAAGCGCGGCCAGGCCTTCGCGCTCTATGGCGTTGCCGTGGTGGTGGCACCCGCCATCGGTCCCACGCTGGGAGGCTGGATCACCGACAACTACAACTGGCACTGGATCTTCTT
>CAXTJS010000159.1:0-2173 GCA_964244605.1 uncultured Terriglobus sp. | reverse complement strand
TTAACCTGCCGATCGGCCTCCTGTCGCTCTACCTGTCAAACCGCATGGTGGAGGATCCGCCCGAGATTAAAGCGCGCACGCTGCGCAAAGACCCCGTCGACTTCACCGGTCTCATCTCCGTCGCTGTCGGCGTGGGTCTGCTTGAGTTCACGCTCGACAAGGGCCAGGAGAAGGACTGGTTTGGCTCCCGCGAGATCCAACTCACCACGCTCATCGCGGTGTGCACGCTGCTCTTCTTCATCGTGTGGGAGTGGCGACACAAGGACCCGATCGTCGACCTTAAGCTGCTGAAGAATCGCAACTTCGGCACCGCTGTCTTTCTACAACTCATCCTCGGCATGGTGCTCTTCGGATCGACGGTGCTCATCCCGCAATACCTGCAGGGGCTGCTCGGCTACACCGCTGAAAATGCGGGCAAGGTGCTGTCACCCGCCGGACTGGTGATGATGGTCTTCATGGCGATCGCGGGCCGCACGCTGGGTAAGAGCGACCCGCGGCTCACGGTGATGCTTGGCTACTTTGCCGTCGCGGCTGGACTGTACAACCTAACGCGGCTTGACCTTTACTCCAGCTTCGGCACCGTTACGTGGTGGCGCATGCTGCAGGTCATCGGCCTGCCGTTCATCTTTATCCCAATCAGCACCCTTAACTACGTGGGTGTGCCGCGTGAGAAGAGCAATCAGATTTCATCGCTCTCAAACTTCGCGCGCAACATCGGCGGCTCTGCCGGCACTGCGCTGCTCACCACGTTTCTCGCGCGCTCTGCGCAGGTGCACTCCACGGCACTTGCGGCCAACATCACCAACGGCAGCTACGCGCTGGGTGCCTTCACACGCACCTTTGCGAATCGCATGAACATGAGCATGAGTAATGCGGAGCCGCTTGCGATGGCGCAGGTTTACAACCAGCTGAATGCGCAGGCCAACATGCTGGCCTACAAGAACGCATTTGCGTTGCTCGCAGCTGTCCTTATTGTGCTCGGACCCTTGGTGTGGATCATGCGGCTGCCGCCCAAGACGGCGAAACCTGATCCGGAACAGATGGGCGCCCACTAAGATGGCGCATTGAGGTGTCAGCCTCGAGAAGTGAAGGATCTCACGTCTTCCTGAACCGGGCGGCTCAGACAAGGTGAGATCCTTCGCTTTGCTCAGGAGGACAATGCGGCAGGCGACTACCTGGCCAAGTGCTTCACCTGCTGCGATGGGTGATAGCTACTGCCCAAGCGAGTACGTCACGGTGATCGTCGTGTCCACATCGACGGCCTCGCCATTCAGCAGGAAGGGCTTGTAGGTCCACTGCCGTACTGCGTCCAGCGAAGAACCTCGTAGTTCCTCCGGCCCGGAGACTACCTGCAGTTGCTCGACGTTTCCAGTTTTGCCGATGATCGCGTGTAGCACCACAGCACCCTGAATGCGCGCCGTCTTGGCTTCTGGCGGGTACAACGGCGGCACCTTGTTTAAGGCGTTGCCTGCCATGACTCCTGATGACACCTTTAACGGCCGGTCGTGATCCGCAGCGGCCGCCATGATCGCGGCGGGCTCTGCGACATGGACGTGCAGTGCGAGGGCTGACCCGGCAGCGAGCAGCGCGATGCTTCCGCAAGTGAACGCCGTGAGCACACGCCTTGAAGCTGTGGGAACGATTGGTGCTGTGGTGAGTTTCATGATTCTCCTTTCAAATGCGTTGGCATCGAAGATACCGATGGCGTGGGTAGTTCTGGCCTGCGGAGCATGGATCAGGGCTGCCGCCAGCCGCAACAGGGAACGCGCATACGCCTCACGGCCTCGCGACAGATCGGCCGCGACGCAGTCGCAGAGCACTTCGCGGCTCTCCACAAGGGCCGCGCGTGTCAGCCAGAGGCAGGGATGAAATGCAACCGGCAACGCGAGCACCTCGTATAGCAGGTTCCTGAAGTAATCATGCCGGCTGACGTGCGCTGCCTCATGCGCGAGTGCCGCATGCAGATCGGCTGCACACACGTCCGTGACGATGCGTGGCGGCAGTAACAGCAGCGGCCGCATCGCCCCGATCGTGACCGGGCCGAAGATGTCCGGCGAGGTCGCGGCGGCGATCTGCTCGATGCCAAAGTGCCGGCAGCACGTCGCCAGCACGGCAGCAGTCTCCGGCTGAAGGTTGAGCGCCTGCGCACCGCGGCGCAGACGGGCGGCGCCAC
>CAXTJS010000158.1:0-7066 GCA_964244605.1 uncultured Terriglobus sp. | reverse complement strand
TGGTGCGCTCCTGCGAGGCGCACGTCGCCGCCGGCCAAGTTGTGCAGACGCGATCGGACCGGGCCGACGTGGCGCAGAGAGACGCCTTCGACCAGCTGCTCGAAAACCACAATCTCTACTGCACGGTCTGCGACAACAACAACGGCAACTGCACCGTACACAATGCCACCGCGGAGCTGAACGTGATTCACCAAGCACGCGAGTTTCGTCACCGGCCCTATGAGCAGGACTGGTCTAACCCTTTCTACCGCTACGACCCCGACCAGTGCATCCTGTGCGGCCGCTGCGTGGAGGCCTGCCAGGACGTGCAGGTAAACGAGACGCTGACCATCGACTGGACCAGCAAACACCCGCGCGTGCTATGGGACGGCGGCGAGCAGATCGCCGGTTCCTCGTGCGTCTCGTGCGGCCACTGCATTACGGTCTGCCCCTGCAACGCCCTGATGGAAAAATCGATGCTCACCCACGCTGGCTACTTGACCAATCTGCCGGCCAAGGTGCTTGACGACATGATCGAGGTCATCAAGGGCGTAGAGCCGGAGACGGGCTACCCGCCCATCCTAGCCCTCTCCAACATCGAGTCGAAGATGCGTGAGGCGCGCGTGAAGCGCACCAAGACGGTGTGCACCTACTGCGGCGTGGGCTGCTCCTTCGAAGTGTGGACGCGCGACCGCCACATTCTCAAGATCGAGCCGGAGCACGGCCCGGCGAACGGCATCTCCACCTGCGTCAAGGGCAAGTTCGGCTACGACTACGTCAACTCCACCGCGCGCCTGCACACGCCGCTCATCCGCAAGTCTGACCCGGTGCACGGCGACACCTACGAAGAAGCCACGTGGGACGAAGCGCTCACGCTTATCGCGAAACGTTTCACAGAGATCAAAGATCAGCACGGGCCAGATGCGCTCGCCTTCATCGCCTCCTCAAAGTGCACGAATGAGGAGAGCTACCTGATGCAAAAGCTCGCGCGCGCCGTGATCGGCACCAACAACATCGATAACTGCTCGCGCTACTGCCAGACGCCCGCCACCATGGGCCTGCAGCGCACGGTAAAGTACGGCGGCGATGCCGGTTCCATCTCGGACATTGAGATGGCCGGGCTCGTCATCACCGTCGGCTCGAACACGGCAGAGAGCCATCCCGTGCTGGCCACGCGCGTGAAGCGGTCGCACAAGCTGCGCGGGCAGCGCCTCATCGTCAGCGATCTGCGCCGGCATGAGATGGCCGAGCGCGCCGACATCTTCTTGCGGCCCAGCCCCGGCACCGACCTCGTCTGGATCAACGCTGTGGCGAAGTACATCTTCGACCAGGGATGGGAAGATTCGACGTTCATCGAAAAGCGGGTCAACAAGCGCGATGCCTTTGTCGAGAGCCTGCAGCCCTTCACGCTTGAATTCGCCGAGAAAACTACCGGGATCGCAGCCGACACACTGCGACAAGTCGCGCAAGAGATCGTCGATGCCGACGGTGTCTGCATCCTGTGGGCGATGGGCGTGACGCAGCACTGCGGAGGTTCGGACACCTCCACCGCCATCAGCAACCTGCTGCTCGCCACTGGCAACTACGGCCGGCCCGGCGCGGGCGCGTACCCGCTGCGCGGCCACAACAACGTGCAGGGTGCCAGCGACTTCGGGTCCATGCCGAATATCTTTCCCGGCTACCAGTTCGTCGACGATGCCGAGGTCCGTGGCAAGTTCGAGGCCGCTTACGGTGTGAGCCTGCCCGTGACCAAGGGCAAAGACAATCACGAGATGATCGAGGCCATTCACACCGGCGAGATCCGTTCGCTCTACATCAAGGGCGAAGACACCATCAGCTCCGACGGCAACGCCAACGATGTCGGCCGGGCTCTCTCAGAGGTCGACTTCCTCGTCGTGCAGGACATCAACTTCTCAGAGACGTGCAAGTTTGCCGACGTGGTGCTGCCCGCATCACCTTCGCTGGAAAAGGACGGCACCTTCGTCAATACGGAGCGCCGCATCCAGCGGCTCTACAAAGCCCTGGAGCCGCTCGGCGACTCGAAGCCCGACTGGCAGATCCTGCAGCTCATTGCCAACCGTCTCGGTGCCAAGTGGACGTACGCGCATCCCTCCGAAATCATGGAGGAGATCGCCGAGCTCACGCCGCTCTTCGCGGGCGTCACCTATGAGCGGCTTGCGGGCTTTAAATCGCTGCAATGGCCCGTGGCGAAGGACGGCACCGACACGCCTCTACTCTTCGTCGACGGCTTCCCCTTTGAGGACGGCAAGGCGAAGTTCTACCCGCTGGAATGGGTGCCGCCCTCCGAAGAGCAGGATGAGCACTTCGACCTCCATCTAAACAACGGCCGCATTCTGGAGCACTTCGAGCAGGGCGCCATGACCTCGCAGGTGCCGGGCATCAATCACATCACACCCCTGAACTGGCTTGAGGTCTCGCCGGAACTCGCCGGTGAGCGCGGTCTCGAGTCCGGCAGCAAGGTAGAGCTTTCGTCAAAGTGGGGCGTCATTCGCGCACGCGTGCTCGTCACCGACCGCGTAGAAGGCAAGCAGCTCTACATGCCGATGAACTCCGTCGAAGAACCGGTCAATCTGCTCACCGGCGCACATGTCGACCGCGCCACGCACACACCCGCCTACAAAGAGGTCGCGGTCTCCCTGCGCGTGCTGAGCGTCAAGGGCAGGTCGCCGCTCTCACCGGCGAACTTCCGCAACGGCAGCCGCACACCGCAGGAGGGCGTTGCGGTTGAGAAGAAGTGGGAGCGCGCCGACTACTACCTGCCCGGCACCGGTCGCGGCGATAAGCTCATCCAGATCAATACCAGCAAGGTGTAAAGCTTCTTGTATCTTGCAGGAGAGGTTGTTCATGCAAAGAGCTGCAATGGGCTGGAGCAATCAGTTACGCACGAGCATCATCGTCTGCGGCTGCCTGTCTGTCTTACTCGACTCAAATCGCCTTTACCCACGACTCGACCCGAAGCATGCGTGGATCTTGTCTGGTTACCTAGCTTTCTTGGCGTTTACATTCTTCTTAGTACGCGGAGCAGATAACCGCTCGCTTGAGCACGACAGCAAAGGACAGTCGCAACCTTCCCAGCGCCTCATTGGCTTGATTTCAGGTTTCGTTTTCTTGACGACCTTTCTCTTCGTTGCTTACAACCAGCACCATCTGAATGGTCGCACTCTAGCTAGCGCTTTGGTGGCGGGCTCGATCTTCGCGGTAATACCTATTTGGACAGGAACAAGTCATGGCAAATCCGATCGCATTTACACCTCGCCCCATCGATCCGCGTGAAGGCCTGCGCAAGCGTCTTGCAGCCGCACCGGATGAACATGCCGAGGCGCTGCTCGTCGCCTACGACCTGATCCAGGCGGCGCACGATGAGGGCGTCCTTGACCTGCTGCACGGCGCCGTCAAGCACAAGAACACCATCTTCGAGCACATCGCGGAGGGCGCCAAGCTGCAGGAGAGCGTCGACGCGCTGCGCAACGTCATCAGCCTGGGCAAGGTGCTGGGCGCCATCGATCCGGAGACGATGAGCTGCGTCGCCGCCGCGCTCTCCACCGCCTCAAACCCCAAGGCGGAAGAGCCGCTGAGCATGTGGAGCCTCTTTAAGCGCGTCAGCTCGCGCGAGGGCAGGCGCGGCCTCTCGCTCATGATGGAGCTGCTGGTCGCCATCGGCACACGCCGCTTCGCCGATGCTGCCCTGCTCGACAAGACGAAGCCGCTCGCCCGGCGCTAACGCTCTCTCGCAGCCGCACAGGCTGGGCGCCCCATTCTTTCGCGGCTCCATCGCGAAAGGGTGGGGTCCATTCGTGCGACAGCACGAGCCGCCTTCCCATCCTCACCACAAAACTAAAGGCGCCCCTCACCCCACCCTTCGCAAAAACGCGAAGAATGGGGCACCCGGTTTCTTAGCGGCTCCGATGTTGGGTGCCCCACCTTCGCGAAGCTAAGGTGGGTTCACATTCACCGTGTCTTCGCGATGTCGGGCCCGAGGACATCCTGCGCACTCGCCTCCGGCTCCATAGGCACGGCGGCCTTCTCGCCGGATGGTGGACAATGCTTCTCAAGCCCAGCCTTCAGAAGAGCGAAAGCATCCTCTGGCGTGTCCGCGAACTGGAAGAGATCCTTGTCCTTGAGTGCGATGGCCCCCTTCTCCGCGAGCAGGTCAAGGTCGATGACGCCGTTCCAATACTTTGACCCGTAGATCACGATCGTCATCTCTTTGGCGAGCTTGTGCGTTTGCGCCAGCGTGAGCAGCTCGAACATCTCGTCCAGCGTGCCGAAGCCGCCGGGAAAGACGACCAGCGCCTTGGCCAAGTACGCGAACCAGAACTTGCGCATGAAGAAGTAGTGGAACTGAAAGTTCAGCGCCGGCGTGATGTAGGGATTCGGCCGCTGCTCAAACGGCAGTGCGATGTTCAGGCCGATGGTCTTGCCGCCAGCCTCGCTTGCACCGCGGTTCGCGGCTTCCATGATACCGGGGCCGCCGCCGCTGGTGATCACGAAGCGATGCCTGCGGCCCGGCAGTTCCTTGGCCCACGCGGTCACCATGTGCGCCAGCTTACGAGCGTCCTCGTAGTAGCCGGCCATCTCCACGGCGGTTTCGGCCCGCTTCAGCTGCAGCGCACTTGCGTCGCTTTCACCGGGCTTTGCAGGCTGCTCCTCCGGAGGCGCGGGCTCAGCCGAACCGGTGTTCGCCAGTAGCTGCACCTCGTGCTCCGCCTCGTCCAGCGCGTGAAAGCGCGCCGAGCCGAAGAAGACAACGGTGTCCTGCACACGCTCACGCCGGAAGCGCGCCATCGGCTCTTGGTACTCGGCCATGATGCGCAGGATGCGGGCGTCCGGCGACTCTAGGAAGCTGTCGTTCTCGTAGGCGAAAGGAGCGGACTGCAGCAGGTTTGTATCGGGCATAACGCTGATGAGATGCAGCCTGTGCTGCTTCCATCGTTCAATGCTCCGAAAGCGAGAGGGTCAGGCGCGGTACTCGCGATAATGAACGATCTCCGACACGCCGATCCAAAGATCAAGTAAGCCGATGCCGCTGACCAGCCCGCGCACCGGTCCCTGGATCATGTAGTGGTGCACTGTCGGAAACGCGAGCAGCAGCGAGTTGTGGTCCCACATCTCTTTCCACCACGGCAGATACACGAGCAAGCCGCCAAGGTACAGGCAGAAGACGACCAGCACTGCGAGCGAGAGACGCTGCAGCCAGATTGGCGCCACGTCAGAACTCTTTGCGCTGTCTGCTTTGGGCTCACCACCCCAAGCGATCCTGGCTGCGGTCGGCCGCGCGTTCAGGGGCGGTTGTTCCTGCGAGTTCTGCTGCACCGCCATCGTCTTACGGTAGCAGAGCGGGCGTCCCCGCATGAGGACGCCCGCCTGGTAGTGACTGTAATCGGCGGATGCCTATGCTTCCTGCAACTGCTGCTGCTTGCCGCGTGTGCGGCGGTTGGCTTGCAGAATCTTCTTGCGCATGCGCAGCGACTTCGGCGTGACCTCAACCAACTCGTCGTCGGCGATGAACTCAATGCACTGCTCCAGTGTCTGCTGCTTGTAAGGCACCAGGCGCAGCGCTTCGTCTGCGCTTGAGGCACGCATGTTGGTCAGCTTCTTCTCGCGAACGGCGTTCACGTCCAGGTCGTTGTCACGGCTGTTCTCGCCGACGATCATGCCCTCGTAGACCTCAACACCCTCACCCATGAACAGCGTGCCACGTTCCTGCAGACCGTTAAGCGCATAGGTCGTGGTCACGCCGCTGCGGTCGCTGATCAGCGTGCCGTTCGGGCGCTGTGGAATCTCACCCTGGTACGGCATGTAGCCGTCAAAGAGCGAGTTCATCACGATGGTGCCGCGCGTCTCCGTCAGCATCTCGGAGCGCAGGCCGATGAGGCCACGTGACGGCACCTTGAACTCCATACGCACGCGAGCGTCACCATGCATCTTCACCATCTCGCCCTTGCGCGGCCCAAGCTTCTGGATGACGGTTCCGCTGAACTCGTTGGGCACGTCGATGGTGACGTATTCGACTGGCTCCATCAGTGCGCCGTCGATGCGCTTGGTCACGATCTCGGGCCGGCCCACCTGCAGTTCGTAGCCTTCGCGGCGCATCATCTCGATCAGTACGGCAAGTTGCAGTTCACCGCGGCCCAGCACCTTGAAGGAGTCGGGCGAGCCCGTATCCTCAACACGAATGCTGACGTTGGTCTGCAGTTCTTTCTCAAGCCGCTCACGGAGGTTGCGGCTGGTGACGAACTGTCCTTCGCGACCGGCGAAGGGCGAGTTGTTTACGCTGAACTGGATGGCAATCGTCGGCTCGTCGATCACGATGGTCGGCAGCGGCTGCGGGTTCTCAAGGCCGGTGATCGTCTCGCCGATGGTGAGGCCGCTCACGCCTGCGATCGCGACAATGTCGCCAACGGTGGTCTCTTCAATGTCTGTGCGCTTGAGGCCGCTAAAGCTGAACAGCTTGGTGATCTTCACCGGCTGCAGCGTGCCGTCGAGCTTGGCAACGTTCGCGGTCTCGCCCGTCTTGAGCGTTCCGTTGAAGACGCGCGCGATGCCCAGGCGGCCAAGGTAGTCGGAGTAGTCGAGGTTGGTGACCAGGATCTGCAACGGACCGTCAGCCTCGCCCTTTGCTGGCGGAATGGTATTGATGATGGTTTCGAACAGGGGCAGCAGGTTCTCCCCAGCAACGGCCATGTCCAGCGTTGCGGTGCCGGCCTTGCCGTTGGTGTAGACCACCGGGAAGTCAAGCTGCGACTCGTCCGCGTCGAGGTCGATGAACAGGTCATAGACCTCGTTCAGCACCTCTTGCACGCGCGCATCGGGACGGTCGATCTTGTTGATGACGAGGATCGGCACCAAACCGCCGACCAGCGCCTTTGACAACACAAAGCGCGTCTGCGGCAGCGGGCCTTCGCTGGCGTCCACCAGCAGCACCACGCCGTCCACCATCTTCAGCGCGCGCTCCACCTCGCCGCCAAAGTCCGCGTGGCCCGGCGTATCGACGATGTTGATCTTCGAGTCCTTGTAGTGAATCGCCGTGTTCTTGGCGAGAATCGTGATCCCGCGCTCTTTTTCT
>CAXTJS010000157.1:0-7134 GCA_964244605.1 uncultured Terriglobus sp. | reverse complement strand
TTCGCGGATGTCCGCCGCGAGCTCGTCGACGCGCACCGGGTCGCTATCCCACGCGAACATGAAGCGCGCACCGCCGCCGATGAAGGTGTAAAAGCGCCAGCCCCGTTGCCGCAGAGCGTTTAACTTCTCCTCGGGTGCGAGCAGAAAGACCGCGTTCGCCTCTACGGGAAACATCAGTTTCGCTCCACCCACGTCTGCGATGCTGTCGCGTAAGCGTTGGGCGCATTGGTTGGCATGTGCCGCATTTCGCTGCCACACACCGTCGCCCAGCATGCCGAGCCACGGTGCGCTCAGGTAGCGCATCTTTGACGCGAGTTGGCCCGCCTGCTTGCAGCGGTACTCAAAATCCAGGGCGAGCTTCCTGTCGAAAAAGACGATGGCTTCGCCTATGGCCATGCCGTTCTTGGTGCCGCCGCAGCAGAGCACCTCAACGCCGGCCTTCCAGGTGATCTCGGCAGGTGTGCAGCCCAGACCCTGCACGGCGTTGAAGAAGCGCGCGCCGTCCATGTGCAGGTGCAGGCCCAGTTCCCGGCTTGCCTCGCAGAGCGCACGCACTTCGCCCTGGGAGTAAACGCGCCCGGTCTCGGTGGACTGCGTGATGGTGACGACCTTCGGCTTCGGGAAGTGGATGTCGGTTCGGGTTGTCGCGAGTGTGCGCACGGCTGCAGGCGTTAGCTTGCCATCTGTTGACGCTGCGGTCAGCAGCTTGGAGCCGTTTGAGAAGAACTCCGGCGCGCCGCACTCGTCGGTCTCCACGTGTGCGCTCTGCGTGCAGATGACGGAGTGATAACTCTGGCAGAGCGAAGCCAGCGAGAGCGAGTTGGCAGCCGTGCCATTGAAGACGAAGAAGACGTCGCAATCTGTTTCGAACAGTTCGCGAAAGGCATCTGCCGCGCGTGCGGTCCACGCGTCCTCGCCATAGGCGCTGGCATGGCCTTGGTTGGCCTCAGCCATGGCCTGCCAGACCTCGGGGCAAACAGCAGCGTAGTTGTCGCTGGCGAACTGTTGAGCGTCGCTGCTCATTCTTTTCCTAACACTTTCCGCTCTCGTTCATACTTCAACTTTGCTGTACCCACATGTGTCTGCGAGTTTCAGCAGGAGGTGGTCACGTGTGAGCAGGGTTAAACCGTAAACACGGCAGGTGGAGGCAAGGGCGCGGTCAGCTGGATCTTTGCAGAAGCTCGCCGGCAGCAGAGCCGTATCTGCGGCGACCTCAAAGTCAAAGTGTGCAATTTGCACCTGGGTTATCTGGATTGTCTCCTGCATCCAGACGCGTGTTGGGCGATCTAGATCGAGCCGGCCATCCTCCGCCTTACGAGACAACTCCCAAATTGAGAAGGGAGAGAGATAGAGCTGATTCGCTGTTGCCAGGCTGATGCAGAACTCAACGGTGCTGGTCTTCAACTGTATGCCGAGCGCCAGCCACAGCCAGGCGTGCGAATCCAGCAAAGCTTTCAATACAGATCGCCCCACTCTTCAGGAGGAAGGGGCTCCATGATGTCGCCATGAATAACGGCTGTTCCCTTCATGCATCCGTAAATGCTTGCCTTTGGCTGGGGCTCAAAAGGAACGAGCTTGGCCACAGGCTTGCCACGTTTGGTGATGACGTATTCACCCACCTGCTCCACCGAGGAGAGCATGCGGAGCAGGTTGGCTTTGGCCTCGGCGGCGGCCACCTGCTTGCCCAGGACTTTGCGAAGACCGGTTTTCTTAGGTTCTGTGGGTACCTTGACCGGGCTGATTGATGACATGTAGTCACCTCAACATGACCACTTCAGTATAGCACCGGGTAGAACGAGAAGCGCCGGCGTGGTGCCGGCGCTTTCTCGATTCCGCTTACTCCTTTTCGTCGTCATCGAAGATGAGAATGGCCGCAGCGATGGTCGTCGTCCAGAGACCTTTCTTGTCACCAACGGCAGACTGCGTCACGTTCGCGGTGCGCACGATCTTGTTGGAGATGCGATAGATCTCCTTCTTCTCGTCCCAGCTCTTGTCCGGGTCGAAGTCGACGTCGAGGGTAGTGGCGAGCATCTCGGCCGCAAGCTCTTCGGCATAGTCGCCGGCCTGCTCCTCGGTCTCACCGAAGCTATGGTGCTCTGACAAGTAGCCGTAGGTGTTCCGATCGGTAGGAATGGCAACGCCGATCGAAGAAACGACGAGACGATGCGCCTCGCGCGTACTGTTTTCTGCAACGACGGCAAAGACGACCTCGCCCGGGTTGAGGTACTTCAAACCCTCTTTGCGCGTGATCATCTTGCACTTCGGCGGAAAGATGGAGGAGACGCGCACCAGGTTCTGCGCTGCAATACCGGCGTCGCGTAGAGCCATTTCGAACGACGTGAGCCGTTCCTTGTGTCGACCGACGCCCTTGGTAAAAAAAAGGCGCTTGGGAACCATGTTCATGCCCAACTTGGTGATCCTCCGGAGGGGTGGCGCAGGCCCGTGGGTCCTGGCAAGATGTGCCGCTGGAGGCGTTCCGTGCTCATGCGGCGGATGCGGTTAGCTGCAGGCTTTACTGCGTCGTAGGCGACCTCCTGCGAGGGCCAGCGCAGACTCTCTGCGAATCGGTGCCATGGGACGGCACCCGATAAAAAGTATCACAGACAGCCACCAGGAACATGCCCACTCGTGTGAAAACAAGACGGCAGTTCTTCATCACTTTGTCGCCGTGCTTTGATGACAACCATGTGTAGCCCATCTGCTATTTTTGGTGAAGTGGGTGGCTTCACGCGATCCGCGCCGTTCTCCGTTCTGATCCGAAAATTCATCTCACCTGGCCCAAGCTGGCCGCTGTGCGCAAAGAGGAGCTCCCATGTCAGGAACGTATCGCGATTTTCTGGAACTGTCGTACGAAGAGCTGGAAGAGAAGAACCTTGCGCTGAAGGACGACCGCAAGGCCCGCACTGACGCAGGCAAGCTGCAGGAAGCGCGTCTGAAGGACCTGACGGACACGAAGGGCATCAAGGCCGTCACTGTTCTGTTCAGCGACCTGGAAGGCCGCTTGCACATGCTCGACTACGACAAGAAGTTCCTGATCGGCGCGTACGACAACCTGACCTTTGACGGCTCCTCGATTCGTGGCTTCACAGCGCAGAAGGAAAGCGACTTACGCCTCGGTCTGGATTGGGCTTCGTTTTATTGGACGCCCGCCGACGTCTTCGGCTCGGGCAAGGTCATCGTCTTCGGCGAGGTCATCGACAAAAACGGCAGCCCTTACGCCGCCGATTTGCGCGGCATTCTCAAGCAGTACGCGAACAGCGTCTATAAGGACAAGGGCTACACGCTCAACGCCGCCAACGAGATCGAAGGCTTTCTCTTTGAGGGCGTGGATGCAGAGCGTTCGTTTCACAAGACCGGCACTTTTGAATACGTGAACGCCGGCGGCTACTACCACTCGCTACCCGGGGATCCGCTTCGCGAATTTATCGACACCAGCGCTGAAGTGCAGCGCGCGATGGGCTTCGAGAACGAGAAAGATCATCCCGAGGTTGCCCCCTCGCAGTTTGAGATCAACTACACCTACGGCGAGGTGGTAGCCGCAGCCGACCAGATCCAGCTCTACAAGCTGATCTGTCGTCAGGTTGCCACGCAGATGGGCATGACTGCATCGTTCCTGCCGAAGCCCGTTACGGGCGTGAACGGCAGCGGCATGCACACCAACGTGTCGATCACGAAGGACAAGAAGAACCTGTTCTGGGACCCGAACGGGGAAGAAAAGCTTTCTGAGATGGGCTGGAGCTTCATCGACAAGATTCTGACCCATGGCAACGATCTTTGTCTTCTGCTCAACGCAAGTGTCAATGCATATCGCCGTCTCGATCCGCATTTTGAGGCGCCGAACCAGATCAAGGCCTCCGCAACGGACCGCGGCTCCATGGTGCGTATCCCGATCGGCAATGAAAAGTCAGCGCGCGTTGAGGTACGGTCTGTTGGGCCAGACGCCAATCCGTACGCGGTGCTCTACTCCGTCTTCAAGACCGGCCTGGACGGCGAGACTGCGAAGATCGACAACTTGCGCCAAGCTGAGCGCTACCTGCCCGACAACATCTACACGGCGCTTGAAGACTTCCGGAATGCGGAGTGGACGGGCAAGTTGCTCGGAGACGATGTGAAGGCGCGCTATGCGGACCTGAAGCAGGCCTCTGCTGACCGGTGCGCCCGGCTGCTTGGCACCGTGGTGAAGGCGCCGGAAATCCAGTTCCACCATGACGTTTACAACCAGTTGCTCTGGGGTCAGTTCTAGCTGGCGAGTTCAGGCTGAGATACACGAATGGCTGCAGATTACACCGCACGGTGAGATCTGCAGCCTTTTCGCTTTATTGCAGCAACTGCATCGAGGCTATGCTCCGCCGCCCAGCTTTTGACGCGTTTCGGCAACGCACATGGTCGCAGCGTTGTTCAGCTTGGTGTTTTGCTCGGGCGTCAGGTTCTTGATGCCGGTGAACCCAATGCCGGCGATCTCCGCGTTGCTGAACGAGCTTAGGCCCTTCGTCGCGAAGCAGTCGCAATACTCATTCACGACGGCGTCCCGATTCGGGATCTGCGGGAAGCTCTTCTTGGATTCGTCAATGCACGAGCTTCGAGCGCTGGAGACGATTTTGGGCCGAAGTGTCGGGTCGGCGTCGGCCTGTTTCGCCACTGCGTTTTGAACGCTTTTGCAGCCGGTACCGGTCAGCGCGACCGCGGCGAAGGCGCACGAGTACGACACACGTTGAAGGACCGCAAAGGAGATATGCATGCACGCTCAGATTGCTCCGTGTCGCCTCACGTTGTCCGCAGCGCGAGGAACAACTCAGCGGTGGAACGAGGCGGTAGTGAAGTGGAAGGTGAGTCCGGCACCGAAGCGGATGTTGCGCTGGCGGTTGTCGCTGCCGTTCGGCAGATTTGTCTGCAGAAACTCGACCTGCGCCGCACGGAGCGAAACGGCAGGCGTGAGCGCGACTTCGTACCCGCCGCCCAGGGCGTAGCTGAACGCGGTGGCCGTGTCGATGGGATCGTTGCCACGTCGAAAGTCGGCGTCGAAGCCGCGGACGGCACCAAACAAAGCCTGCGCAAAGACCCGCTGCCGAGAGAGAACGGAGAGCGTGTATCGCGGCCCGGCAAGCAGGGTTATGGTGCTGAGACCACGTGTTGTGCTGGGTACGCTGCCGGTGTGGTTCCCCGCCACCTCAGCGACAACGGAGAACGGACCATGCAATGGCAAGGCAGCGTCGGCAGCACCGCCGAGCAGCAGAAAGCAGCCACACGTATTCGGCGTGAGGCTGGCTCGCGTTGCGGTGAAGCGGACGCCGACAGACATACCGGCCGGCGCGACATTTGCGGGGTTCTGTGCCGGCAGCGCAAGGCAAAACAGCAGGCACAGACTCGCTAGGGGTAATCTCGTGATCCGCATCAGTTCACCACCAGCGAGAAGCTCGTCGTGTGCACGAGCGGGTCGCCTGCAACGCCCACTGTGCTCGCCGTAACCGTAACGAGGTAGGTGTGGGCTGCGCTCTGCGACGAGCTTGCAGTGTTTGCCAGAAAGCCACCGCCGCAGCCGGTAAAGCTGATAAGCAGAATGGTGAGCACCGACAGCCCCATACGCTTGCGCCACGAGCCTCTCAGGCTCACACCACAAAGCAGCACGCAGGCGAACCCAATCATCCGGAACCGCTGCATGGCTAGCACTGCAGGCAGCTTCATGGAGATCGTCACACTAAGCGGACTGCCCGCGAGCACAGGCGATGCCGGCGTAACGTTTACCGTCGTGCCGGCAGGCAGTCCGGTGACCTGAATGGTTACGGATTGATTGAGAGTCCCGTTCAGCGGCTGCAAGGTTACCGTCGACGACGCGGTGTCGCCAGCCTTCACGGCTACGCTCGCGGCAGCCACGCTCAAGGCAAAGTCTGGCGCAACCACAACGGTCTGCTGCAGCGCTGCCGAGGTGCTCAGGCGATAGTGCGTGTCACCGTTGTACCGTGCGGTCAGTGCATGTAGGCCGAGCGGCAATGCCGCAGTGACAAACTGCGCGGTGCCTCCCGCTGTTACCGCAACGGTGCTGATCTCCGTCGCGCCATCCAGGACGGAGATAGTGCCGGACACGGGGAAGCCGGCACTCCCTGTGACCGACATGTTCAGCGTGATCGGAGTCCCGACGTAGGAGATCGAACCGCTTGATTGCAGCACTGTCGACGATGCCGCGGTCGATCCTGAGGCGATTGCAAGGCCGGTCAGGAGTGCACGCTGGGGTGCCGCGCCGCTCACGAGAAGTGTCAGCAGTCCCGATTGAGCGCCGACCGCAGTAGGTGTAAAGGCAACTGCCAGCGTGCAGCGCTGGCCTGGGTGCAACAGGAACGGCGTACCTGCGCAGTCCGATCCGCCGCCGCTTGAGAAGCCGGCAGGCATGATCACGCTCTGAACGCTCAGGTCGGTCAAGCCACCGTTCTGAAGCAGCAGCGCCTTCGTTGAGCTTGCAGATGCAACGATTGTGTCGGCGAAGGCAAGCTGGGGCACATCAGCGCGCTCGACGCGTGACGACGCGCGGTCCGTTACCGTCAAACTGCCATTCGGTTGGGCTGCAAGCCCGACATATTCAGCGCCAGATCCATCTGCTGATGCTGTCGTCTGGGTCGTGGTTACTGGCTGCCCGCTCAGCACAACGCTTGAGCCGTTCGACCCAACAGCCCGTACCTGGCTATGACCCGTGTCCGCCACGTAGATGGTTCCACCTGCATCTGCCGTCACCCCTGCAGGCCAGCGTAACGAGAGATCCGGCAATGTGGAGATCTGGCCATCCGCGGTCACGATGCGTATGCGGCTGTTCAGCCGGTCGGCGATCAGCAAAGCGCCGTCTGCGCGAACGGCAACGTCACTTGGCGAGTCCAGCCCGGCCTTGGTTGCGAGCCCACCATCACCGGTAGCCTCCTGCGCGCCGTTGCCTGCAACGGTGACGACGGTGCCATCGAGCGCAAGGCGGCGGACGCGGTGGTTGCCGGTATCGGCAACGTAAAGTTCACCAGCAAGACCCAGCGCCACGGCTGCAGGCGTGCGAAAGGTTGCGGTGGTCGCCTTTCCACCGTCGCCAGAGAAGCCGGCTATACCGGTGCCGGCGACGGTGGTGACCACGCCGCTGGCAGACACGCGGCGTATGCAATG
>CAXTJS010000156.1:0-7205 GCA_964244605.1 uncultured Terriglobus sp. | reverse complement strand
CTTTCGCGGCCTGTGTGCCCGAGTTCATGGCGACACCTACGTCGGCCTGCGCAAGCGCGGGTGCGTCGTTCGTGCCGTCGCCGGTCATCGCAACCAGCTTGCCTTCGCTCTGCTCGCGCTTGATCAGGTCCATCTTGTCTTTGGGCTTGGCCTCGGCGAGAAAGTCGTCCACACCGGCTTCACGCGCGATAGCCGCCGCCGTCAGCGAGTTGTCGCCCGTGATCATGACGGTGCGAATGCCCATAGCGCGCAGCTGGTCGAAACGCTCCTTCATGCCACCCTTGACCACGTCCTTCAGGTAAATCACGCCCATAGCGCGCCCGTTCTCTGCCACCACGAGCGGCGTTCCGCCCTTGTGCGAGATCTCTTCCACGCTGTTGCGCACCTCACCGGGCAGGCTGTTGCCCGCCTGCTCCAGATAGCGCGCGATGGCGTCAACCGCGCCCTTGCGGATCGAGCGGCCATCCACCTCAATGCCGCTCATGCGTGTATTGGCGCTGAAGGGGATGAACTCGGCGTTGATCTGGCCCAGCTCGCGGCCGCGCAAGTTGTACTGCTCCTTCGCGAGCACCACGATGGAGCGGCCCTCCGGCGTTTCGTCTGCCAGCGATGAGAGCTGCGCGGCATCGGCCAGCTCCGCCGCGGTCACGCCCGGTGCGGCAACAAACTCAGCAGCCTGACGATTGCCGATGGTGATGGTGCCGGTCTTGTCGAGCAAGAGCGTGTTCACGTCGCCCGCAGCCTCCACCGCGCGGCCTGAGGTGGCGAGCACGTTGTGCTGCACCAGCCTGTCCATGCCCGCAATGCCGATGGCCGAAAGCAGGCCGCCGATGGTCGTGGGGATGAGGCAGACCAGCAAAGAGATGAGAACGAAGACCGTTTGCGGCGCGCCGGAGTACAGGGCAAAGGGCTGCAACGTCACTACCGCAAGCAGGAAGATAATCGTCAGCCCGGCAAGCAGGATGTTGAGTGCAATTTCATTGGGCGTCTTCTGCCGTTCCGCGCCTTCCACAAGCGCGATCATGCGGTCGATGAAGGTCTCGCCCGGGTTGGACGTGATGCGGACGGTGATGACATCGCTCAAGACGCGCGTGCCGCCGGTAACGGCAGAGCGGTCGCCGCCCGCCTCGCGAATCACCGGTGCGGACTCGCCGGTGATGGCCGACTCGTCGACAGACGCGACGCCTTCGATCACTTCGCCGTCGCCGGGAACCATCTGGCCCGCCGTGACACGAACCACATCGTCTGCGCGCAGCTGAGAACTGGGAACCTCCTGCACCTCGCCACTCTTCGCAACGAGGTAGGCCGTGGTTTCAGACTTCGCCTGACGCAACGCATCAGCCTGGGCCTTGCCGCGGCCCTCTGCCATGGCTTCGGCAAAGTTCGCGAACAGAACGGTGAACCAGAGCCACAGGGTGATCTGCAGGTCAAAGCTAAAGTGGCCGTGGTGCGTCAACCTGTCCACGATCAGCAGCACCGTGGTCAAGACACTGCCGATCTCCACCACGAACATGACGGGGTTCTTCATCATGAGCCGCGGGCTGAGCTTGGTGAGCGCGTCCACGCAGGCACGGCGCACGATAGCGGAATCAAAGAGCGAGCGTTTCTTGGTAGCCATTCTGTTCTCCGTGCCGCTAGTACAGGTGCCCTGCGCGTAGCAGCAGGTGTTCCAGGATGGGGCCGAGGCTGAGCACCGGGAAGAAGGTGAGCGCGCCGACGATCAGGATGATGCCCGTGAGCAACACGGTGAAGAGCGGCGTCGTGACCGGGAACGTACCCGCGGACGGCGGAACGATCTTCTTCGCGGCAAGATGGCCGGCGATCGCCATCATCGGCACGATCATCAGAAAGCGCCCTGCGAACATCGCAACCGCAAGGGTGAAGTTGTACCAGTGCGTGTTTGCGCTTAACCCGGCGAACGCCGACCCGTTGTTGCCGGTGGCCGAGGTGTAGGCGTAGAGGATCTCGCCCAGGCCGTGTGGCCCATGGTTGGCCAGGCTCGCCAGGCCAAGGTTCGGCAGGCGGATCGTGATGGCGGCGAAGACAAGAATGAGCAGCGGAAAGATGAGCAGGTAGAGCATCGCCATCTGCACGTCATACGCTTCGATCTTCTTGCCGAGGTACTCCGGCGTGCGCCCCACCATGAGGCCGGCGATGAACACCGTGACGATGATGAAGACGAGCATGCCGTACATGCCAGCGCCCACGCCGCCAAAGACGATCTCGCCCAGCAGGATGTTGGTGAGCGGCACCAGCCCGCCAAGTGGCGTAAAGCTGTCATGCATGCTGTTCACCGCGCCGCAGCTTGCATCGGTTGTCACCGTGGCGAAGAGCGCGGAGTTGGCGATTCCGAAGCGGACTTCCTTGCCCTCCATGTTGCCGCCACTCTGCGTCGCGGACACGTGCTGGTCGACGTTGTGGAGCTGCGGGTTGCCGTTTGATTCCGCCCAGTACGCGATACTCGTGCCGGCGAACCACAGCACTACCATGGCGCCCAGCACGGCCCAGCCATGCTTCGGCGACTTCACCATCTGCCCCAGCGTTACCGTGAGGCCCGCCGGTATCAGAAAGATCGACAGCATCTGCAGAAAGTTCGACAAGGGCGTCGGGTTCTCAAACGGGTGAGCGCTGTTCGCATTGAAGAAGCCGCCCCCGTTTGTACCCAGCATCTTGATCGCCTCTTGCGAAGCGACCGGTCCTTGCGCGATGGTCTGCGTGTCCACCGTGCTGACCTTGCCATCGGTGCCGGTCACCCTCTGCGGCTCGACGAGCTTCACCGTGTCATACGGCCTCAGGTTCTGCACCACGCCCTGCGACACAAGCGCCAGCGCGTACACGATGGAAAGCGGCAGCAGCACCCAGAACGTCGCGCGCGTCAGGTCGACCCAGAAGTTTCCGAGTGTCTTCGTCTCACGCCGGGCGATGCCGCGAATAAACGCGATCGCCAACGCAAGGCCCACAGCGGCAGACCAGAAGTTGTGCGTGGCCAGCCCGAGCATCTCCGTCAGGTAGCTCATGGTGGTCTCGGGCACATAGCTCTGCCAGTTGGTATTCGTCGTAAACGAGACGGCGGTGTTGAACGCCAGATCCGCAGGAACGCCGGGCAGATGTTGCGGATTGAACGGCAGCAGGTGCTGCAAACGCTGTATGAGGTACGTCAGCAGCAGTGTGGCTACGCTGAACAGCAGCACGGCTACGGTGTATTGCCGCCAGTCCATCTCGGTGGCCGGGTTCACACCGGTCATGCGGTACAGCAGGCGCTCGGCAGGTGCGAGCACCGGATCCAGAAAGGTCTTACGCCGCTCAAAGACGGCGGCCATGAAGCTGCCCATCGGCTTTGCCAGCACGAGTACCGCAGCGATGAAGAGGATGATTTGGAGGGATCCGTTGAGCGACATTTAGAACTTCTCCGGACGCAAGAGAGCGAAGACGAGATACACCATCAGCAACGCGGCGATGGTTAAGAGCAGGATGTTCAGGATCACGAGCGCTTCCCTTTCAGACGTTCACAGCCGTTCACATACAGCAGTCCGACGGCGAACAACAGCGCCAGCAGAACCAGGGCGAAGAGATCGAGCATGCTGTTCCTTTCCAGTCCGGCCTACTTCACCGGATGGGTCACAACACCATGCGACTGCGAAAGCCGCAAGGAACGCATAAAGATTTCGGAAGGGCTGTCAGGTGCGTCGTCATCCGCAGGCAAGAACGCGGCTCAGAGCGCCTCTTGCGTGACGATGTGCAGATCGACGTGCGGCGCTTCTGCCATGAACTTTTGGATCGCGAGATGGTAGAGGTACTTGCGCAGGCCATGCAGGGCAGAGCGGCCGAAGATCACCTGCGTGATGCGGTTCTCTTTCACGTAAGTGGCGGTGGCCGATGCAACGCTGCTGCCCGTGAGCTCAACCACCGTGCCACCCAGGTTTGCGGCGAACTGGATGTGTGAGGCAAGCGTCTGCTGCCGTGAGGGCTCATCATCGCGCGGACTCTTTACGTGTACGACGTATAGCTCGCCACCCATGCCTTCGGCCAGGCGGGCACCGCGCGCGATCAGGTCTCTCGCCTCAGGGTTTGAGCTGATGCAGACCGCGATGCGTTCCGTCACGGTCCAGTGCGCACCCAGCCGCTTACGGCGCACGTAATCATCCAGCGTGCGGTCCACGGCTTTGGTGACGCGCTGCAGCGCCATCTCGCGCAGGGCGATCAGGTTCCCTCTGCGGAAGAAGTTCGCGAGCGAGCGCTCCACCCGGTCCATGGGATAGATGTCGCCACGGCGCATGCGTGTGACGAGCGCCTCGGGTGTGAGATCGCTGATGACGACTTCGTCCGCGCGATCAAGCACCCAGTCGGGAACCTGTTCGCGAATGGTGATGCCCGTCAGTGCCTGCACGCGCGTCGTGAGGCTTTCAATGTGCTGAATGTTGATCGTGCTCAGCACGTCGATCTTGCTGTCGAGCAGCAGCAGCACGTCCTCATACCGCTTCGCGAACCGGCTGCCCTCCACATTGGTGTGTGCCAGCTCATCCACGAGCACCACCTGCGGTGAGCGTGCCAGAATCGCGTCAACGTCCATCTCGTGAAAGACCGTGCCGCGGTACTCGATGTCGCGTCGCGGTACCTGATCGAGCCTGGTGCTCTGCTCTGTTGTGCCGCTGCGGCCATGCGTCTCCACAACGCCGATCACCACATCTTCACCGCGCTGCCTGCGACGGATACCCTCGCTGAGCATGCTGTAGGTCTTGCCAACACCCGGCGCGTACCCCAGAAAGACCTTGAACCTGCCCTTTGTCTTTTCAGGACTCACCTCGTTCGAGGCAAGCCAGTCTTCGGGTGATTTGCGTTCGGTCGGCACGGTCTAGAATGCACCCCATGAACTCGCGGCATCTTGTCTCCGTCTTTCGCTGGACCGTGTCATTTGCCGCTCTCGCCGGAATTGTACTCGTCTACACACGCTGGCTCCACGTCAACCAGACCACGGTTGCGCTTACGCTGCTGCTGCTGATCCTTGTGCTGGCGGCCAACTGGAGCCGGCGGTACTCCCTCGTGCTTGCAGTGGCGGCGACCGCTGCCTATAACGTCTTCTTTCTGCCGCCGATCGGACGCGTGACCATCGCCGACACGCAGAACTGGCTGGCGCTGTTTGCGTTTCTTGCGACAGCAGTCATCGGCGGACGCCTCTCACAGCGGGCACGGGACGAGGCAGAAGCAGCCCGGACCCGGCAAAAAGAGGTGGAACTCTCCTTCCAGCTTGGCCGAGAGTTGCTGCGGCTGGACGATGTCGGCAACCTTGTCAGCTCGCTCACGATGATCATTGCGCGGGTCACCGGCGCGTCGTCCGTCGTTCTCTATCTGCTCGAGGGCGACCGCCTCTTCCAGCACGGGCCGGTCGTCGCCGGCGGCTCAGAGATTCCCCACCTGCGACAGGTTGCACTCAGCCTGCAGGACGTCACATCGCAGCCCGATGGCGAGACACGCATCCCCGTCATGGCGGGCGTGCGGCCTCGCGGCTTGCTGATCCTGCATGGCGTCACGCTCTCAAGTCAAAGCCTGCACTCCATGGGCGATCTCGTCTCGATCTCACTCGACCGCGCGCAGGCACTGGAAGACGTAGCCAGGAGCGAAGCGACGAAAGAGAGTGAGCGGCTGCGGACACTGATCATCGATTCCATCACGCATGAACTGCTCACCCCGCTCACCGCGATCAAGGGCGCTGCTTCTGCACTGCGCTCCGATCGCACTCTATCGGCTGAAGCGCAGCATGACTTGCTCGTCATCGTGGATGAGGAAAGCGACCGGCTGAACCTCCTGGTGGAGCAAGCCACAGAGATGGGCCAACTGGATTCGCAGCAGGTCCACATGACCTTCAGACCGACGGAGGTCAGCGCCCTCTTGCAGGAAGCAAAGCAGAGCTGCGCTGGCAATGACGCACAGCATCCCGTCACCGTATTGGCTGCGGACGTGCCGGCAGTGCTGGCAGACCAGCAGTTCCTCAGCAAGGTGCTCTGCAATCTTCTGGAGAATGCGGTCAAGTACTCGGCCGAAGGCAGCCCCATCTTTCTGTCGGCCTTTCGAGAAGGCGGCATGGTCGCGATCAGTGTTGCGGACCGCGGTGTCGGCATCGATCCTTCCGAGCAGACGCTGATCTTCGACCGCTTCTACCGCGCGCGCAATCCAAACACCTATGTCAGTGGCACCGGCATGGGCCTGGCCATCAGCAAAGCCATCGTTGAAGCGCACGGCGGAACCATCACGGTGACCAGCCAGCCCGGTGCCGGCTCGGTCTTCACCTTTACGCTGCCCATCGCGCCGCCCCAGGGAAGACCGATGTTGCTCGCTGAGATCAAACGAGATGCTTGAACGCGGCACTCAGGGCGTGAAGCCGAAGCCTTGGTCGATCGCGTCCAGCAGCACGTTCTTGGGGTCGCCGGTGTACTGCCAGAACATGATGCCGCCGAGGTGGTTTTCCCTCACGTACTTCGTGCGCGCAAGCTCCGCTTCGGCATCGTTGTAGGTGATAAAGGTCTTCGATCCGGCGTTGTAGAGGTACGGTGCCATCGCAACCGGGTCCCAGTAGCGCTGATAGCCCACAGCATTGACCAGCGGTGCGATCTCAGAAAACACAGGCGTGTTGTCCGGCGCCGGCCTGGCAGACGCGATCGGCTGGAAGAGGCCGTGGTTCACCGCCTCCACGCCGGTCCACTTGCGGCCGTAGAATGGCACGCCGATGACGAGTTTGTTTGCCGGCACGCCCGCGGCAAGGTTCATGCGCACGGCATTGTCAATGGAGATTGCCTTGGGGTCGGCGGGGTTGGTGTAGAGCGGCGAGTCGTGCCCGGTGTTCTTTTCGGACTCGTTGTACCAGTCGTAGCACATCATGTTTACGGAATCGAGCCACTTTGACGCCTCGCGCATGTCGGTGTGCTCGAGCCAGATCGTCGTCGCGCCCGTGGCGGAAGACGTAACCAGATGCCGCCCGAGCCGCTTGCCCTCCACGTCGAAGCGCAAGCGCAGTTCCTTGAGCAACAGCGTGTAGTTCTGCTTGTCCTCAGGCCGAACGGTGAACGCGGCATGCGCGTAGCCGGGGTACTCCCAGTCGACGTCGATGCCGTCCAGGCGGTAACGCTCGACCGCCTGCACGGCGGAATCGACAAAGCGCTTGCGGCCTGCCGGCGTAAGCGCCATCTCCGAGAAGCCCGCCGAACCCATAC
>CAXTJS010000155.1:0-7214 GCA_964244605.1 uncultured Terriglobus sp. | reverse complement strand
CCGCCGCGACGATCTCACCGTCCTCATCGTCACGCAGCCCCGCCGGCCGGTGCTCCAGGCCCATGGAGACGCAGAAGTAAGGAAAGCCGTGCGCAAAGTTCGTGGTGCCGTCGAGCGGGTCCACGTACCAGCGGTACTCCGCGCCAAGGCGCTCGCGAGCGCCCTCTTCGCCGTACACGCCGTGGTCGGGAAAGGCCGTGCGGAGCCGTCCGGTGATCAGCTTCTCGCTGGCGCGGTCTGCCTCCGTGACAATGTCGACATCGCCCTTAAACTCGGCGGCAACGCCCTTCTCGTAATAGTGGCGCAATAGCGCACCGGCCTCACGCGCGATCGCGGCAGCCGGGGTGGCAAAGACAAATTCACTTGGATCGTAATAGCTCATGCGCTGTCAGGATACGCCGCGCCTATGACAGCTGGCAGCGTCAGCGGCCGTCAGCGTAATAGCCGGAGCGGCTGCGCACATTCAACTTAGCCCGCACCGCTACGTCGGTCAGCGACACATCGATCTTGCGAAAGCTCGCATCCTTGCCGCGACGCGGAGCGTAGTAGCCCAAGAGGTACTGGTTGCGCAGATCGTCCGAGAGGTGCGCAAAGGCTGCCTTCAGATCTTCACGCTCAGTCACATAGAAGTACTTGCCACCCGTGTCGCGGGCCATCTGGATGAGAGCATGCTCGCCACCGACGTTACGTCCGGCGTCTGCGAGTATCGGTACGATGATGATGGGATAGATCGCCGCACCCGCACGCTGCGCCTGCTCGATGGCCTTGCTGTAGCTCATCTCCCGCTTGGTGCTGTTGTCACCACCGTCGGTCACCAACACCAGGATGCGACGACGCTCCGCGTCGGCCTTGGCTTCGCTCAAGCGGCCGGAAGCCACGTAGATGGCGTTGTAGAGCGCGGTATCGTCACCACGTCCCAGCCGGGTCAGCCCCTGCTCAATCCGCTTCGGGTCATTGGTGAACGAAACAAGCTCCTCGGAATCCTCCGAAAACGAGATCAGGTCCATCTCGTCCTGCTCACGCAGGATGTCCCGCGCAAAGCGCTTGGCAGCATCTTTCTCCGTGCGGAACTGCGTAAGCACCGAGCCGGACGTGTCAACTGCCATCACGATCGAGAGAGGCGTGGCCGCCTGCCGTTCAAAGATGGCAATCTTCTCCGGCTTGCCATCTTCACGGATGCTGAAGTCGCTCTGCTGCAGGTCCGGTACGGCAACACCATGTGCGTCCGTTACGTTCACCGGTACGTTAACCAGCCGTGTATCGACACGGAAGACTGGCGCGCCCTCTGCCTGCTGCTGCGCATCGTTGCCCTGCTGCGCCGTCGCTCCGAACAATCCGGCCATCGCAATCGCAGTCACGAACAGATGTTTCAAGAGGTTCTCCGCATCGTTGGACGAACCCGGCAGAACGCAGTGAGCCTAGACACCCGGCGAGCCTGCGGCAAGCTCCGCCGGGAACGGCTCACCCGCACCCCAGACTGTGCCGTCCACGAAGACCTCCTGCTTGTAGATCGGCACCTGTTTCTTAAGTGTGTCAATCAGCCAGCGGCAGGCGTTAAAGGTGACGCCGCGATGCGCTGAGGCGACGGCGATCAGGATGCTCGTCTCACCGACTTCAAGCCGGCCCAGGCGATGCACCATGGCGACATCGCGCACACCGAACTCATTGATCGCTTCATCCGCCAGTGCTTGCATTTGCTGCAGCGCCATGGGCTCATACGCGGTGTAGTCAAGGTGAAGCGTTTGCCGGCCGCGGGTGTTGTTGCGCACGATGCCGTCGAAGATGGTCACGGCACCGTCCGCACCCGCCTTGAGCGCCGAGGTGATGCGCGCCGTGTCGATGATGGCACGGGTCAGTTCAACTTGCATACGTCTCGGACCGTCCCCCACTCACCGGTGGCAGCAGCGCGACTTCATCACCGTCGTGCAAGTTTACCGAAGCAGCGGCGTACTGCTGGTTCACCGCGACCGCAAGTGAGCCCCATACTTCGCCAAGCTCAGGGGAGAGCACGCGGTAGTAGCGCAACAGATCGGCCACGCTACTCCCCGGAAACTGCTGCAGGTCTTCACGCATCCCGAAACGGTCGCGCAAGACACCGAAGAAGAGCACACTCAGCTGCATTCCTCTTCAGCATAGAACGACGGCAACAGAGAGTTTACTTCGCCTTTGCAGACGCTGCCTTTTTGCTCGCAGCCTTTTTCGCTGCGGTCTTCTTGGAAGCAGCCTTGGCACCAGGCTTCTCCTTCTCCTGCGCGGCGTGGTACTTCGAGAGCAACTGATGCCCTTTTGCCGCAAGCGTGTGCGCCTGGCTTACCGTTGTGGGCACCTTCTCACCCCAGGCATGCGCGCTGAGCGCAAGGCGGGTCGGCTGGCCCTTGGGGTCGATCATCGGTCCGCGTGGATGGGTAAAGGTCCGCACCAAGAACGAACCCTTGCGCAGCATCTTCTCCGGCGTGTCTGCAGGGCCGGTGACACCCGGCTTCAGGTGAAGGCCGTCGCGCTGGGCAAAGAAGTCGCGGCCCTTCTGCGTAAGACCGCCCTGCGGATTGCGCCCGCCTGCCGGCATGCTCTTAGGCGCATTCTTAGCTGCAGACTTCTTTACGGCACTGTCCTTCTTCACTGCTGTCTTCTTCGCGGCCATGTTCTGCTCCTTATCTGCTAAGAGAGCAGCTTGCGCCGGTGGGTTGGCAGCGCCAGACGCAAACAGAAAAGCCACGGACCTGAGTCCGTGGCCTTCGTAAGCTCCCCTTGGCTATGCTGCCGCAGACATCACAGCTTCACGTACCTGCTCGTCCTGCACGGCGTCATGCATGCTGTGCGGCAGGGCAACCGCCAACACATCTTCAATACGCGATGCGTAGTGGATCGTGATGCCCTCGATCTGGTCGGCCGTGAGATCTTCTTCGACGTTCGGGCGCACATCGATCGGCAGGATCACATCGCGCACACCGGCACGCTTGGCCGCAAGGAACTTCTCCTTGATGCCGCCCACCGGCAGCACATTGCCGCTGAGGGTGATCTCACCGGTCATGGCGAGCAGCGGACGGATCGGCATGTCTGTCAGCAGGGAGACGATCGCCGTCGCCATCGTCACGCCAGCACTGGGCCCGTCCTTCGGGATCGCTCCCGCCGGCACGTGCAGGTGCAGGTCGATGTCCTTCAGCAGGTCCTCATCCAGCCCGAGCGTGTTTGCATTCGACCGCACCCATGTCAGCGCCGCCTGCATGCTCTCCTTCATCACGTCGCCAATCTGGCCGGTGATCTGGAAGTTGCCCTTACCCTTCATGCGGTTCGCTTCGATGAACAGGATGTCGCCGCCCACCGGCGTCCAAGCCAGTCCCACGGCAACACCGCTGCGCTTGGTGCGCTCCGCGATCTCGGTGTCGACGCGTACCTTGTAGCCGCCGAGGAACTCGTGGATCACTGCGTCGGTTACGGTCAGCTGCTCCGTCTTGCCCTCAGCAATACGGCGCGCCTGCTTGCGGCAGACCGTGCCGATCAGCTGTTCAAGCTTACGCACACCTGCCTCACGCGTGTAGTGACGCGCGATGATGCCAAGCGATTCCTTTGGGAAGATGATTCTTGGCTCACCCGAAAACGGCTCAGGCTTGTTGGATTCGGGCACGGCGTTCTCGGCGTTCGCATCACCTGTTGACGCAGCGGCCTCAACAGCAACCGGCTCGATCCCGTTCTCCTTGATCTGCCGTGGCACAAGGTACTTGGCGGCGATGTTGACCTTCTCCTCCTCGGTGTAGCCCGTGAGTTCGATGATCTCCATACGGTCGAGCAGCGGTGCCGGGATGGGGTCTAGCTGGTTTGCCGTGCAGATGAACAAGACCTTGGACAGGTCGAACGGCTGGTCCAGATAGTTGTCGCGAAATGTGGAGTTCTGTGCCGGATCGAGCGTCTCCAACAGCGCGCTTGCCGGATCCCCGCGGAAATCGCGGCCCAGCTTGTCGATCTCGTCGAGCATGAAGACAGGGTCGTTCGTCTCAACGCGCTTCAGGTTCTGCACGATCTGTCCGGGCATGGCGCCGATGTAAGTGCGGCGGTGGCCACGGATCTCCGCCTCATCGTGCATGCCGCCCAACGAGATACGTGAGAACTTGCGGCCCAGCGCACGTGCAATCGACTTACCCAACGACGTCTTACCGACGCCCGGAGGCCCAACAAAGCACAGGATTGGCCCCTTCATGTCCGGTTTCAGGCGGCGCACGGAGAGGTAATCGAGAATGCGGTCCTTCACCTTCTGCAGGCCGTAGTGGTCCTCATCCAGGCAGTCTGCCGCCTTCTTGATGTCGACCGCCTCGCCGGAGCTCTTGGCCCACGGCAGCACGGCCAGCCACTCGACGTAGTTGCGCGTCATGCCGTAGTCGGGCTGCGCCGGGTTCATGCGCTGCAGGCGGTTCAACTCCTTCAGCGCTTCTTTCTTGGTCTCCTCGGGCATGCCGGCGGCTTCAATCTTGTCGCGCAGCTCCTGCACGTCCTTGCCGGCCTCGTCCTGCTCACCGAGCTCCTTGCTGATGGCCTTCATCTGCTCGCGCAGGTAGTACTCGCGCTGCGACTGCTGCACGGCGTCCTGCACTTCGTTCTGGATCTTAGAGCGAAGCTGCTGGACCTCTAGCTCCTTGACCAGATGCCGGTTCAGGCGCTCAAGCCGTGCCGTGACGTCGGCCGTTTCAAGCAGCTCCTGCTTGTCGTTCGTCGTCAGGAAGGGCAGGGACGAACCGATGAAGTCGGCCAGCCGGCCGGGCTCCTCGATATTGAGCGCAATCGTCTGCAGGTCATCCGAGAGCGTTGGCGAGGCAGCCACGATCTGCTGGAACTGCGACACGATGTTGCGCTGCATCGCTTCCAGTTCCGGCGTCTTGGTCGCGTCCGCGTCGGGCACACGCTCATATTCCGCAATCAGGAACGGTGTGGTCTGGTCGAAGGTGCCAAGCTTCGCGCGTTCCGTGCCTTCAGTGAAGACGAACAGCGACTGGTTCGGCATCTTCACGACTTTGTGGATCGTTGCGATTGTGCCGACCTGGTGCAGGTCAGAGGCGTCAGGCGTGTCCTGCCGCGCGTCGCGTTGCGCGACCACAAGAATCGTCCGCTCTTCGCCGAGCGACTGGATCAGCTGGATAGAACTCTCCCGGCCTACCGTCAGCGGCAGCACTGCGTGCGGAAAGAGCACCGTTTCGCGGACAGGGAGGACGGGCAGCGCGCGCCGGGACTTCTGCCCTTCGGGAGCGTTGCTGGCCGTTGGCTGGATAACGCTGAGAAAATCGTTCGGCATGTGAGTCAACCTCTATCAAATCTTCCCACATAGGATGCCGCAGCTTCGTGTGGGATTCACCTTGGCAATATCGGCTGGCTGCAAGTGTCGCATTACTGCACACCGGATTGGGCGGCGGAAATGGCGTACACACCCAGCAGCTTCACCATGGAACATTCCTGCTTCAGCATGTTCTCCACCATAGAACTTGCCGCGTTGTTAGAAACGCGAAGATCAAGGAAGAAGACGTACTCCCAAGGTTTGCCCGGGACGGGCCGAGACTCGATGCGCGTCAGATCGGCACCGGCGCTAGCAAGCCGTTGCAGAACGCCGACCAGCGACCCGGGACGATGCGGGATGGAAAAGGCCAGGCTCATCTTGGAATCGCTTCCTACGGGTGGCGGGTCCTGCGCATTCTGCGTCCGCTTCAGGTGCAGAAATCGCGTGAAGTTCTGCGGATCGTCCTCCAAGCTGCTCTGCAGGATTTGGCCGCCATGGATCTCCGCCGCATAGGGTGCGGCGATGGCCGCGCTGGTTTCGTCGCCCCGCGCAAGCACTTCCTTCACACTACCCGCCGTGTCGTAGGCGGGCGTCGCCTGCAGGTGTGGATGTTGCCGGAAAAATCTGCGGCATTGCGACAGCGCCACCGGGTGCGAAAGCACACGCCTCAGAGATCCCTGCTGTGCTCCCGGAAGCCCGATCAGCGCATGATGGATGCGCAACTCCGCCTCGGCCACGATGCGGACATCATGCTCAAGCAAAAGGTCGTAGTGGTCAGCCACCGCGCCATGCAGACTGTTCTCGATCGGCAGCACTGCAGCGTCCGCGACGCCGGAAGAAAGGCTCTCGAAGACCTCAGCGGAAATGGCGCACGGCACAAGGTCGCAGTCGCCGAGCATCCGCCGAACGGCAAGATGACTGTTCGAACCCGGCTCACCTTGAATCGCGACGCGCACGTTCCCTCTCGCAAGCAGAGTCTGCCGTCTTCGCGCCGAAGCGGTCGAAGAAAGTACAACATGTGGCAACCTCGCCAGTGTACGTGGCAACAGATGTTGATGTGGCTGCAAGGCCCGCAAATCAAGGCCCTCGGCGTGATCGCCAGGGCATCTGGAGAAAGACGATGCTTTGGACAATCACCATCATCCTGGTCATTCTGTGGCTGGTCGGTCTGGTCAGCAGCTACACCCTGGGCGGCTGGATTCACATCCTGCTGGTGCTCGCGGTGATTGTGCTGATCTTCAACCTCTTAAGCGGCCGAAGGGCACTTTAAGCACTCTTTCAAGCGACAGGAGGCCGCTCTGACGAGCGGCTTTCCCTCGCTGAGATGACGAATGAATCGCGGCACTGCCGCTAGGAGAAATCGCATGAACTTCGATGAGCTGAAGGGTAAAGCACAGAGCGCGTTCGGCAAGGCTGAATCTGCCGTGGGCGAGGCAGTCGGAAGCCAGAACCTGTCGAACGCCGGCGCAGAAGATCAGCTGAAGGGCTCCGCAAAAGAGACCTGGGGCAACGCCAAGGATGCCGTCAGCACGGCCGGCGACCAGGTTGCCGATCATGCCACGCACGCGCGGGACACCGCAGCATTCGAGGCCGGCAAAGCAGAGGGACATGTCGAGTCGGGCAACGCCTCACTGCGTGACAAGATCGTCGCCGGTACAGAGCACTTCAAAGAAACAGTGAACGAGAAGATCGACGAGTACAAGGAAGAGCACCGGTAGCGACTTTGCTGGATGCAAGGGCCCGCTCCTGCGGGCCTTTCTTCTTGCCGTAGGTGGACGCCCAAAGCAGTACGCAAGCGACAACGCCTAGCGGCGCGTGAACACCGCGGCCAGCACAGACAGGAAGTACAGTACGGAAATCACACCATTAAGAGTGAAGAAAGCCGCGTTCATGCGGCGCAGGTCTCCGGGTGAGATCAGCATGTGCTCGTAAAGCAGCAAAGCCGCCACAATTA
>CAXTJS010000154.1:6749-7217 GCA_964244605.1 uncultured Terriglobus sp. | reverse complement strand
GCACACCTACAAGCTGCTGTACGGGCACCGCGGCGGGAACCATCCCGTGCGCCGCATGAGCGACGGCGCGGTGGAGATCACCGCGCAGAACCACGGCTTCGCGGTGCGCGGCGGCGAGGACGGGATCCCCGGCGCGCCCGCGCTGCGGAACTGACCAAAGACGCAAAGACACCGGAAGAACAGGTGCGCCTGCTTTACGCGTTTGTCGCAGGCCGCATGCGCTACGTGGGCATTGACCTGGGTGCCGGCCGCTTTCAGCCCCACGCTGCGGAGACGGTGCTGAGCAACCAGTACGGCGACTGCAAAGACAAAGACACGCTGCTCGAGGCGCTTCTGCGCGCAAAGGGCTTCACCACCGCGCCCGCGCTGATCGGTGCGGGCATCACACCCGTACCCGACGTGCCCTCACCCTCCGTCTTCAATCACGTCATCACCACGGTCGCGCTGCCAGGCGGCACGGTCTGGCTC
>CAXTJS010000154.1:3204-6739 GCA_964244605.1 uncultured Terriglobus sp. | reverse complement strand
ACCGCCGCCAGCGCGCCCAACAGCATCGGGCCGGTGGTCGGCAGCGACAGCACGACCGAGGTCGCACCCTACCGCCTGCTGAATCCAAGCATCCGCGACCAGGAAGCGCTGGTCGTCCCGGATAAGGCGCCAGCCACTCTGCAGAAGACACCGGCGCTACCGCCGTATGCCTTCACCTCCCGCTTCGAGGGCGATGGCGAATACAAAGACGACGGCTCAATGAAAGCGCACATGAAGATGACCGTGCGCGACGACACCGAGGTGTTGGTGCGTGCGGTCGCGAGGACCCTTGCACCGGCTGAGTGGGACAAGGCCTCACAATATCTCAGCTACCAAATGGGCTTCGGCGGCACCACCAGCAACACACGTTTCATCACCGGCGATCTCGCCCAGCCTGTCGAGTGCACCTATGACTACACGCGCAAGAAGTATGGTGATGCAGACTCGCACCAGATCGTGCCGCTCTTTCCTGCGCTCGGCCTGCCCTCAAATGCCACGGCTACAGAAGAGCCCTTACATGACCTCGATATAGGCGCACCGCGTACAGAGGTGGCCGTGAGCCGCATCCGCATTCCAGACGGCTGGCACCCCGACCTGCCGGATGCCCAGCACCTGAAAACACCGTGGGTCGCATACGAGAAAACATACCGCTTCAAAGATGGCGAGGTGGTTGCGGAGCGTACCGTGACGGTCTTGCAACAGAAGGTGCCTAAGGCGGCGTGGGAAGACTATCAAGCATTCGTTAAGAAGGCCGACCTTGGCACGGAGCACTGGATCACATTGCTGGCTGCCTCAAAGTCAGGTGGGCCGAAGTTTAAGAAATCGGTAACAAACAAAGACGAGCACGGGAAGACCACCCTAGGTAGTGTCACACCGGTGCCTGCAAGCCCGCCGGATGCCGACGTCGCCAGTTTGAAGCGAACAGCTGCGCAGCAGCTTGCCAACGGGGATGTCACTGCCACCAAGCAAACGCTGGATCGCATTCAAGCCAAGAACCCTGACGAGGTGGGCCTTTTCACCTTGTACGGGGCGGTCGCCGAATTGAATGGCCAACTGGATGAAGCCGCGACGCAGTACCGCAAGGAGATGAGCAGCCACCCGGATTTCGTGATGGCACCTCTAGCCCTGGCAAACGTGCAGCAAAGAAAGGGCGACCGGGCCGAGGCGCGTGAAACGCTGCAGACCGCGTTTCATAACCACCCGGAAGAAAGCCGCATCGGCTACCAACTCGCTGGCATGCAGACGCAGGCGGAGCTCTATCCAGCGGCTGCAAAGACCTGGCAGACAGTGATCGAGCATCATGAGGATGACAACAATGCTCGCGTGCAGCTTGGCAACGCTTTGCTTGCTGCCGGCCGCACGGACGAAGCCGCAGCGGCCGCGAAAGCCGTGCTCGATGGAACGGACGACCCCGGTCTTCTGAACGACGCCGGCTACCTTCTGGCAGAAACCGGCCGTGACTTGGCGAAGGCAGAAGACGCTTCACGTAGTTCGGTCTGGAAGCTCGAAGAGAAGAGCCGCGCGATCGCACTCGATCAGGTCAACAGTGGATCCTTTCGGCAGACCAACCTCCTAATCGCCGCATGGGACACACTGGGCTGGATCCTCTTTCGCAAGGGAGACCTTGTCGAAGCCAAGACTTATTTGACGGCTTCCTGGCGCAACGATCTGCACGCAGAAGTGGGGGAGCATCTCGGCCAACTGTATGAAAAGCTCGGTGACAAGGCTGCCGCCGTCCGGCAGTATCGCTTGGCGCAGGCGGCTGTCGAGGGAGACAATACGAATCCGGCGGTGCGCATACGCATTCGGCAGAGTCTCATGCGGCTGGGCGGCGTTGGTCCGAAAACACCGGAAGAAGTTCAGGAGCTGCAGAGCTCTCGTACCTACAAGATCGAACGACCTGCCGACGTAAAGGGCTGGGGGACCTTCCGCCTGCAACTAAGCGGCAGCGTCGTGCAGGATGCGCTGCAATCCTCAGGTGACGCCAAGCTAAAGCCGCTTGAGGCTTCGATACGGAAGCGAATCATCACTGACCTTATGCCTGAAAACTCGTGGGGTCATCTTCTTCGCACTGGGGTAGTCAGCTGTTCCACCGGCAAGGAGTGTGAGTTGGTGTTGGTACCGAATGCCAGCCTGGCCACCGAGACACAGTAGACCATCGGCAACGTCGTTCATATGCTGCACGTTGCAGCAGCCGTTCTCCATAAGATCAAGCGTCGCCGGATGGCGTTCGCCGCGTCGTGGGTGGCCTGGCATCGCACCTTACGAACGGGACATGGTGTCCTGCTTCTTACCGCGACGCAAAGCTCCAGGAGAACCAAGCATCATGGCTACCACACGATTTGAAACGACGATCAAGGCACTCGAAGACATCTCCTCGCTCAAGCCCGAAGCCGCTATCAAGAACATCGAAGGCTGGGAGACCTACCTGAAGGACCACGACGCCGAAGGCGCAAAGAAGGTCGTCGCCGACCTGGAGAAGCTCAAGAAGCTGCTCGCCGCCGAGGAGCTGGACGACAGCAAGATCAAGCCGCTGCTGCAGAAGCTCGGCAAGGAAACGGCAGCACTCTCGAAGGATGAGAAGGCCACCAACGCCTCGCACATTGAGAAGCTCGGCACGGCCCTGCAGGAAGCACTGTAAGCGCAATCGCTTGCGTAAGTAAAGCCGGCCGCTGCGGCCGGCTTTGCTGTATCGGAAAGGTGCATCGCCGCAACCTTTCTCGCTGTGAGGGTCATCACTGTAGGGGCGAAGTCTGAGGCTGCAATCAGCCTCCCCGGGGACGTGATGAAGACGCAAGTGTGGGCAACGGCAGTACTGGTAACAAGCTTCGCGGCAACACTTGGCCTGAGCGGCTGCCGCAGCGACATGGCTGCGGTGCAGCAGGCACCGATCGTCGACGGCAACGGCACCAACGACCCCGCCGCCGCCAACATGGCCGACGCCGGCATCGTCGGATCGATGCAGCAGCCGGTCTATGCAGCACCGGTTACGGCGGCAGCACCAGGTACGGCAGCACCAGGTACGCAGCCAACCGTCCGCTATGCCCAGCCAGCCGCTCCCCGGCAAGTCGTTCCGCAGACACGCGTTGCGGGCACCGGCTACAACGCACCCGTGCAGGCTGGCGGTGAGGCGTACCCGCAAGCCGCGCAGCAGAACGAGGCCTATAACTACAACACGCAGCCGCCCGCCGGGTATGCCACTCAGGGCAACTACGATCCGGCGAGCGACGACCAGCTTTACTCTGACCTGCTTGATTCCAACGTGCCCGTCGCGCAACAGGCGCCTCCGCCGCTGCCGCAGTATGAACAGCCTGTCGCACCCGGCCCCGATTACCTGTGGACGCCCGGCTACTGGAACTACGCCAACACCGGCTACTACTACGTACCCGGCAACTGGGTCTCCGCACCCTTCGTCGGCGCGCTGTGGACGCCGGGATGGTGGGGCTACACCGGCCGCGGCTACGGCTGGCATCATGGCTACTGGGGCCGCCACGTGGGCTACTACGGCGGCGTGAACTACGGCTTTGGCTTCCTC
>CAXTJS010000154.1:0-3194 GCA_964244605.1 uncultured Terriglobus sp. | reverse complement strand
TCGGCTACCAGGGCGGCTACTGGAACAACGATCACTTCTACTACAACCGCTACGCCAACCACGTTGACGAGCGGCGCGTGAACAACTACGTGTATGACCGTCGCGTGAGCGTGGTGAATAACACGTATGTCAACAACTCGCGCGTGAGCTACTACGGTGGACCGGGCGGGCTGCAGCGCCGGCCCGTGCAGGCGGAGATCTTCGCGCAGCGCGAAACGCATGTCGCTCCGCTTGGCGCGCAGATCGCCGCACGCCGCGAGGCTGAGGGCAATCGCCAGCAGTTCTACGCCGCCAATAACGGCCGGCCGCAGATGCTGTTCGCGTCGCACCCCGTGATCGAGCGCAACGTCAACGTGCCCGCCGCGCTGCAGAACCGTCAGAACTTCGCCGTGGAGCAGCAGCGCCTGCGCGACCAGCAGGGGCGCTTCCAGCAAGGCCAGCAATTCCGCAGCCAGGAGCAGTTGCAGCGCGAGCAGCAGGCCAACAACCTGCAGCAGCAACGTTTCGGAAACGAGCAGCAGCGCCAGCAGCAACAGCAGCAGTTCCGTAACCAGGAGCAGCAACAACGGCAGCAGCAGGCCGCCAACAATCAGCAGCAGCGGCAACAGATTGAGCAGCAGCGCGTCCAGGCAAACGGCCAGCGCGAGCAGCAACAGCAACAGTTCCGTAACCAGGAACAGCAGCAACGCCAGCAGCAGGCTCTGAATAACCAGCAACAGCGTCAGCAAGTAGATCAGCAGCGGCAGCAAGAGGCGCAGCAACGCACGCAACAACAGCAACAGCAGCGCACGCAGGAGCAACAGAGGCAGCAGGCAGTAAGTAACCAGCAGCGGCTTCAGCAGGAACAACAACGAACGCTACAACAGCAGGAGCGGCAACAGACGTCGCAAAACAATCTGCGGCAGCGGCAGGTGAATGGGCCGATTCTGTCGGCCGACGCCCCTCGCCAGCAGGTGGACCAGCAGCAGCTTCGCCAGCAAGCCGATGTACAACGCCAGCAGGCGGAGACTCAGCGGCAGGCAGAACGTCAGCAGGCAACCGTGCAGCGTCAGCAAGAGGACCAGCAGCGTCAGCGGTTTGATCAGCAGCGCACCCAGCAGCAACAGGCACAGCGCCAGCAGGCCGATGTGCAACGGCAACAGCAGGTGCAGCAACGCCAGCAGCAGGACGCCCAGCGCTCACAGCAGGTGCAGGCACAACGTCAGCAGCAGGATGCGCAGCGCCAGCAGGAGCAGGTGCAACGCCAGCAGGTCCAACGTGCTGCTCCGCAACCGCAGCCTCATGTTGAGGCTCCGCGTTCGGCACCAGCGCCTCACGTCGAAACACCGCACGGCGGTGGGGGTGGCGAGCACGGCCGCCACTAGACCATCTTCGCAAAGGTGGAGCCCTCGGTCGTCTTGCCTCTGCGGCGTCATTTCGACCGGAGCGACGGGCTCTATCGTCGAGGAGCGGAGAAACCTGCTGTTTGCTCGAAGCGGCAATGGCTCTGAAAGGAACAGCAGGTTTCGCCGCTACGCTGCGCTCCGGTTGAAATGACGCTCTCGAAGACGGCCCGAGCTACACCCTGTGGTAAGGGGGGTTTAACCTTCCGGGCCGGGGTAGCCCACGACTGGGTGCCCCATCTTCGCGAAGCTAAGATGGGTGGACTCCCCATAGCTTCTGTGGCGTGGACAAACCCACCTAAGCGCTTTGCGTGAAGGTGGGGCACCCATTCCGATGGCCATCCTGATCCGTTCGTGATGAACTGCCCTCGCGATCTGCCGTACTCAGGGCCAAAGGCCGGCCCATACCAGCCTAGGCCGCAGGCCTAGGAACAGGAAGAAGGGAGGACCCGAGCGCTGAAAGCGCGGCCTATAGGGGCGGCAATAACCGCGAAGATTCCTCAACCGCTGAACGTCTGCCAAAGCAGCAAGACATTCAGCCCGATGATCAACGCGGTTACGCCCCACCCCGAAACCGCAGTAATGCGCAAGTTGCGGAACTCGCGCATCACGTTCTCGCGCCCAGTGAGGATCAGTAAGGGCACCAGCGCAAAGGGAATGCCAAACGACAGCACCGCCTGTGAGAGCAGCAGAATCTTTACCGGCGAGAAGCCAAGCGCGATCACCACCAGCGCTGGCACCACGGTGATCAGCCGCCGCAGGTAGATCGGGAACTGGATGTCCAGAAATCCTTCGATTACCACCTGCCCGGCAAGCACGCCGATCGTCGACGACGACAGCCCGGAGCAGAGCAACGCCACCGCAAAAGCAAGCGCGGCGAAGTTACCCAGCAGCGGGCCAAGTGTGCGGTGCGCATCCTCAAGGATGGTGTCGGGGTTCAAACCGGGGTGGTGCAGAAACGCGGCCGCGGCCATCACCAGCATGGCCGAGTTGATGAACCACGCGCCGTTCATGGCTACAATGATGTCAATAAGTTCAAAGCGCAGGTAGCGCCTGCGAAAGCTGGTGAGCCGTGCCGGATCGGCACTCACGCCGCGCTCCACAAACGTGCGCATGCGCGGCTGCATCAGCGCGGAGTGCAGGTAGATCACGTGCGGCATCACCGTGGCACCCAGCATCGTTACGGCGATGTAGACGGTGTTGCGGTGCAGTGTGGGCACCAGCGTGTCGCGCAGCGCGAGCGACCAGTTGGGGTGCACCAGAAAGATTTCGACCGCGTAGCAGAGACCGATGATCGAGACAAAGCCGATGATCACGCCTTCAAAGTGGCGAAAGCCGCGCTGGTTGAGCGCAAGCAGCAGAAAGACAAATACCGTCGTAAGCAGCGCCGCCAGCAGCATCACGCCGGTCTGCGTCATGCCGCGAGCGAGCAGCGGTCCGCCGAAGAGCAGGTAGGCGCCGAGCGCCGCACCGAGGAACTCCGCCAGGTCGGTCGCGATGGCGCTGATCTCCGCCGCCGCCCACAAGAGCAGCACCACGGGCCGGGAGAAGTGGTCACGGCAGTTTTGTGGCAGGCTGCGTCCCGTGGCAATGCCCAGCTTGGCGGAAAGGTACTGCACCAGCATCGCCATCAGGTTCGACCAGAACAGCACCCACAGCAGCGCATAGCCGTACTGCGCGCCGCCCACAATGTTTGCGCCGAAGTTGCCGGGGTCGATGTAGGCAACCGATGCCACAAACGCCGGGCCGAAGTACGTCCAAAGCTCGCGTAGACGAGGCTTCGCTCCGGGTGTGGCAACGGCTGTGGCTGCG
>CAXTJS010000153.1:2509-7221 GCA_964244605.1 uncultured Terriglobus sp. | reverse complement strand
TCTTCTTTGCGGGTGCAGCTTTCTTTGCCGGAGCCTTCTCCTTTTCAGGAGAAGGTGTTTCGGTTTCTTCGGTGACGCTCTCGGTGAAGGCGGCAGCGTCGGTCAGCGACTCTTCCGCGGGGTTCTCTTCAGGCTGACCTGACTCCTGGTCGGGCGGGGTGTAGGGGTCCACCGGGCTGGAGGGCGACGCGTATAGCGTCGCCTGCTCCGGGTGGTGTTCGCCGTGCGGCATGGCGTCGTTGCCCTCTGCGTTCAGCTTCTGATCGTCGCTGTCTTCTTCATCGTCAAGGTCGTCTTCTTCGTCGTCGAGGGTGTCATCGTCCTCGTCTTCTTCATCGTCATCCTCATCGGACGTGGTGGTTACCTCTTCTTCGTCGTCCTCTTCGTCATTGTCGACGAGGTCGTCTTCATCGTCCTCGTCCTCTTCCTCGTCGTCGGTGTCCTCGTCTTCTTCCTCGTCGTCGTCATCCAGTTCTTCGTCTTCGTCTTTTGGGGCGGCATACAGCTTCAGGTCTTCGTCTTCATACGGCATGGTGTACTCCCTCCTGGTTGCGTGCCCCATAGGATGCAACAAAACGACGGTGCGACATACAGCAGTATGGTGCACCGCACGTGGTGCAATGGCAAGCAGAACTTTCACGGCGAATGAAAATATTTGCGGAGGCGGATACTGCTTCGCTGCTTAGAGGTGCAGAACGTTGTGGCGTATTGACCCATGATGTGCAGGCCAAGAGCAGAAGGCCAGCGTGACTCGCCGAACGCTCGTCGCAAGGGGATCTGTTCGGCGAACGAGATGCAATGGGCATCGCCCAAGATGTTTCCTTCGAAGGAAGCCGAGTAAGCAGCTGCAGAAACCTGCTGCTTCTTTGAGGGCCGCTGCGCTTCAAGCAAACAGCAGGTTCTCCACTCCGCTACGCTCCGGTCGAATGACCGAGCATGGCATGAGAGCGAGACATCACGCAGCGAGATCAGCGCCTGCGACGCTTTGTGGACCCGCTAGCGCGCGTACTCGTGCGTGCGCTGCGTCCCATGGCACGGCCCCGTGAAGAACCTGAGGAGCTAACGCGCGACCTTGCACCACTCACACGAGCCGCCGCAGCACGGCCGCCACGTACTGCACTGTAGGAGCGGCCCCGTCCGCGGACATGCCCGCGCGCTGCAGGAGCAAGGCGGACGGGTTCACTCACATAAAGCGTGTCACCCGGATCGATTGCGTTTCCGTCGAGGTGGTTCCACGAACGCAACTCCTCGGTAGACACGTTGAAGCGGTCGGCTACCGTGATCAGCGTGTCACCCGTGTGCGCGGTGTACTGCAACGGCCGTGTTGACGGCGTGCTGGCGGAGTAGACAGGAATGACGAGCTCATCGCCTTCGCCAACAGGATCAGCGTCCGCTAGATCGTTGGCAACGCGAACGTCATGTGCGCTGACCTTGAACAGCTGCGCAACCTGGTCGAGCGATTCGCCTGCACGCACCTCATGGAAGCGCCACGATGCGCGCTTCTCCACCGGGATGGCGGCGACGCGCTTCGTAAAGTCGGCCTTGGTTCCTGAGGGCAGATGCAGATCGTATGCAATGCCCGCGGGTGTGCTCAGCCGCAGCAGCGCAGGGTTGAGCGAGACGATATTAGCAAGCGTCGTGTTCGTCACGTCGGCGGCGAGCCGCAGGTCCATCGCATAGTCAACCGTGACGGTATCGGTCACCAGCGGCGCATCGGCCATGACACCTTCCAGGCCGTACTTTGCCGGATTTTTGGCCATAATAATCGCGGCCAGGATCTGCGGCACATACTGCTTGGTCTGCGTGGGCATCGCGTTGCGCCGGTACAGTTCCCAGAAGTCCGCGTAGCCGGTGCGCATTACGGCGCGCTGCACGTTGCCCGGTCCCCAGTTATACGCAGCCATGGCCAGGTACCAGTCGCCGAACTGCTTATAAAGCCCCTTGATGTAGCGGCCGTAGGCACGCGTGCTCTTCTCTGGATCGAAACGCTCATCAAAGTAGCCGTTGCGCGCCAGCCCATACGCCCCCTGAAAGGGCATGAACTGCCACATGCCGCCGGCACCGCTCTGCGCATTCACCACCTGCAACTGGAAGCCCGACTCAGCCACGGCAAGATAGATCAGATCCTGCGGCACGCCCTCTTCTTTCAGGACCTGCTGAATGAACGGGCGGTAGCGCCCAGCCCGCTCGAGCGATTTACGCATGTGCGCCTTGAAGGCGGACGAGTTCGCAAATGCGTTGATGTAGCCAGCGACCTGCGGGTTGATGACCAGCGGCAGGTCTGACGTGGTGTTCAACTCACTGCTCAACTTTGCGACCGATGCGGCGTCTGCCGGCGGAAAGGTCAGGTCTCCGATCGCTTCCACGGGCGTCTCTTCTGCCTTTGGGCTGAAGCCATTGCCTTGCTTGAGCGCGTCCATCTCCAGTGCGTTCACGGCATCGACCGTTCGCTCAAACTCATCGTTCAGCGTCTGATCGGCCTTGATGTCGATGCCGCTGGTCAGCATCAGGTCGACGGCGAAGTCGAAGTCGAGCCGGGCTGCATCAAGCCGCCCATTGCGATAGTTCTCCACGCCGCTCTTGTAGCTCTTGTCGACCTGTTGCATCAACGCCTGCACGCGCCGTGCCTGCTGATTGTTGTTGATGACCTGTTGCGGATCGACCGCATTTGCGCCAACTGCGGTGGGCAGGGCGGGCGCTGTCTGCTGCGCGGTCGTCTTCACCGCGGCCTGCTGTTCCGGACAGCCCATTAGCAGCACCATGGGCGCGCAGCACGCGAGCCATGCCAGGGATCGTATCGAGAAGGTGGCCCTCTGGCCGGCGGACTTCAACACACCGTCCATTGTAGCCACGCGGCAGCGCATGCGGCACAAGAGAAGGACACGGCGATGAGACACGGCCATCCCCCAAAGGCGCTACAGCCATTACCCTTCCGGCACCCGACCCATGATGCGAACGATTGTGCGGGGCACGCTCCTGCGCCATAGCAGGCACAGGGGATCGGGGCGATATTGGATTTGTCAGCGGGAAACGACTCTCCGCCAAAGACCGAAAGGAACACCGCCATGCACGATCTGCTCACCATCACCGCCTTCGTCCTCACCCTCATCGTTCCCTGCATGGTCATCTCGCGCGTGGCCGCGGTCGAGACGTTCTAATCTGCGCCAACTGCCCTCCAGGCTCCATCGAGCCCCCGCTCAAAACGCTTCACTCACCGGAAAGGACCACCGCCATGCATGACCTCTTCTTAGCCACTTCGTTTCTTGCCATGATCGTCGCCCCCTGCCTCGTTGCCTCGTTCAGCGCACGCATGGAAGCCTGATCGAGCAGACCCCAGCCCACTACACCAAAGGATCCCTGCAGGAGTTGCCGTTATGTCTCGCCTCTCTCAGAAGTGCACCACCGCCGTTGTGCGTTACGTTACCCGCCAGACCCGCAGCGAAGGCACCTTTGCTGGCATTGTGACCGGCGCTGCCGTCATCCTGCTTGGCCTTGCCAGCTCGTTTTCAGACATGATGGTGAGCCGCGAGAGCCGGCGAACCGCCTAGCTTTCGCGACGCTCGCTTACGCTTATCGCAACCGCGTTGCGCGCCGTGCAGGCGATGAGTGAGGCGGTCCGGCATGAGCGCAAGAGATGTAGTCACTCCCTGGCGCAACCCGGAAGATCGTCTTCGTCGCGGATAATTACTTTTGAGGCATGCGGCTCGAAGCCGGACGTACAACGCGCGACGAAAGAATTTACTTGATGACGCCGCGCTCGCTCTTCGCGATAAACTCCGCCAGATAGCCGACACGTTCGCCGAACTCTCCTACCGCCACCTTCTCGTGAATCGCCGCAAGTGCCTGCGTAGTGTTGAGCTTGCTGCCTTGCAGCAGCCGATAGGCCTGCCGCAGTTGCTTCAACTCGTCCGGCGTAAAGCCTCGCCGCTCAAGACCGATCCGATTCAGACCGAAGGCGCGGTTCTCGCGGCGCACGCTGGTCAGCGAATAGGGCAGCACGTCCTGCGTGACAGTGGTGCCCCCGCCGACGTAGCTGTAGGCACCAATGGTGCAGTACTGATGCACGGGATTGAGAGCGCCAACGACGGCGTAGTCTTCCACGGTTACATGGCCTGCGAGCGTGGCTGCATTTGCGAGGATGCAGCCGTTGCCGATGACCGAGTCATGCCCAATATGCACGTAGGCCATGATCAGGCAATCGTCGCCGATGCGGGTCTCGCCGCCACCGCCCACGGTGCCGCGCGAGATGGTGACGGACTCGCGAATGACATTGCGATGTCCGATCGTCAGCTTGGTCGGCTCGTCCTTGTACTTCAGGTCCTGCGGCGCGATGCCGAGCGACGTAAATGGGAAGACGCGATTGCTGTCGCCGAGCGTGAGATGGCCTTCAAGCACCACGTGGCTGACAAGCTCACAGCTCTCGCCGAGCACCACGTGCGGGCCGACCGTGCAGAAGGGGCCAACGGTGCAGCTTGCGGGTATGACCGCGCCTTCCGCAACGATCGACGACGGATGAACCGCCACGGCTAGACCGCTGCCTCGGGCAGCGCGCTGGAGTCGGAAAGCGGGTCGGGCTGGCAGGCAGCGCCCTCGGCGGGCTGCGGCTCAGTCGAAGAACCCGCGTCAGGCGATGAAGCCGCCGAACGTGGGGCACCCGGTTCTTGTGGAGCACTCGGCTTTGCTGTGGCAGCCTCAACGGCCGCTGCGGCGGG
>CAXTJS010000153.1:0-2499 GCA_964244605.1 uncultured Terriglobus sp. | reverse complement strand
CCGCTTCCACAATGGATTCAATCTTGGCGGGCAGCGTGGCTGCAGCCGTTGTCGCACCCGGACGCGGCACGAGCTGGCACATCACCGTAGCCTCACATGCGGTCTTGCCGTCTACCGTGGCAACGCCGCGCATCTTTACGGCGGTGCTGCGCCAGTTCAGTACCGTGACCTCAATGCGCAATTGGTCGCCGGGCGTCACCGGCTTGCGGAACTTGGCATTGTCGATGCCCGTGAAGACCATCAGCTTGCCGTCGCGATCGGGAATCTCATTCAGCAGCAGTGCTCCACCCGCCTGCGCGATGGCTTCAATGATCAACACGCCGGGCATCAGTGGGTAGTCCGGAAAATGGCCCTGGAAGTGCGGCTCGTTGGCCGTGACGTTCTTGATGCAGACAATGCGCTGCTTCGGCTCCACCTCAAGCACGCGGTCGATGAGCAGAAAGGGATAGCGGTGCGGCAGGAGACGCATGATCTCCTGGATCTCAATCGGGCGCTGCGGAGTGGGTTCGGCCATGGCTCCTGAAAGTATAGAGCGGCACGCCCGCAGCGCTCGATAGTGTTGCGGGCGCAAGCGGTACAGTGCAGAGAGGAGATGCCGTGAAAGTCGCAAGCTGGAATGTGAACTCGATCAAGGCGCGCATGCCCATTCTGCGGACGTGGCTGCAGGAGGTGCAGCCCGACGTAGTGCTGTTGCAGGAGCTGAAGGGCCTCGACTTTCCTACGGACGAGTTGCGCGAGCTCGGCTACCACTCCGCCGCAGTGACGCAGAAGAGCTACAACGGCGTCGCGGTGCTCTCGCGCGAGCCGATCGAAGTCATCACCACCACGCTCGCGGGCGACGTGGAAGACAGCCACGCGCGCTTTCTTGAGGTGCTGGTTGCGGGCATCCGCATGGTCGGCATCTATCTGCCCAACGGCAACCCCATCGGCACGGAAAAGTTCGAGTACAAGATGCGCTGGATGGACCGGCTCATCGCCGAGATGCGCGTGTGGATCGCGGACACGACGCCGACGCTGATCGGCGGCGACTTCAACGTGATCCCAACCGACATCGACTGCCACAAGCCCGCAAGCTGGGTGAAAGACGCGCTCTTCCAGCCCGAGACCAAGGCGCGGTATGCGCAAATGCTCGCCATGGGCTACGTGGACGCCTTCCGCTCGCTGCACCCGGACGAGGGTGGCCTGTTCACCTTCTGGGACTACTTCCGCAATGCCTTCGAGGTGAACCGCGGCGTCCGCATCGATCACTTCCTGCTGTCGCCCTCGCTGGCCGAACGCATGGAAAGCTGCGAGATTGACAAGTGGCCCCGTGCGCAGGAGCGGCCCTCCGATCACACGCCGATCCTGATAACGCTTCGGTAAGCGCTCTTGCGACCATGCACTCTTCCTTCCTAGCGCCCGGTGAGCGTCAGGAGAACGGATGGGAGGGAGCAGTGGCCTTCAGGCCGCGGATCTACGGGTCCGCACTGCAGGGCTTTAGCCCTGGAAAGATGCCCAGGGCTAAAGCCCATTCCGAGGTGCATGTAATCGGTGGCCTGAAGGCCACCGCTCCCTCCGCGCGGCCCAGAAAGGCCGCGTCTCAGCCCGTCTATCCCAGATCGTGCGATCTGATGAACGCCACACGTCCATCAGCTCAGCATCATTGCGGGTAGAATGACTCCGGTTGCCGCATCGCTTCGGCATGCGGGTGAGGTGAGGGGCATGGACGAGGTACAGGGCAGCATCAGCAGCGCGGATGTGAAGGCAGCGCTGGACAGCGTCGTTGCGGCAAGCACCGCGCCCGTGAGCGATGGCGCGTGGTTCACCAAGGGGCCGCGCCGCAGCGCCAAGATCGTCGCGACACTCGGGCCTGCATCGTCAAGCGAAGAGGTCTTTCGTCAGCTTGTGCGCGCCGGTCTTGACGTGGCCCGCCTGAACTTTTCGCACGGCTCGCACGAACAGAAGGCCGACCTCATCCGCATGGTGCGCGCTGTGGCAAAGAGTGAGGGCAAACCCATCTGCCTGCTCGCCGACCTGCAGGGCCCCAAGATCCGCACCGGCAAGCTCGTGGACCACAAGCCGGTTCTGCTGGAAGCGGGCAAGCGCTTCGTCATCACGCCGAATGTGATGGAGGGCTCCGCCGAAAAGGTCAGCACCACCTTCACCACGCTCGCTGAGAACCTTGAGCCGGGCGCGTCGGTGCTGCTGTCCGACGGCCTGATCGAGCTGCGCGTCACCGAGGTGCAGAGCAACGGCGACGTCGTCACCATGATCGTCAACGGCGGCATGCTGGGTGAAAACAAGGGCATCAATCTGCCGGGTATCCCGGTCAAGGTGCCCGCGCTGACCGAGAAGGACGAAGAAGACCTCGTCTTCATCGCCAAACAGAACGTGGACGCCATTGCGCTCTCCTTCGTGCGCACCGCGGAGGACATCCGCTACACGCGCCGCCGCATGCGCGAGCTGAACTGTACTGCATGGGTGGTCGCCAAGCTGGAGAAGCCGCAGGCCATCGAAAAC
>CAXTJS010000152.1:0-7238 GCA_964244605.1 uncultured Terriglobus sp. | reverse complement strand
AAGAGAACAACCGGCGGCTCGCCTATGTGGCCGGCCTGTTCGCAGCGCAGGGTTTTGTCGCCGTGGTGGCCGCTGTCTCACCCTATCGCGCGCTACGGGACGCGATCCGCTCGCAGCATCCGTCCTTCATTGAGGTCTTTGTCGACGCGCCGCTGCAGCTGTGCGAGGAGCGCGACCCCATCGGCCTCTACCGCCGATTCCACGCGGGCGAGGTCAGCAGCCTAAGCGGGCTCGACTCACCCTACGAAGCGCCCTTACAGCCGGAAGTGCACTGCCGCACGGGCGAGGAGACAGTCGAGCAGAGCGCCGGGAAGATCGTCGCCGCCATTGAGGAGCTGCGCAAAAGCCACGCGATCTGAGAACGAACTAGCGACAGTCCGCGCAGGTTCCGTAGAGAAAGAACTCGTGCCCCGTGAGCCGAAAGCCTTTGGGCAGTGTCGGCTTCGAGGGGAAGTCGCAGCCGCCGAGCTCGAAGACCTTCTCGCAGGTGTGACACTGGAAGTGATGGTGATGCTTCTTGCCGGAGACCTCGTACCGCGACGCCGCGCCGGGCAGCTCCACCGTGACGAGCCAGCCGTCTTCCACCAGCGCGTTGATGTTGCGGTAGACGGTCGCGAGGCTCATGCCGGGTACATCCGACTTGGCCAGTCGCAATGCTTCGTCGGGTGAGAGTGGGCGGTCGGCTACCGTAAAGGCGGTTCGCAGCGCCTGCTTCTGCTTCGTATTTCGAGTCTCAACCGGCATACGCGCCTCTGCTTCAATGATGACAGAACTGCGGCCCTATTCGCAATAGCGGCGACTGCTGCAAAGGCTGAAATGGCGGTTAGCGCATTCACGGTGCGGTCATGGCACGCGCTGCGGCAGCTTGGTATGGTCGAAGGCATGCGACGACTTGCACCAAGCCTTGTTTCTGCTGCCGCTCTTCTCTGCTTCAGCGCTCTGAACGCGAGAGCACAGGCGATTAACCTGCCCAGCAGCAAGCAGATTCTGCCGCCCGTGCCGGGCACGCCGCAGAAGCTGAACAGCCTGCCGATGCAGATGGCCACGTCGCCGGACGGCCGCTACGTCGCCATCGTGAACGCAGGCTACGGCACGCCCGAGTCGGACTACGCGGAGTCGATCGCCGTGCTCGACCAGACGACCGGCAAGGTGACGGACTTCCCCGAGCACCGCGCCGGGCAGAGCTCGAAGCAGACGCTCTACTCCGGCTTGGCCTTCAGCCTTGACGGAAAGCACCTGTACGCGAGCCTCGACTCGATCTCCGACCCGCTTGGCAACGGTTCGGACCACACCGGCAATGCCGTCGCGGTCTACCGCTTCAGCAGCGGAGAGGTCACGCCGGAGCGCCTCTTGCCCGTCCCGCTTCAGCCGCTCGCTGCCGGCCGCGTGCAGAACCAGCTTGAGAAGCCGATCCCGGCAGGCATGGCGATCCCCTTGCCCACCGGCATCGCCGTGCTGCGCGGCGCGGATGGTGCAGAGCAGTTGCTGGTCGCCGACGAGTTCTCCGACGACGTCTTGCTGATGGACGCGAGCAGCGGCGCGACGCTCAAGCGCTTCGACCTCGGCAAGGGCACGGTCACGCCGAGCACCTATCCCATCGCGGTCACGGTCAGCCGCGATGGCCGCCGCGCCTTCGTCGCCCTGTGGAACGGCTCGGCGGTCGCGGAGCTGGACCTGCGCAGCGGGCGCGTGCTGGATACGTTGCTACTGCAGCCAGCGCAGTCGCCCACGTCGCCCGGCTCGCACCCGACCGCCATGGTAAGCAGCGCAGACGGCGCGCGGCTCTACGTCGCGCTTGCGAATCGAGACAGCGTGGCTGTTATCGACCTGCGCCGCTCGCACCTGCGTCTGCTGGGCACGCTGGACACGCGCCTGCCCGGCCAGCAGTACTTCGGGGCGATCCCAAGCGCACTGGCGCTGAGCCCGGACGGCCGCGACCTCTACGTCGCCAACTCCGGTTCGGACGCCGTCGCCGTCTTCCGCACGGCGCAGCCGCTGCATGGTGAAACGCCGGTGCACGCCGCGGGCTTCATCCCGACGGAGTGGTTCCCCACCGCCGTCTCGGTGCTCAACGGCAAGCTGCTGGTCGCCACCGCCAAGGGCACCGGCACCGGGCCGAACGCGGCACCGCAGCGCGTCTCGGCTCACCCAAGTCCTGGGTCGGACAAGCGCGCCGGCAAGCCGCACAGCTACGTCGCCACGCTGCTCTACGGTTCGCTCGCGAGCATCGATATCGCCGCCGCGCAGGCCGACCTGCAGCAGCTCTCCGCTGCTGTGCTGCAGAGCAACCGCATCACGGCAGCGCAACAGCACCTGCAGTTTGCATCGGGCGCAAACCCCATCAGGCACGTGATCTACATCATCAAGGAGAACCGCACCTACGATCAGATCTTAGGCGATCTGCCCGCCGGCGATGGCGACCCGTCGCTCACGATGTATGGCGCGAGCATCACGCCCAACCAGCACAAGCTGGCGCTGCAGTTCGGCGTGCTCGACAACTTTTACGACTCCGGCGAGGTCTCGGGCGACGGCCATGTGTGGTCCACCGCGGCCATCACCAGCGACTACACCGAGAAGAACTGGCAGCAGGCCTACCGCGGCGCCGAGCGCATGTACGACTACGAGGGCGTCGTCGAGCAGGGCTACCCGCTCGAAGAGGGCATCCCCGACGTGAACGAGCCGGGTAGCGGGTATTTGTGGACGAACCTAGCGAAACACGGCAAGTCGCTGTACCACTTCGGTGAGTATGTCTCCACCAAGTTCTGCGACGACTCGGGTGAAGCACCTAAGGACAAGTCACCGCTGCTTGGCACGCCAGAAGTCGCGCGGCAGCGCTGCGAGCGCGGCGCCATCCAGCCCGGTGAAGACATTCCCGCGAACTACGGAGGCGGTCGCAGCCCGTACCCGTGGCGCATCCCGCTGATCGCGCGCAACACGGCGACCAAGCCCGAGCTCACCGGCAACTTCGACCCGGCCTACCCCGACTTCAACCTGAAGTTCCCTGACCAGCTTCGCTTCGAGGAGTTCGCCCTGCACCTGCAAGCCTGGAAGACCGACCGCGCCGCCGGTTACGACACCATGCCGGCCTTCCTGATGCTGCGCTTCGCCAACGACCACACGGCCGGCACCACGCCGGGCTCGCCCACGCCGCGCGCGTCTATTGCGGACAACGATCTCGCCGTCGGCCGCGCAGTCGAGGCTATCTCGCACTCGGCCTTCTGGGACGACACCGCCTTCTTCATCCTGGAAGACGACGCGCAGGACGGTGCCGACCACGTGGACGCGCACCGCAGCCTCGCGCTCGTCGTGAGCAAGTACTCACCGCGCGCCGCGAAGCCGGTCGTCGACCACACCTTCTACACCACGGTGAGCGTCGTCCGCACCATGGAAGACCTGCTCGGCGTACCGCCGATGAACAACAACGACGCCTTCGCCCCGATGATTGCGCCACTGTTCACCGGCACGGGCGACCAGCCGGCCTTCGCCGCCGACTACAGCAATCGCGACAACAAGCTCATCTACCAGGCCAACGGCCCGCGCAACCCCGGTGCGAAACAATCCAGCAAGATGGACTTCACGCACGAAGACCGAGCCGACTCCCGCAAGCTCAACCTCGTGCTGTGGCGCGATGCCATGGGCAATGCACCCGTGCCGCCCATGATCCTGCACCCACACGGCGCGCATAAGGATGATGACGACGACTAAAGCATGGAACGGCTAACAGCCGCATAGGGCTTTCCCATTTGCGAAGGGCACAGTGAGAGCTGTGCCCTTCTTACGTACGTCCCCCGTGAACCTCGGAACAGAAGGTCCACGGAACAAGAAAGATTGACGTTGACAACTACTCACATTTCACTACTATCTGGTTGTGAGTAAGCTCGACACAACGTTCGCAGCTCTGTCTGATCCAACCCGGCGAGCCATGATCGATCGGCTCTCCCGGGGGCCGGCGTCGGTGCATGGGCTTACGGAGCCCTTCGCGCTCTCGCAGCAGATGATCTCAAAGCACATTGCCGTTCTGGTGCGGGCGCGCATCGTCGTGAAGACGAAGCGTGGCCGCGAGAGCATCTGCACGCTCAGACCGCAGGCCATCAAGACGGTCAACGATTGGGCGATGACTTACCGCCGATTCTGGGAAGAGAGTTTCGACAAGCTGGACCTGGTTCTGAACCAAATGAAAGAGGAGACGAAAGATGGCAAGCGGAAACGTAACTGAGGCAGAGCGGATGGTAGTTACACGGATCTTTGACGCTCCACGCGAGTTGGTGTGGAAGGCGTGGACGGACCCGAACTACATCATGCAGTGGTGGGGGCCGAAAGGCTTTACCGCTCCGGTCTGCAAGATGGACTTTCGCGTGGGCGGCAAGTTCCTCTGCTGCATGCGCTCACCGGATGGGCAGGAGTTCTGGAACGCGGGCGAGTACCACGAGATCGTTCCCAACGAGAAGATCGTGTCCTCCATGTACTTCGCCGACGCAAACGGAAACAAGGTCGAACCGGAGCAGTACGGCATAGAACACGAAGCCATCGAGGGAGCGTATGACACGGCACTTTTCGAAGACCTCGGCAACGGCAAGACGAAGCTCACCTTTATCGGCAACGAACCCATGAAGGACGCGGTCGAGAGCGGTCAGGTCGAAGGCTGGAACCAGATCCTCGACAAGGTGGCCGATGTTGTTGCGGGACTGAAGTAGGCGCATAGAAGGGGCGGTTCATAAGTCGGAGCCTTGGCAGCGACTTACATTTGCAGATCGGTTAGAGAGTGCAAGACTCTTTCGAGGAGGATCAAGGGCGATGAAACGAAGTAGCCTTTTGATCCTCCTCGCTCTCTCAGCCTCAGCTCTGCTCGTCGCTGTTTTAAGTCTGCACGACAGCAAGACTGTCCAACTGCCGAGTCAAGCCGATCTCTTGGTGGTGGACAAGGGTAGTCATACGTTAACCCTCTTGCGCCAGGGAAAAGTCCTGAAAACGTATGCCGTAGCTCTCGGCCGCGGTGGGACCGGACCGAAGTTGGAAGCTGGTGATAACCGAGTACCGGAAGGACAGTACAAGATTGTCGGACGAAACGCTCACAGCATTTTCCATAAAGCGTTGCGGATCGGCTATCCAACACCAGAGCAAACGCGGCAGGCTCGCCTTCAAGGACACGATCCTGGCGGAGACATTATGATTCATGGTCTCAGAAACGGTCTGGGATGGATTGGACACTTGCAGACTCACATGGATTGGACAAAGGGATGCATCGCAGTTACAAACGCCGAGATCGAGGAAATTTGGCAGTCCGTTCCCGATGGCGCAACCATACAGATCCATCCTTAAGTTCAAGTCGCTAGAGCCGCAATGAAAAGCTGTCACCAGCTATCCGATTGATAGTTAAGACTGGCAGACGTAATCATGATAAGTGTCTCTTCGCGAGAGAAGTCTCAAACCGACACTGCGTCTAGTGGAGTTACATTGGTGCATGCTTCCGCGTTGCTTCTTGTTGCTGCTAATTGCTCTAATCGCCGTTCCGCTACACGCCGAGGGCAGCCTGCAAGCCGCGGAGGCGGTGTTGCAGCGCGAGATGCCGCATCTTGCGCCACAGTTCCACCTTCGCCTCATACCCGGCGACTACGGCGGCAAAGCCGATGGTGCGCGCATCACCGGCACGCTCGGCAACATCCACGTGGAAGCCGCGACGGTACCCACGTTGCTGTACGGCGTGAACTGGTACCTGAAGTATGTGGCGCACCTGAATGTTTCCACAAACGGCAGCCAGCTGGGCAGCATCGGCTTGCGTCTGCCTGCGACGGAGCCAATCGTGCTGCCCGCGCTTTACCCGACGCGCTATGCGCTCAACGAGAACACCGACGGCTACACGACGCCTTACTGGGACCTCTCGCGCTGGCAGCATGAGATCGATGTGCTGGCGCTCTCCGGCTTCAATGCCGTACTGATTCAACGCGGCAACGACCTTGCGACGTACCTTGCCTTCCTCGACATGGGCTACAAGGATGAGGAGATCCGCAGATGGATCACGCAGCCGGCGCACCAGAACTGGCAGCTGATGGGCAACATGTGCTGCTTCATCGAGCCGATCTCGCTGGAGCTGATGAAGAAGCGCGCGGCCTCCGCACGCGTCATCATGGACGAGTTGCGCGCCCTCGGCATCACGCCCGTGCTGCCGGGCTTCTGGGGCGTGGTGCCGGCGGACTTCGCATCGCGCATCCGAGACGCGCGAGTAGTGGTACAAACCGAGCCGTGGAACGGCTTCACGCGGCCAGGCTGGCTTGATCCGCGCACGCCGCCCTTCGCGAAGCTTGCGGCTGCCTTCTACCGCCATCAGGCGGAGCTCTTCGGCAACAGCACGCTCTATGACATGGAGACGTTTCAGGAAGGCGGCGTCTCCGGCAACGTGCCCGTGGGCGAGGCTGCGGTTGCGATTCAGAAGGCAATGCTCGCCGCGCATCCGGATGCGACATGGTTCATGATGGCCTGGCAGGACAACCCTAAGCCCGCGCTCATCAATGCCGTCGACCGCTCGCACATCCTCGTGGCCGACATCGAGCAGGGCCGCATTCCACGCGAGACGCGCGAGCAGGACTTCAAGGGCGCACGCTGGCTCTTCGGCGGGCTTTGGGAGTTCGGCGGCCGTACCACCATGGGCGCACCGCTGTATGACTATGCGCAGCGCATGCCACGCGCCGCCGCCACGCCGGACAGCCACCTGAGCGGCACGGCGCTGTTCACCGAGGGTCTGGACACGAACCCGTTCGCCTTCGACCTCTACACGGAGATGGCGTGGCATCGCGACCCCGTGGACCTGAAGGCATGGACCGACGGCTACGCTCTTCGACGGTATGGCAAGCCAGATGCGCACGCGGCGAAGGCATGGAAGATCATCGCGGCGACCGTGTATGGCTACCGTGCCGATGGGGTCAAGAACCATGGCGAGCGCGATGCCGCGCATGAGTCCCTATTTAATGCGCAGCCGTCGCTCACGGCGGTGCGCAACGGCACGTGGAGTCCCGATGTGGCACGTTACGCGCTGGACGACCTGCAGCCCGCGCTGACAGAACTGCTGCGGGTCGCGCCCGAGCTGCGCAACGAGGCCAGCTACCAGTACGACCTGGTCGACCTGACGCGGCAGGTGCTGGCCAATGAGTCGCGCCGCATGCTGCCGGAGATCCGCGCTGCGTATGAGGCGAAGGACAAGGCCGCCTTCCGCACGCGCACTGCCGCGTGGATGCACGCGATGG
>CAXTJS010000151.1:2814-7256 GCA_964244605.1 uncultured Terriglobus sp. | reverse complement strand
CCGGGGTTGATGGCGGCGTCGGTCTGGATGAAGCGCTGGAACTGCGAATCTCTTCCACCCTCGGGAATGCTGCGGTTTTTCGCCGAGACGATGCCCGCCGTCACGGTCTGGGAAAGGCTAAACGGGCTGCCGATCGCAAGCACCCAATCGCCGACCTGCTCTGAGTCCGAATTGCCCAGCTTAACTGTGGGCAAAGATGCGGGTGCGTCGATCTTGATGACCGCAAGGTCCGTGTCCTTGTCGGTGCCGATCACGCGCGCGGGGCGTCCCTGGTCGCTCTCAGAGTCGGTCGTCAGCTTCACGTAGATCTTGTCGGCTTTGTCGACGACATGGTTGTTGGTGATGATGTAGCCGCGTGGGTCGACGATGAAGCCGGAGCCGAGTGCGCGCCGTTCGCCGCTGCCGCCCGGTCCGCTGTCGTCGTCATCGCCGCCGCCACCCTGGCCGCCCTGTCCGCCAAAGAAGCGGTTGAAGAAGTCCTGCATGTCGCCCTGGTCACCGCTGCCGCTACCATCCCCTTGGCCGCGGCGACGCCGGTTGGTCTTGGGCGCGGTACTCTGCTTGGGCAGCTGCTCGGTGTTGATGTTAACCACGGCCGGACCAACCTGCTTGGCAATGCTGGTGAACTGGTTCGGCGTGCTGCTGCCCTGCGGCACGCGCAGGGGTGTGGCGTCACGGCTGTCGTTCTGTTGCTGGGCACCATGCACGGTGCCGGTCAGCACGGAGCCGGTCAGGATGCCGGCAGACAGGGTGCCAAGAATGGCAAAGGTGGCAAGAAGCCGGTGATCGCGGACGCGCGCGGCAAAGGACTTGCTTGAGTCGTTCTTCATGTCCATGAAGTGTTGTTTCCTCGATGGTGCCGTTTGGCCTGCAGGGCAGAGCCGTAAATTTACCCGCACGCGCGGGCTACAGGATTTTTAGACGCAAATCACCGTTGATAGTATGCGTGCGGAATGCCTTCCAGAGACGGTGATCACGCACCCAGGTTGGCTTCAGGCTGCTCAGCCACCGGTCCCGTGCCTGACAGGAGCTCACTAACGAGCAGACCGGCAAGAATGCACAGCGCGCCTGTCGCACCGCGCCTATCGAGCCGATCGTGCAGCAACCATAGGGAGATCAGCCAGGCAAAGGCAGGCTCAAGCGCAAGCAGAAGCGCCGTGTTGCCGGCGGAAAGATGCTGCTGCGCCCACGTCTGTACCGAGAAGGCGAGTGCGGTGGCGAGCACTGCGGTAATCGTCCAGGCAACGATGAGCCTCGTCGTAAGGTGCAGTTCCGGCCTCTCCAGCAATGGCGCTGCGATCGTCATTGCTACGGCACAAAATCCGATTTGCAGCGTAGCCAGTTCTGCCGCGGGCACTTGCCGAGTAACTCGTCCTAAAGCAAGCAGGTGCATGGCGAAGGCGATCGCACACAGCATGCTGAGCATGTCGCCGAGAGACAACGTCATGCCGCGCAGTGCTGTCCCAGCCGGAGTTGTAAGTAGAACAATGCCAACGAAAGCGAGGCCGGCGCCCAGAAGAGCTGGCCAGCGTAACCGTGCGTTGGCATCCACTCGGATGCCGGGAAGAGCACCGAGCAGCGGAACCAGAACCACTACAAGGCCGGTTAGAAAAGCGCTTTTGGCGGGCGTGGTGCGCGCGAGACCTAGCACCTGCAATTCATAGCCAAGTGCGAGCAAGAGGCCAACCAGGGCGCACCCGGCCAAACTACTGCGCTTCACATCGCGAAGCTTTCTCCAGTTCACGCCCAGCAGCACGGCAAACGCCAGCAGCATGCGCACCGCATTGAAGAGGAGCGGTGTGCAGTCAGCAAGGGCGGCTTTGACCAGGGTGAAGGTTGATCCCCAGATAGCGATCACGAAGAGTAACGCCAGGTGCGCGGCGAGCTTGGTCTGTGACGGTCTCATAGGACAAGCGGGTGGTGTGCGGTCTCAGGATTGGAAGGCATCGCGGCAACGTAAGCAAGCCGGGGTGGAAAGTCCTGCCCGGCAGCGTCCAGCAGGCAGAGCAGCACGCGCCGCAGGGCAAGCTCACGGCCCGTGCTGTCGTACCACTCTTCGGTGGTGTGAATGCCACCTGCGGTGCCGCCAGCACCGATCGCGATGCCCTCGCGTCCGAGAGCGATGGGAATGTTGGCGTCCGTGGACCCGATGCGCTCTTCCGTGCGGAGCCGGAGATGCCGGTCTACCGCACGTACGGTGGCAAGCAGGGGTGAGTCTGTGCTGAGCTCGCCCGCAGGCCGGTCGCCTACCTTCTCAATCGTGAAGCGCAGCCTGCCGTGACCTTCCGCACGTTGGTTCGTTGCGATTACGGCGTCTTCAACGGCGCGGAATAGCTTGACTTCGCGAACAAGCAGCTCTTCCTCACAGGTGCTTCGTAGATCCACAAGTGTCCACGCACGCTGCGGGATGCTGGTAACGGACGTGCCGCCCTCGATCAGGCCCACGTTGACCGAGGTGCGTGGCTGCTTCGGCAGGGCGTCATCCGTGAGTGCGACGATCGCTGCGGCGAGTGCCCGAATGGGATTGGGCGTGCCCGCTTCCGTCCAGGCGTGCCCACCCGGGCCGGTCACCGTGACGCGAAAGCGGCGGGATCCAAGCGCGCGTGACACCACCGTCTCAAGCCCCGCACCCTCTAGCGCGATGCTCGCAATGATCTGCGCGCGAAACGGCGAGCTCTGAAAGAGGTAGCGCATGCCGCGCAGATCACCCTCCGCCTCCTCACCGACGTTGGCCGCGAAAAGGATGTTGGTCTCCGGTTGCACCCCGGCCTGCTGCAACGCTGCGGCAAGGGCCAGCAAGGCGGCTAGACCCGCGCCGTTGTCACAGGCGCCGGGCGCGCGCAGGATCGCGTCTTCCTGAATGGGAGCGATCGCCGTTCCAGCGGGAAAGACCGTGTCGAGGTGCGCAGAGAGCAGCACCAGAGGCTGGCCCTCTCGCGGTGGCCGTAAGAAGGCCAGGGCATTGCCGGCCTCATCCCTTTGTGTGTCGTGCAGGCCAAGTTCTCGGAAGCGGTCGACGAACCAGAGAGCCCGCGCGTCTTCCTGAAACGGTGGAGCCGGGATGGACACAAGCTCCGCCTGCCACTGCTGGATGCGGCGCTCCTGCAGGTGCAGCCACTGGAAGGCGCGGTGCGTTGCCGGTTGCGCCGCGATGGCGGTGACGCGTGCGTGCGGCATGGAGCTCACGCGGGCTGCTCGTTCCGGTAATGCACACACTTCAGCGTGAGCCCCTGCGGTGGCGCAGTCTGCCCTGCAGCGCTGCGGTTGTGTGCGGTAAGGATGCCCGGTATGTCGTCGACGCTTAGCCTGCCCGCGCCGATGTCGACGAAGGTGCCGACCAGGTTACGCACCATGTGATGAAGAAAACCACTGCCTTCCACGCGATAGACCAGCAGATCCGCCTCGGAGTAAAAGGTGGAAGCGAAGATCTGCCGCGTGTTTGTGGGTCTTGTCTCAGACGTTTCACTTCGCATGCGGCTTGTCCGGTCCGGATCATGCGCCGCGAACGAGGTGAAGTCGTGTGTGCCGACGACCCGTGCCGCTGCTGCCTGCATCTGGTCCACGTGCATCGGCCAGCGGCAGTCCCAGGCAAAGCGGGCCAGGGCCGGTGGGCAGATGCGCTCTGCTGCGCTACCGGGAGTACGGCGCGGAAAGATGCGGTACTCATAGACCTTGGAAGCAACGTTCGCGCGGGCATGGAAGTCCGCAGGCGCGTGAGCGGCCTGCATCACGCGAATCGCGGAAGGCAGCCGGCGATTGAGCGCCCGCAGCAATCGATCCGGCGGAATGGGTGCCGTGAGCGTGACACTGGCGACCTGGGCTTCCGCGTGAACGCCTGCATCGGTGCGCCCCGAGCCCTGCGGCAGCGTCGATTCGCCGGTCACGACCTCAAGCACGCGCGCCAACTCACCCTGGACTGTCCGTCTGCCGCGCTGTATCTGCCAGCCATGGAAGTCGGTGCCGTCATAGGCCAGCACAAGCTTCCAGCACTGGCCTGCTGTCTCGCTTGTGCCGGCTTTTGCGGGTGTATGCATGCGTTGTGCGGCCAAAAGGTGACCTGTTTTCGACGGTAGCATGTGACCGCGCCCCGGGGCTCTCGACGTTGAGGGCTTCGCTATACTTAACGGCGGGTCACCTAAGCAGCAAAAGCGTCTGCGTCCGCATGCGGCTTCCCGCGTGAAAGGCGCATCCTTCGCACCGCAAAAGCATCAGGAACGTATCGGTACGAGCAACAAACTATCTCCTGGCAAGAAACCAGGAGGGAACTGCGTCTCCCTGTTGCACGTAGACGTAGACAGACTGTGGAGAGCCGTGGCCTGTTCGGTTGCGGTAGCTGGAGAGGGAACGTGAAAGCTGTCAGGTTGCAAGGGGTAGCGGGCATCGCTCTGCTGCTCACGAGTTCATGGGTGTCCACCGTTGGTATGGCGGCGCAGGCTGCACCG
>CAXTJS010000151.1:0-2804 GCA_964244605.1 uncultured Terriglobus sp. | reverse complement strand
GCCGGCGGTGTATAGTGCCGGATCTGCCGCCGCCCTTCGATGGCCATGCGCGTGTGATGCCAGTCATGCCACCACGCCTGCCGCAGCGCAAACAAGTCCCACAGCACCGGCCACCGCGCAGCCCCAGCAGCTTGATACAACCGGACGTCCCGGTGTGCCGCAGGCGCCGGAACCGGCACACCCTGGGCCGTTCGATCTGCGTGAGACGGCCAAGGACTACACCCATCTCAAGGGCCACTACCCCAATCCCTTTGCCCCATACACGTCGACCGACTTTCGTGCGACGCGCCTCGGCAATACGCCTCGCGTGGACAATCTGCTTCGCGACGGCAAGATCTATCTGAGCCTCTCTGACGCGATCTTGCTTGCGCTTGAGAACAACTACGACATCGCCATCGCGCGCATCAACCTCGACATAGCCGACACCGATCTGTTGCGCGCAAAGGCTGGCAGCACCCTGCGCGGTGTGAGCACGGGCCTCATCACCAATACGCTCGGCGGCAGCAGCACTACGGTCACCGGCGGCGGCGGGCCTGGCGGTACGGCCACGGCATCGGGTGGTTCCGGTACCGGTGCATCCGGCCTTGTGTTGAGCACGAACGGGGGCGGACCGCAGCCGCTGAGCCGTGACGGCATCCTCACGGGCACTGTGCAGTACGAGCAGCGCACCAGCCCCGGCGGCTCGGGCTTTGGCAGCTCCAGCACTGGTTCCTCCACAGGGACGGGCGGCGGCTCAGGCTCGACGGGAACGACCGGAACCACGGGCACCACAGGTACGGGTGGCACGGGTACGTCAAATCTCTTTAATTCAAACCCGACGCAGACCAATACGGGCAGCTACAACTTCAACTACTTCCAGGGCTTTGCGACGGGCACATATCTAAACGTCGCCTTCAACAACTCCCGCGTGACGTCCACGTCTTCCTCTTCGTCATTCAGCCCGGCACTGTCATCGTCGTTCACGGCGACCGTGACGCAGCAGCTTTTGCAGGGCTTCGGGCCGGGCGTGCAGGCGCGCTTCGTGGTGCAGGCCAAGAACAACCGGCGCATTGCGGACTCAGCCTTCCGCCAGCAGTTGATCTACTCGGTGACGCAGGTCGAAAGCATCTACTGGAACCTAGTCAGCGCCTATGAAGACGTGCAGGCGAAGCAGCGTGCGCTGTCGCAATCCACACAGCTCGCGAATGACAACCGCCGCCAACTTGAGATCGGCACCCTAGCGCCGCTCGACGTGGTGAATTCTGACCAGGCTGTCTCGACGGACCGGCAGTCGTTGACCACGTCCGAGTCAAACCTTGAGTATCAGCAGCTCGTCATGAAACAGGCGATCGTCCGTGATCTGAACGATCCGCAGCTTTCCGCAGCGCCGGTCGTGCCCACGGAGCGCGTGAGCCTGGACCGTCTCGCCGAGGAAGACCAGCCGGTGGAAGATCTTGTCAAGCAGGCCTATGTGAACAACCCCGCCATCGAGCAGGCGGCGTTGAACATGGAGAACAACAAGATCACCATCAGGGCGGAGAAGAACGGCCTCTTGCCGCAAATTAATGCCTATGGTTTTTATGGCGGCTCAGGCTACACCGGTGCGCCCAACGCGGCATCGATCATCTGCCAAAGCAATCCGACGGTGGCCAACTGCGGCCTGCAGACGGGCGGCTATGGCTCAGCACTGCAAAGCACCTTCAACAACTCTGCGCCGGATAAGGGCTTAGGCGTGACGTTGAATATTACGATCCGTAACCGTGCCGCGCAGGCCGATCAGGCGCGCTCGCAGATGGAGTACCGCCAGGCCGAAATGCGCCTGCAGCAGCTTTACACGCAGACGCGTATCCAAGTCATCAACCAGCAGTACGCGCTCACCAACGACCGTGCCTCTACCGTCGCCGCGCAGGCCGCACGCGACTACCAGAATCAGGCACTTGACGCCGAGCGGAAGAAGTACCGGCTCGGTGCCTCAACGACCGCCAACGTCTTGCAGCAGGAGCGTAACCTTGCGACGGCCGAGAATAACCTTATCTCCGCCACGGCTGTTTACGCGAAAGATCGCGCGACCCTGCTGCAACTGCTCTCAAACACGCTGGACCGCTACGGCATCAGCATCGAGCAGGCGGCGAGCGGTGCCGTCACCAGCGCACCTAACATCCCCGGTTTGACGGCTCCGCAGGCCCCCGCACCGCCGAAGCCGCTGACCGCAACGCCTGATCCGCTGCCGCCCTACACACCCGGCACCCCCATTGGTCAGCCCACACCTGCGGGCACCACATCGTCCGCGCCTCAACCCTGATCCGATGACGTTTCTTGACGCAAACGTCCGGAAGCGCAAGCTGCGAATGTTAGTTCGTTTCGCTTTTGTGCTTCTGGGCGTGTGCGCCGCTCCGTCCTGTGCACGGGCTGATGCGGGCATCCCGATGATCTCGGTCTCCTATCCGATCGTGGCCGGGCTTCTTGTCTTCGTTATCCTCATTGAAGCGGCCTACTTCCGAAGCCGGGTTCGCGCTTCCTGGCGCGGCGCGCTGCTTCGGCTTGGCATCGCAAACCTGTTCACGACCCTTCTTGGCTTTCCAATTACCTGGGTGGTGATGTTTGTACTTGAGATGGGCACTTGGACCGTGCTGGACTTGCTCACCCAACGCTATCCAGAGCTAAGCCGCTTTATCGATACACCTGCCGGGCACGTCTTGTTGTTCCCTGTGACCGCAGCATCGATTGATCCCACGGATTCAGTGTTCGTTGCAGGAGGAGCTTTTCTGGTGCTCCTAGTGCCGTCCTTCTTCCTGTCCGCCTGGCTTGAAGCAAAATGGGTCGTT
>CAXTJS010000150.1:0-7262 GCA_964244605.1 uncultured Terriglobus sp. | reverse complement strand
CAGCAGGTTTCTCCGCTCCGCGACGATGGAGCCGTCGCTCCGGTCGAAATGACGACATAACGGGGCTTCAGCACGTGCTCAGGGCGAAGCACTCAGCCGAACAAGCGAGCCAGCAAAGCCTGCTTCGCCGCACTCTGCGGGCCGAAATGCTTCTGCATCAAGGCTGCTGCGGCGCGCTCCCGACTGTGCCGCAAATCCGTATCTTTGAAGAACGCGGCTATGTTGCTCGCAAACAAAGCCGGATCGTCCGCGACGCTCACAACGTCGTCAACCCAAGCCTCAACACCCTGCACACCCACGCCCGTTGACACCGTCGCCTTGCCGTAGCGGAGCGCCTCAAGCAGCTTGATCTTCAGGCCCGTGCCCACGAGCAGAGGCACCACGCACACGGAGGCCTGCTGGTACTCTGCGGCCAGCGAAGGCACGCTGCCGAGCAGGCGTACGCCCGGCGCGGGCTTGAGCCGGGCACACACGTCACCCGCGATCACGAGCACGGCACCGGGCCGCACCCGCAGCACGTGCGGCCACACCTTCTGCAAAAGCCATACCGCGCCCTGCACGTTGGGCGGGCTGCCCGAACCGACAAAGAGGCAGCGGCCGGCCTCGCATGCACCGCTGCCGGATGCAACCGGCAGCGCCACCGGCATCTCGATGGGCTGCACCAGCACCTCGCCCTGCACATGGCCGCGGATCGCGTCGGCCTCCCGCTGCTGCACGGCGATCAGCGTGTCGGCACCGTTCAGCCATGCGAGTTCCTGTTCCCGCGTGATGGGATTGCAGTCCAGCGGCATGCCCTGTTCGCGGAAGAGGCGCACATGCTCCGCAAGCAGATCGTGCATCAGGATGGCCGTATGTGCCTCCGGCACGACCTCACGTTTCAGCTGCGCCAGCAGCAGACCCCAGCAGGCGTAGTTGGCAATCACGACGTCGGGCTGCAGCGTCTTTGCTGCATCGAGAACAAGCGACGCTTCGCCGCGCGTCGGCTCGTTCAGGTCCCACGAACCGGCGAAGAGCCGGTTGCCGATAGCGTGTTGCAGCACCGAGCGCAGCGGTTGCAGCAGGCGAACACGGTCGCTTAGCCGCAGGAGACGGCGCAGCCATGTCCACGGCGTAAACGGCCGCAGAAACCACTCGCCAAAGCGCAGGTAGCCCGGCACCCGCAGGTGCGTCCCCGCCGGCAGCGGCAGCTTCGCACAGAAGCGCAGACGGGGCGACCGGCTCGCCGCAAGCGTTACCAGCACGGTCACGTCTGCGCCGCTGTCACGCAGTTGCTGCAGCAGGTTGGTGGCCGCAGTGGTGGCACCGTTTCGCTCATGAAAGACCGGCTCTCGCGAGACAAAGAGCACGGTCTTTCGTGCGCCCTGCTGTGGCGAGGATCCGGTCTGGGCGTCGGCAGGCAAAGTCGTGGCTAGGCTACCATTCGCCTAACGGGAAATGCATCGAAGAAGCATTCGCCAATTGGCGTACACTTTAGGTACAGGTGGCGAAATGACCGTAGCGATGATTGCAGATGTGCTGGGTGGCCGTAGGGCGTTGCGCACGAGTGTTGAGAATGAGCCGGAGCTGGTTTCACTCACGCGCAAGGGGCTTCCCGTAGGTGCGCTGGTGAGCATGGCGAAGAAGCTGGGACTGCCCGTAAACGATGTTGCGCGAGTCGTCGGCATTACGGCGCGCACGCTGAGTCGCCGGGTAGCAGAAAAAGGCAGGCTTTCTGCGCACGAGTCGGATCGGCTTGTGCGTTTGGCAAAGGTGTTCGCACACGCCGAAGATGTACTGGAAAGCCCGGTCTCTGCCTCCCAGTGGCTTCGGATTCCAAACCGCGCGCTTGGTGGAGACATACCCCTGGAACTGCTGGACACCAATGTCGGCGCAGCACAGGTAGACGAGATACTGGGTCGCATCGAGTACGGCCTCTACAGCTGATGCAGCTCTGGCGCATCACTGCAGTGCGGCATGCAACAACCGCCTTTTCCGGCGAAGGTGCACGCAAGAACGCGGCCCGCTGGCATAAGTTGGGGACGCCGATGGTTTATACCTCGCCCTCGCTTGCGCTGGCGTCGGTCGAGTTCTTTGTAAATCTTGATCTGCAGGTAGAGCAGCCTGAGCTTGTCGCCGTTCCGGCCACTCTGCCGGACGAATTCATTCAGGACAGGGTGCAGGAGAGGGATCTGCCCGAGAGCTGGCGCGACACTCCCTCGCCGGCATGCCTCGCCACCGGCATGCTTTGGTTCGAGAGCAAGCGGAGCGTCGCACTCATCGTGCCGTCAGCTTCCGTGATGCATGACTTCAACGTGCTGCTCAACCCCGAGCACCCCGACTTTAAGCACCTCGTCATCGGCGAGGCGCAGCCGTTCCGTTTTGACCGCCGCATGTTTCGCCGTGCGTAAGTCTCTTGTGGCGCTGGCCGTGTCGGCCTTTGGTATCGGCACCACCGAGTTCATCATCCTCGGCCTTCTGCCCGACCTCGCGCGCGACTTCACCATCTCCATCCCGAAGGCGGGCACGCTGGTTACGGCGTATGCGCTCTCCGTGACGCTGGGTTCGCCGTGGATTGCGCTGGTGGTCTCGCGTTGGGAGCGGCGACGCGCGCTCGTCTTCCTGATGGGCATGTTCGTCGTCGGCAATCTGCTGTGTGCGCTTGCGCCGAACTACGGTTTGCTGCTGGGTGCGCGCATCCTTACGGCGCTGTCGCATGGCGCCTTCTTCGGCATCGGCAGCATCGTTGCCGCAAGCGTGGTGCCGCCCGCGCAGCGCGCCCAGGCCATCGCGCTCATGTTCACGGGACTCACGCTGGCCAACGTGCTCGGTGTGCCCGTGGGTACGGCCCTGGGCCAACACTTCGGCTGGCGCATGGCGTTTGCGGCGCTCATCCCCATCGGCCTGATTGCAGGCGCCGGTCTTCTGCGCTTTCTGCCCGAGCAGCAGCCGGAACCTATCGCCCTGCGCAGCGAACTGAAAGCCGTGCTGCGGCCCGGCGTGCAACTGGTGCTCACCATCAGCACGCTTTCGTCCGTGGCCATGTTCTGCGTGCTCACCTACATCACGCCCATCCTTGAGACCGTTACCGGGCTTTCGCCGCATACCGTGACGCTGGTGCTGGTGGCCTTTGGTGTCGCCATCACGATCGGCAACCTGATCGGCGCGCGCATGAGCGACTGGAAGCAGATCCCGACGCTCTTCATCGGATACGGCTCGCTTCTGCTCGTCTTTCTCGCGATGCCCTTTGCCATCGAAGGCGTCGCCACAGCCGTCGGCATCGTGTGCCTGTTCGGTGCGGTGATCTTTGCCGCAGGTGCGCCGCTGCAGGCGCGCATCGTGGAGCAGGCAAAGGGCGCGCCAAACCTGCCTTCCACGCTGAACCAGGGCGCGTTCAATCTGGGCAACGCCATCGGCGCAAGCCTGGGTGGACTGGTGCTAACGCACGGCTACGGCTACCGCCGGTTGAGCTTTGCCAGCGCCGTGGTTACGTGCGTGACGCTGCTGGTAATCGCGGTGGCCGCCCGGCTGGAGTGGCGGGAAAGGGCGGCGAGCGCATAGTGGATCCCACCTTAGCTTCGCGAAGGTGGGGTCCACCGAAGCTTGTACGACGAAACTAAGGCTGGGATCGCAGCGACGCCGGCACGAACGCAGTCTTCATCAGCGCCGGGCTCTGCGTCAGGTAGCTGGTCGGTATCTTCGGGTACTGCTCCGCGACGAGCAGGAGCGTGCGGAAGTCGAAGCTCTGGATCACGCAGCGGTCTTCCATCTTTTCGCGCCGGATGGTGCCGGCGAGTGCGTCGACAAACGCCTGCGGCTCGCGCGTTTGATTGTGGATCAGCGCCACGGGCACGCCCGGCTCCTGCATCTGCTTGATGTTGTCGGGCAGGTCTTCGGGATAGAGCTTGGTCTCGATGTTGAAGCGGACGGTGCGCGCATTGGCCGCGCGCTCGGCGGCATGCGGCGTGCCCTTGCCCGCGCCGGTCGTGTAGTAGTCCACGTAGAAGCGGACGAAGTGGAAGAGCTCGGCCGCGTACGTCGGCGCGTACGGATGCGGCTTGCCCGTCTTCGCGGCGAAGGCGACCGTCACGGGTGAGAGCGACAGGTCGTTCTTCTGGTCCGGGAAGTTGCTGTGCAGCTTGTCGCAGAGGAAGATCTTTTGCGCATCGGTCGAAGAGATGTCGCGCAGGTGCACGCGATTCTCCAGCGTGTAGGGCGAGCCGTCGGCGTGGCGGCAGCTCTGCGGGTTGAAGAACTGGTCGTGCGAGATGAGCGAGACGCCGTCAGTCGAAACACCAGTGTCGGTCTCGAGCTCGGTGGCAAGCTGGTCGAGGCCGCTCTCGAAGCTGGGCAGCGTGTTCTCAGGCCGCAGGCCACGGCCGCCACGGTGCGCGCTCACGACAAACCGCTTCAGCCGGGCATCACCCGGGCTTGCGGCGCGCTCTTCCGCCAGTACTTTTTGCAGGATGTCGGGGCGATCGCTGATCAGGCCGTCCACGCCCGAGCGGAGGATGGCACGCATCGGTTCGGGGTCGTTCGTCGTCCACGGAAAGACGCGGACGCCCATGCGCTCAAGGTCAGCGACCGGCACCGTGGGTGAGCCCGCGGGGATACGGCTGGCAAGCTTGGGAAAGGCCTCGGGCGCGACCGTCAGGTCGATGGGCGAGAGCACCGGCATCGCCGCACCATGCTGCTTCGCGTGCGCGACGGCCTTGGTCATGAGGTCAACCCACGGGTTCATACCCGTAGTAGATGCGGGCTGGGCCGCCCCACTCTGCGCGACGACGGACAGCACCACACAACCGGCAAACAGCAGACCGAAGAACCATGGCTTCATGCCCGCGATTATGCGGGAGTGAGTGTGAGCGTGGCGTGAATGTTGCAGGCGAAGTATCGTGCTGAGCACGTCTACCCGCGTCTTGGATCTTCGAGAGCCGAGACGTTGGGTGCCCCATTCTTCGCGTAGCGAAGGGTGGGGTATGGAGCGCCACCACCCTCGAACAGGGCGATGTAGCAGGAGCGGTTCGTGCTTCGCACGAAGCGACCCCACCCTTTCGCGATAGAGCCGCGAAAGAATGGGGCACCCGACGTTATAGCCAGCCCTTTGCTCTCGCTGTCCTCGCCGCTTCGATACGGTTCGCAGCGCCCAGCTTGCTGATGGCTTCCGACAGGTAGTTGCGCACCGTACCCTCGCTCAGCCGCAGCGACTTCGCCAGCTCGGCCGTGGTCTCACCCTCACCGGCGCGGCGCAAGATCTGGCGTTCGCGCTCGGTCAGCGGGTCTTCTTCGGCGTTCCAGATTTCGGCGGCGAGACCCGGGTCGACGACGCGCATGCCGCGGTGCACACGGCGCACGGCGTCGGCCAGTTCGGCGGCAGGCCGCTCCTTCAGCAGATAGCCGCTGGCACCGGCGTCGAGCGCGCGGCGCAGGTAGCCGGGCCGCGCGAAGGTGGTTAGGATGACGATCTTGATCGCGGGATAGAGTTCACGGACCTTTGCGGCGAGTTCGAGGCCCGTGAGGTGCGGCATCTCGATGTCGGTCACCAGTACCTCAGGGCGGTGCTGGCCGGTGGCGCGAAAGGCCTCTTCGCCATCGGCAACGGCGGCGACGACCTCGATGTCTGGCTCAATATTGAGCAGCGCCGCCAGCGCGCCGCGCACCATGCCCTGGTCTTCCGCCAGCAGAACGCGGATCTTGCGTGGCCCGCTCGCCGCAGCCGCGCTCATGCGCCCACCGCGACGTTCTTCGGCAGACGCACACTCGCCGCCCGCACCGCGGCCTCATCGCCCGTAGGCAGTGAAGCCAGTGCGTTGCGGCTGCGCACTTCCGCCGCACGCGGCAAGCATACGGAAAGCGTGGTTCCCTCGCCTGGCTTGCTCTTCAGCAGGACGGTTCCGCCCGCAGCCTTCACGCGCTCGCGCATGCCGCGCAGGCCATTGCCCTCCTCGCGCGCCGCGCCGCTGCCGTTATCGTTCACACACATTTCCAGCTCGTCATCGGCACCGTGCCGCACGTAATGCAGCGACAGGCTGCATGCGCTCGCCTTCGCGTGCCGCACGATGTTGGTCACGGCCTCGCGCAGCGCAAGGCAAAGCACGTTGGCCTGCGCGGGCGTCATCTGCGTGGTGGCTAGGTCCGTGGTCAACTGCACACCGGCGGCGGCCAGGGTGTTGCGGGCGCGTGCCACCTCTGTGCCGATGCCTTCGGAGCGGTAGCCCGTCACAGCCTCACGCACCTCGGCCAGCGCCTGCCGCGCGGTCTGCTCCACCTCGCGCATCTCCTGTGCGGCGCGCTCCTGGTCGTGCGGCAGGATGCGGCTGGCCAGCTCGCTCTTGATGGCGATGACGGTGAGCGTGTGTCCCAGCAGATCGTGCAGGTCACGTGCAATGCGCTCGCGCTCGGCCACCTGCGCCAGGTGTTCGATTTCGTCGTTGGCGCGGTTCAGCAGAAAGGCCGCACGCTTTTGCCGCGAATACGACAGGTTGCTGAGGCCGATGACCAGGCAGAAGAAGATGCCCATGCACGACGCCCACCAGTGCAGGTGCAGCAGCCACGTCTCCGCCGCGATGGCCGTGACCTGCAGTGCAAGGATCAGGAGGAAGGCCCGCGTGCTGCGCATCACAAACGCCATCATGACGACGGGGTAGACAAAGACGCCGGACGCGCTCGAGTTGAACGGGTAGTACACGAAGCCGAGCACAAAAAAGCAGCCAAAGAGGAAGCGCTGCAGGCGCGAACTGCACGTGACCGTGATGCCGACGTAGAGCGCCAAAAAGACGGCGTAGAAGAGCGCAAACCACAGCCAGTGCCGCCCGTCATGCCGCAGGTATGGCTCGATGAAGAAGAAGCCCGTGTACAGCAGCGAAACGTAGCGAAGCACGCGTGCGCTGCCCTTCGACGTGCGCCATGCTTCACCGGAGGCGAGTGGCTCATCTGGCTGTTCAGCCCAAGACTTCGCGAAGCTGTTGCCGCCATCGTAGCTGCTCTTATGAAAGTCGCCCATACCTGCCATACCTCAACATCATGCTCCCTTTTCGTGGATCGAGACAGTGGCTGCCGCAGGTCTCCAGGATGACATTTGTCACGATGACAACTGTCATGCGACGCCGTTGACACAGGCCACTACGACGGCGACCTTTTACGGCTGAACCTTGCTTCTGTCAGCGGCTCCTACTACCGCTGCCAGGAGACACGCAGATGTCGAAAGCAGTTCTGATCGCAATAGTCCTGATCGCAACCGTTTCCCTCGGTGCCGCGGCACAGGAGTGCGCACCGCATACGGCAAA
>CAXTJS010000149.1:0-7316 GCA_964244605.1 uncultured Terriglobus sp. | reverse complement strand
GCTGGTGGATTGGAAGGCGCTGGACATTGTGTTGCGCGCGCTTCCACTCGTACCGGAAGCCACGCTCGATGTCGTCGGCGAGGGCTCCATGCGGGCGGCATGGCGACAGCTCGCGGCAGAACTCAACATCGCCGATCGTGTGACGTTTCACGGCTGGCAGTCGCAGGCTTTCTGTGCAAATCTGCTGCGCGACTGCGTTGCGCTGGTGCTGCCCAGCATCTACGAGTGCGGCGGTGCCGTGGTGCTGGAAGCGATGGCCGTGGGCCGGCCTGTGATCGCAACGGCGTGGGGAGGCCCGGCGGACTACCTTGACGCAAGCTGCGGTGTGCTCGTTCAACCAACATCACGCGAGGCCATGACGAAAGGCTTTGCTGACGCGATGCAGCGGCTGCTGGCTTCTCCCGAGCTTTGCCGCGACATGGGCGAAGCTGGTCGCGCGAAGATTGTGCGTGAGTACGACTGGGAGAAGAAGGTCTATACGATACTGGAGCTGTATCGCTCCGTTCGAGACCGGGAAGTTTCCATATAGGTGCAGGTGTGCCCCATGTCCCGCTCTTGGGACATGGGTTCTCTGAAAGTCTCAGATGTCCGAAAGTCCGGACATGGGTCACACAATTACTGAGTCACGGGTGTTTCATGCCGTCGCCCCGGCCGCAGGAACCGACGCTCCACCCCGTACCAGCTCGCGACGGCAGCAAGCGCCGTAAGCGGCAGTGCAAGCGCAAACAGGACGACGGGCCGCACAGGATGCCCCAACCGCTGCATCACGATCTGCTGTAGCGGGAACGCGTAGAGGTACAGGCCGTAGGAAAAGTCGCCAAAGCGTCCGGCACGCTGCAACGGTAGCCACGCGGCATACGCCAGGTAGAAGACAAGGTATGTCCCAGCGACAGGGAACAGCGCCGTGATGCCAAGCGGAGTCACGGCAGCCACGATCAGCAGCAGCAACGAGCATGCCGCCAACCAACCGCGATGCGGAATGCGGTCGCGATACAGGTAGAACACCACGCCAGCCAGGTACAACGGCAGCAGCCGCGCCCACAGGCCCGGCAAGCCAAGCAGAACACCCAAGGCACCGCCGCCGAACGTCCACTTCTCCGCCAGATACAACAGGCTCATACCGATCGACGCGAGAAACAGCGCGAGCGCAATGGCACGTCGCCGCAGCAAACCGGCAGCCGCGAGCAGCGCCACACCCACGTAGCACCAGCACTCATACTGGATCGACCACGTCGATCCGTTGATGACGTTCGGATATGGATTGTGCGCAAAGGCGGCGGTGTAAGTGAACTCGCGCAGACGCAGCGTCTGCAAGAAGAAGTCGCCGATGCGCGCGGCCCAAGGCAGCACCAACACCGCTCTCCCAAGAGGCACGAGCACGGCAATGCTGAGCAGCGCATACATGGCAAACGCCGGGTAGATGCGCGCCACCCGCCGCTGCAGGAACCGCCATATGCCGCGGCTGCGTTCCGCACTCGCCGCGATCATGAAGCCGCTCATCACGAAGAAGAGGTCCACCGCGACGGCGCCGCCCGTCATCTGCCCGCGCGTGAGCAACGCAAACGGCTCGCGCGCTTCAGAACCCGTGCCCAGCGGATAGCAGTGCGAGTAAAGCACCAGCGCCGCCAGCAACAGACGCAACGCGTCGAAGTTGTTGTGCCGCCCGTCCCAGACGGTTGCCGGAAGGGCCGGTGCCCCAGTCGCGCGCGCCATGTGCTCCGCTAAGCCTATCGTGCAGAACTGGCACCGGCGTTACCCGGAAGTGGCAGAGAGAAAGCTGTCAGAAACAGCAAAGGCGTTCGTATACTTTGGCCATGCTGGCGACCGACGATGTGACGGAGGGCTCCGGAGTCATCACCGCGTCTGGAGAGCCGGCCAGTGCCAGTCCAACGACAGCACGCATCGGCTATCTACTCAGCCGCTATCCCGCAATCTCCCACACGTTCTTTCTGTATGAGGTGCTGGGCCTGCGGGCGCTCGGTCTCACCATTGAGACCGCATCCATCAACCAGCCCGATCGTGCGCTTGCAGACCTGCCGCCAGCCGAAGCAGCGGAGGCGGGGAAGACCTACTACATCAAAGGCACCTCAAAGGCACAGGCACTCGCACTGCTTTGTTCCATCGTGCTTGCGCATCCTGCCATACCTCTGCGCGGTCTGCTTGCCGTGATGCGCATGCCACGGCTCACCGCTCGACGCAGGGCACTCTGGCTCGCGTATCTTGCGGAGGCACTGCTGGTCGGTGCATGGATGCGACGCCGCGATCTGCAACATCTGCACGTGCACTTTGGCGGTCCCGTGGCCTCAGTGGGCATGCTGGTTTCCGCAGCATGGGGCATCCCCTACTCCCTCACCATCCATGGGCCTGAGGAGTTGCAGGACTTCAGCGCTTACCACCTTGCCGAGAAGCTGGAAGAGGCGAAGTTCATCCTCTGCATCAGCGATTTCGCAAAGAGCCAGCTGATGCAACGCATGCCGCCGGCGAGCTGGACCAAGCTGCACGTGGTGCGGCTTGGTGTCACGGGCGATTTCCTGAAGGAGCCTGCTACTCCAACTGCGCAAAGCCACAACGCAGTCGTGCAGATCGTCTGTGTGGGCCGCCTTGTTCCTGAGAAGGGACATCGCCTTCTGCTTGAGGCAGTCACGCGCATGCGCGACGCAGAACTCGCAGTGCAGGCCACGCTCGTTGGCGACGGCGTGGAGCGCGAGGCGCTGCAGCACTACGCCGCATCTCTGAACATTGAGGACCGCATTACCTTCGCCGGCGCACGGTCGCACGCTGAAACGGCAGCGCTCCTGCGCACCGCAGACATCTTTGTGCTGCCGAGCTTTGCCGAGGGCATCCCCGTTGCGTTGATGGAAGCAATGGCGCTGCAGATCCCCTGCGTGAGCACCACGGTTGCCGGCATCAGCGAACTCATCCGGCATGGGCAGGATGGGCTGCTGGTCGCACCCTCAAACGTGGACGCGTTGACGCAGGCCATTACGCTGCTTGCATCGGATGAACATTTGCGGCACCGGCTAGGCGCATCGGCGCGGGCGCGTGTGATGGATTGCTACAACCTGCCGAAGAACCATGCGATGCTGGCCAACGTCCTGCGCGAACAAACATCACCGGCTGTGGGTGCGGGCGTATGATTGCCGCCGAGATTGCCGCGCCTTCTCGTGACGAAGTCACGCAGCCTAAGACTGCGGCAGCGATCGAGTTATCGATCCTGATCATCTCGTTCAACACGCTCGCGACCACACGGGAATGCCTCGCCTCTGCCCTGCAGGAAGTTGCGGACATCGCTGCGGAGATCATCGTGGTCGATAACGCCTCGCGCGACGGCTCCGCCGAGATGATCGCGGCGGAGTTCCCGCAGGTGAAGCTCTTGCGCAGCGAGGTGAACCTCGGCTTCGGCAACGCCAACAACCTCGCGCTGCAGCACGCAACAGGACGCTATTACGTTCTGCTCAACTCTGACGCCTTTTGCTCACCCGGTGCTCTACGGCGGGCCATCGTGCACATGGATGCATCCAGGCATTGTGCCCTCGCCGGCGGCAGGCTGGTGGGCCGCGATGGCGGCTGGCAGCCCTCGGGCCGCAGCTTCCACTCGCTTGCCATTGATGCCGCCGTGCTTACCGGCATGGCCGCGAAATACCCGAAGTCAAAACTCTGGGGCAGGCTCGACCGCACCTGGGCCGACCAGGGCGCAGCCGCAAACGTGGACTGGGTACCCGGTGCTTTCTCCATTGTGCGGCCTCAAGCGTTGCGGCAGGTTGGCGTCTTCGACCCCGCGTTCTTCCTCTACTACGAGGAGGTCGACCTCTGCTACCGGCTCAAGCAGGCCGGCTGGCAGATCTGCTACTGGCCCGATATCACGATCACGCACATCGGCGGCGAGTCCTCACGCGGGCTGAAGTCGCTCACCTTCTCATCGCCCTCGGCACAGGTGGTGCTGTGGCGCATGCGCAGCACGTTTCTCTACTACCGCAAGAACCACGGCGCGAAGGCACGGCTGGCCAAGTGGATGGAGCAGGGCCTCTACACGGTAAGCGTGTGGCGCAATTGTTTGAGCCGTACGCCTGAGCGTAAGGAACGCGCGAAGCACTTTGCGACGATGCGTTCGCTGTTGCAGCAGGCGTGGGCAGAAACAAAGGGCGGACGCATCTCGCCGCCACGCCCGTGGTAACTCGTCTTTGAGCCGCGCCGTGAAACAGCTGCTTGCCGGACCGCTGGCTTCCCTGCTGCGCGTGACTGCCGGTCTACGTGAATCCACGCGGCGCATCTGGAGCTTCGCTTCGCTCAGCTCCGCGCTCAAGGTCGCGATGCCGAGCTCAACTGTGGTGCTTGGGCGCGCACACGTCTATGGCACAGGCAAGGTCCGCTTCGGCAACGACTGCCTGCTCTACCCAGATCTCCACCTTGAAACGCAAGGCATCGCCGAGATCGCGCTCGGCGATGGTTGTGTGCTGTCGCGCGGCGTCCACCTGGTCGCGATGGAGGGCATCACCATCGGCGCAGGCACCATGATCGGCGAGTACAGCAGCCTGCGCGATGCGAACCACGCCCGCGCGGCAGGCGTCGCCATCCGCGATGCGGGCCACACGGCGAAGCGCATCACGATCGGCCGCGAGGTCTGGATCGGTCGTGGCGTGACCGTGCTGGGCGGCGTGACTATCGGCGATCATGCGACTGTAGGCGCGAACGCGGTCGTCACAAAAGACGTGGCTGCGGGGCTGGTTGTGGCAGGCATACCGGCCCGCCCACTGACAGCTCAGACCTTTGTGGACGCCTCCATGGTCCAAAGTCAAACGTAAGATACGGCAATGGATCAGCAAACCTGGACAGTAGTCGACGACTACCTGCAGCAGAAGCTCATCGGCTCAGATGCCGCTCTGGAGTCAGTCTTGTCGGCGAATGCCGAGGCACAACTGCCGGCCTTCGATGTCGCGCCGAACCAAGGCAAGCTGCTGCACTTGCTTGTGCGAATGAGCGGAGCAAAGCGGGTGCTCGAAATTGGAACACTCGGCGGTTACAGCACCATCTGGATGGCTCGAGCGCTGCCTACAAACGGCAAATTGATCACGCTGGAGTCAGAAGCGAAGCATGCGGCAGTTGCGACGGAGAACCTGCGAAAGGCCGGCCTTGATCACATCGTTGAGGTTCGCGTCGGGCCGGCCGTTGATCATCTGCAGCAGCTGGTCGAGGAAAAAACACTGCCTTTCGACTTCATCTTCATCGACGCGGACAAGCCAAACAATCCTGCTTACTTGGATCTTTCGTTGAAGCTTGCGCGGCCCGGTACGGTCATCGTTGGCGACAACGTCATCCGCGATGGAGCAATCGTCGATGCGGCAAGCAGCGATGCCCGGGTCCAGGGTGTCCGCAAGTTCTTCAACATGCTCTCCAGCGACCCACGCCTCCAGGCGACGGCCGTGCAGACGGTGGGCAGCAAGGGCTACGACGGATTCGCGCTCGCGATCGTGACGGGCTGATTACTTGTACTCCAGCAACTGCGAACGCTTGCCCGCGTTTCTGTTGCGATAGAAGCGCCGGGCACCGAAGTAGATCGGGACCTGCTGCAGGTGCGAGTGCACGCCGTAGAGCAGCAGCGTCCATGCGCTCTTCGACTTCCAGCGCACCTTCCATGCGGAGCGCATCGAGAGTGCAAGCAGCACAAAGACCACCAACTCCAGCGGCCAGAGCAGCCGCAGCAGCAGCGCCAGCAATACACCGCCTGCCGCTACGCCGAACAGAGTAAGCGCATGCCTGCGGTTGCGGTGCACCTCGTCGGACCAGAACGGGTTGTCGCTCGTGCGGAAGCGTTCGGCGATTTCCGCATAGGCATGCCCCGCGCGGCTGGCGCGGTGCCAGTACTGGGACCATCGCGTGATGGCGAGGTCGTGCCCCGTCATCGGCAGGTCGACATGCAGGATCGTGCCGCCGAGTGCAAGGATGCGACGGCACAGCTCTGGCTCCTCACCTGCGATGAGCGCTTCGTCGAAGCCACCGGTCACTTCCAGCATCGATCTGCGGAAGAGCGCGTCGCCGCCACAGAAGGGTGTCCAGCCGGGCTGGTACATCCAGTCGAGGTCGAGCACGCGGTTGTAGACCGAGCGCTCCGGATAGAGCTCGCGGCGGTGTCCCCACACCACGGCTACGCTCGTGTCCTCAAAGGCTTGTGAGGCCTCTTGCACGAAGGCGGGATGCAGTACCGTGTCTCCGTCGAGGAACAGGACAAACTCGCCCGTACCTGCACGCCAGCCTGCATTGCGTCCCTTCGCAGCCGTGGGTCGGTCGGTGTTCAGTGCAATCGTCTTAAAGCCAAGAGACTCGGCGACGGCAACGCTGTTGTCTGTCGAGCTGGAATCAACGTAGAAGCATTCCAGTTCCACGCCTTCATGTTGCATGGCGAGAACCGACTGCAGGCAGCGCGCGAGGCGATCACCCTCATTACGGCCGATGACGACCACGGTCAGTATTGATTCGCGAGGAGTCACAGCGTGACAGCCTCGGCCATCGGCTCCATCGCTACTACGGGTTTACGCCGCGCGATGAGCCGAGCTGGGTTCCCGACCGCAGCATAGCCGTCGGGCACATCGCACAGTACCACGGCGTTGGCGCCGATGGCGCTGTCGTTGCCGATGCGGATGGACCCCAGCAGCTTCGCACCCGCACCGATGTCCACGCGGTTGCCGAGCACGGGCGAGCCGCGGCGGTTGGTGTGACGCAGGCCGATCGTGACTCCATGGCGCAGGATGCAATCGTCGCCAAGCACGGCATCACCGCTGATCACGATAGAGCCGGTGTGCTCGATCACGAGCCTGCGGCCGATCTGCGTTTCGCAGGGGATCTCCGCGCCGAGCACCGAGTCCGCAAAGAACTTGAGCAGCTTGTACAAGAACGAAAACGGCACGCGCAGCGCACGGGGACGAATGCGGTAGCGCCATCGCCCGTAGCGGTAGACGACCATGACCCAGAAGCCGTGACGCGTCCAGTCGCGGTTGTTGGCACGCCAATCTTCGCGGATGTTTGGGAACATATGCGGCCAGTCCAGCGGGTGTGAAGCGTTGCCGCTCGCCTGCCCGCAACAGCAGATCTACAAGAGCAAATTACGACAGCGTCATGGCGTGCGAACGGTCGTCGTGCATACCCTGCTGCTCGACATCATCGGCACGTACGGCGGCGTCGTACACCTTTGCCTGCGCACGCCTGCGCGCTTCGGCTCGCTCCTGCAGGATGCTTTCGCGAGTGCGGCGAATGCGGTGCGTGGCAAGCGGATCGCCGGGCAGGGGCAACTCACGCGGCGAACCCGCCTCAAGCACCTCCCA
>CAXTJS010000148.1:2427-7369 GCA_964244605.1 uncultured Terriglobus sp. | reverse complement strand
CGTAAGCGCCTGTGCCACGACCTGGTCCATGTTGTAGTACTTGTAAGTTCCAAGCCGGCCGGCAAAATGCACGTCGGGCAGGGCGTCGGCCATCGCCTTGTACTTCTGGTAGAGCAGGGCGTTTGCGGGCTGCGGTATCGGATAGTAGGGGTCGCCTTCGCTGCGCGGGTACTCGAAGACGATGCTGGTCTTAGGATGTTCCTGCCCGGTAAGCGCTTTGAACTCGGTCACACGCGTGTAGGCGTGTTCATTCGGGTAGTTCACCACGGCAGCGGACTGGTACTGCGGGCGATCGTGCGTCTGGTGCTCAAAGTGCAGTGACCGGTACGGCAGCTTGCCGTAGCAATGGTCGAAGTACTCATCGACCGGGCCCGTGAAGATGAGTTCGCGAAAGTTGACCTCGTCCTTCATGTCGTCATAGCTCGTGTTCAGCATGACGTGGATGTTTGGATGATCCAGCAGCCGCTCGAACATGCGTGTGTAGCCATGCAGAGGCATCGCTTGGAAGGTGTCGGTGAAATAGCGGTCATCCCGCGACGAGCGAACCGGCACGCGAGCCGTTACCGAAGCGTCCAGTTCTGAGGGATCCAGGTCCCACTGCTTGCGCGTGTAGTTGCGGAAGAACTTCTCGTAGAGATCACGGCCGATACGGTTGACGACGACGTCTTCCGACGTCTTCAGCACGCTGCGCGGCTCCGCGACCGAGGCAAGAAACGCTTCGACTTGCTGGCAGTTCAGCGTGAGGCCGTAGAGCTGGTTGATGGTGTCCGCGTTGATGGGCATGGGCACAAGCTGGCCGTCAACACTGGTCTGCACGCGATGCTCGTAGGGCCGCCAGTCGGTAAAGCGCGACAGGTAGGCAAACACCTTCTCAGAGTTGGTGTGGAAGATGTGAGGGCCATATTTGTGCACGAGGATGCCCGCATCGTTGTAGAAGTCATAGGCATTCCCGGCGATGTGGTTCCGCTGGTCGATGACCAGCACCTTGGCGTTTGCCTGGGTTGCGAGCCGCTCCGCAAGTACGCTGCCGGCAAAGCCAGCACCAACAATCAAGTAATCAAACATGCAGCACGCTTTCCGTAGTGACTGCTGCAGCCGTATCCGCTGCGCCGTCTTCATAGCAGCGTGTGATCTCACGCTGCATGCCCTCAAATGTCTTCACCCATGACGTGCCGGCAAGAAACTTGTCCACGGCGGCAAGCCACGTTGCATCTGCCGACGCCTGCGCACCATCCAGTGCCTTCACGAACTCGTCCGGCGTAGCCACAATCCTCACGAGACCAAGGTCGCCGTAGGGCCTGACTACGTCGCGGATAGGTGTGGAGACGACTGGCTTACCCGCGGCCAGATACTCCGGCGTCTTGGTCGGGCTGATGAACCTGGTGGAAGCGTTCTGTGCGAACGGCAGCATGGCCACGTCCCAGTTCGCAAGATACTGCGGCAGGTCCGCGTAAGACTTCTGGCCGAGATAGTGAATGTTTGCCGCATGCGGCAACTCGTCTTCGCGGATCTTGACGACCGGGCCAACCAGAACGAACTGCCAGTCGGGCCGAAGTGAAGCGGCTTCCCGCAACAGGGCACGATCGAGACGCTCATCCAGCACGCCAAAGAAACCGATGCGGGGATGGGCAATGTTCCGCTGATCTGCGGGGTCCTGCTGTGTGCGCCGCGCACCGGCAAAGTGGTCGCGGTCAATGCTGCTGGCGAACAGGTGCACGTTCGCATGCTGCTTCTTCTTGGAGGCGTACAGGCTTGCGCCGCCGGCGAAGACGACGTCGGCTACGGCAAAGAGTCGCCGCTCCATCTCCAACAGCGCTGCGGGCGCACCCTGAAACGCGGAGAGCTCGTCCATGCAGTCATACACCGTCACTTCAGGCGTAAGATGCGCCGAGAACGCGAGTGCCATCGGGGTGTAGTACCACGAGACAAACGACTGCAGCTTTGTCTCCACGAGATAGGCGTCTAGCATGGATCTCTGTGCTGCAAGCGCCTGCTCCGTGCTCAAGCCATGCGGAAGAAGCGGCGTCAACACGCGCACACCTTCGGCGCTTACCTCGCGTTGCAGCAGCGGTGCCTCGCGCTCTTGCAGCACGGGCTCCTCCCAGAAGTGAACCTCACCCTGCGCGTTGAAACGGGTCAGCAGATGCTGCGGCCGCTGGTACACAAAATTCCACCGAAGATGCGAAAAGCACAGCACGGCCCGTGGGCCGCCTGAAAGCAATTGATTTCTCTGCACATACATGTGATGCCGAATCTGCTGTCTTCAGCAACTCGACGCTCTCCCGTCAATGTCCGGGAGCTTCGGCTCGAGCAAAATAGCTCCGTTCTTCTTGAAGAAGAAGCACACTTGAAGCGATCGAAGGCGCATCTTGGCGGGAGGCTTGCGTGGTTGTGCGGCGTTTGAACGGCGGTTGCTCTGCTCCGACCGTTGTGTAAGGTGGTGATTGTCTGCCTCGCATGCATAACCGATCGTCAACCCGGTACACAACGCTTACCGATGTGGGCAGGGTCCGCAGCCACAATGAAGACGCGTTTGCCGTCGATCCGGCGTTGGGCCTCTACGTTGTTTGCGATGGCATGGGCGGCCACGCGGGTGGGGAAATCGCCGCGCGCGAAGCTGCCGCGAACTTCATCGCGTGGGCCCGCCAATTGCAGAGATCGGCAGACCCTGTGGAGCGATTGACGGCGGCAATCTCCGGCGCCAACCGGGTGGTCTATGAGATGTCGATGCGGCAACCGCGTCTGCGCGGAATGGGGTCGACGCTTGTGGCGCTTGAAGTGGCAACAGACGGTCGCACCGTTGCGGTCGCGCATGCGGGCGACTCGCGCTGCTACCGGCTGCGCGACGGCATCTTGCGTCGTCTGACAGACGACCACTCGCTGGTGGAAGAGCAGTTGCGCAGCGGCACCATCACGCTGGAGGAAGCGCGCCGTTCGCACCTGCGCAACGTCATCACACGGGTGGTCGGCTCCCATCCGCACGTAGACCCCGAGATGGCACAGCTCCCGGCGGAAAGTGGAGATCTTTACCTTCTTTGCTCCGACGGCCTAAATCGCGACCTCGCCGACGCAGACCTGCTCGGCATCCTGCAGCGGCACCGGCAGTCGCTGACGCATGCAGCGCGCGTACTGATTGATGCGGCGAACCTGCTGGGGGGCGGTGACAACATCACCGTCGTGCTGGTGGAGATCGCCGGCTCGCAGGAGCCAGAGCCGTGACTTCGCCCATGTGGCGCATACCATAACAGCACGGGCGAAGGAGACAGACACATGGAAGAACAAACCGACCTATATTTTGAGGACTTCAAGCTGGGGCAGACCTTCCGGTCTAACGGTTCCATTCGCGTGTCCGCGCAGGAGATTACGGAGTTTGCCGAGAAGTACGATCCGCAACCGTTCCACCTGGACGAAGCTGCCGGTAAGAGCACGTTCTTCAAGGGCCTCGCGGCGTCTGGCTGGCTGACCGCGGCCATCGTCATGCGCATGCGCGTCGAGACGATTCATGTGCACGGTGGCATGATTGGCGCGGGCGTGGAAGAGATTCGTTGGACCGAGCCGGTGCGGCCCGGCGATAGCCTGCACACCGAAACGGAGGTTATCGGCCTGCGCCGCAGCAAGAAGCGCCCGGAACTCGGCCTGGTGACGATCTACACGCTCACGCTCAACCAGCGGGATGAGGTGGTGATGAAGAGCACCGTTAAGTTCCTGGCACCATTGCGTGAGCATGCCTGACGGGCTTCGCTTTATTCACGGGGAGCACTTTGAAGCGGTGTTCGCGACCGAAGCCGGCTGGGTTGCAGTCTCTGCTGCCGTTGAGGTGGTCCGCACGACGCTTGTTCTGACCAACATCTCCGTCGAGCCGCTTGAAACCAAGGTTCTCAAAGTCGGTGTAAGCCGCATGCTCGGCATCCTGGAAGATTTGGGCAGTGAGGCCAGACAAGAGGGATACACTCACCTTGAGATCGTAGGTAAGCGCATCTCCGGAGCTAACCCATTCCGGCCTCTGCGGCTACGAAGGAGACTGTAACGTGGACGAGCGTTTTAAGGTCACTCCAGAGATACTGTCAGCCTTGCGCGCGATGAAGGATGAGCAGAACGCTTCGCCCGAAGCGATGATTTGGTTTCTCTTCCGAGAGGGGTTGCCGAAGTCTGGTGCCTTGGTCGCTTTGCGTCACGCGCGCGTCATGCCGCTTGAAGACACCAAAGAGGCGGTTCACTTCCATAAGGCGTACAGCTACCGGCGGGAGTCGGACGAAAACTTTCGCGAAGCCGCTCTTGAGGCTTTGCTCGAAGCGGGCAAAGCCGAAAGACGCTCGGTGGCAGCGTAGCTTCTCGCATTCCACGTTACTCATCGGTAAACTACTGGCATGATGCGTATGTCGGTGCTCGCCTCGGGTTCCAAGGGCAATAGCGCCGTCATCGCTTCCGCAAACACGCGCATTCTGGTGGACGCCGGCCTTTCGTGCCGTGAGCTGATGAAGCGCATGCATCAGGTTGGGGAAGATCCGGACAAGCTGGATGCCATCCTCATCACGCATGAGCACGCGGATCACGTGAGCGGGCTGCCCGTGCTGGCGCGCAGGTTGAACATCCCGGTGTACTTCACGGAGCAGACGCATCGCGCCTGGGTGCGACAGATGACGCCCAGGACCACCATCAGCTACAAGCAGTGGCTTGAGCAGCAGCGCCGTGAGAAGCAGGAGCGGCTGGAGGCTCAGGCACTGGCGCACCAGTTCGCCACGGGCGATGTGCCGCAGGAGCTGCCCGACGAGCACTTCTTCGCAAGCACGGAGTTGCCGGAGGTTCCGGAAGAGCGCTTTACCCCGACTCCCGACGCCACCACGCACCCCGAGGTCGCATTGGCAGCGGCGCCTTCGGTCGGCATGTCCGGCTTGCCGATGATCCCGGCGACGGTCCGGATCGTCCCGTCCGGGGCGATCTG
>CAXTJS010000148.1:0-2417 GCA_964244605.1 uncultured Terriglobus sp. | reverse complement strand
TTGGCAGCGGCCGCAGAGGATGACCTCTGCGACGACACATCCAGGTCCCTGCGCGAGAGCGTCCGGGCGAACCCAACGTTTCTGCCCGCGGTCGAGTACTTCCAGGCCGGCCGCCATCTCTGCATCGGCGATATTGACATCACGCCCTTCACCATTCCGCATGACGCGACTGACCCGTGCGGCTTCGTCTTCTGCGCGGAGGGTCTGCGCGTCGGCTTTGCAACCGATCTCGGCTACATGCCGCCAAATGTGAAGCTGGCGCTCCGCAACTGCGATGTCCTGCTGCTTGAGTCGAACCACGACCTGGAGATGCTGCGTGACGGCCCGTACCCATGGAGCGTGAAGCAGCGCGTGCTGTCCCGCGTGGGGCACCTGTCGAACGATGCCACGGCGGACTTCCTTCTGCGCGACTACGACGGTGGTGCCGCGTACCTGGTGCTGGCCCACCTGTCTGAAAGCAACAACAACCCTGAGCTTGCCCGGCGCGCCGCCGAAGCCGCCGTGGGCGACAGGCTCAGCCTCTTGGGTAACCGCATCCTGCTCGCTCCGCAGAATGAGCCGATGGCCTCGCTTTGCCTGTGAGTGAGCCAATGCGCGACGCCCACGGAAACTTTGCTGGCCTCGTGGAATCAAAACCTCTAAGATAGGTGAAGCGATGATGAATCCGACTGAGGCACGCCAGAGCTTTTTTGAGGACACGCGTTTGCGTGGCGGCGCCGCTGCTCTGCTCGGTTTGCCTGAGGGCTGCAATGATCAGGTCGTCGGAGACATCCTCTCCGGATGGCGCTATGACCTGTCGTCCGTAGCACCGGCAACACGTGGCGACTATGAGGCCCACCTATCCTCATGCTTTCACTGCCGCGCCCGGCAACGGCTGCACCGGACCATTGACGTCGTGTTGCTCGGTTTGTTCACCGTATCCTTCTTTGCTTTTCTGCTCGCGACCGCGATCATTCATCGTGCGCCCTGGGGGCAGACATCGCTGGCCAGCCTGCATACGCGGCACCTGTCCTTCGCGTTCACGATGCAGACGGCGGCCATGGGCGGGCTGCTCTTCTCGCTGCTGATGTGGATTCTGGTGGCAATTGCGACACCCGCGCCGTACCTGATCCAGTCGACCGTGCAGCATAGCCGCTGGGCAACGGGCCGCAACCGGTTATAGCGCTCGTGGCGCTGACGCAAGCGTCCAACACGCATCCTATTCGTATCTGTGACTGACCCCGCGCTCCCCGACGCCCCATCTCACAACGCCACTCAAGAAGAAGTGAGTATGTACGGTGGCTACCCGCTTGCGCAACCGAGCCAGCCAGAGTACCCGACCGGCGCGGCCGTTACTGCACCTGCTGAGCTTCCTGGCAAAGCCTCAGCCAAGGCAAGCCGCTTTCGCGCGCCGGCGACCTACCTCTTGCTGGGAATTAACATCGCCGTCTTCATCGCAATGGTCGCGTCGGGTGTCGACGCTCGGGTGCCAAGCGAGGTAAGCCTGTTGCACTTCGGCGCAAACAACGCCGAACTTGTGCTGCAGCACGGCGAGTGGTGGCGTGTCATCACCGCAATGTTTGTGCACGTGGGCATCATCCACCTGGCCACCAACATGTGGTGCCTCTGGAACCTCGGCCTGCTGGGCGAGCCGCTGCTCGGCCTCTTCGGCACGGTGTCGGTGTACCTGTTGACCGGTGCGGCAGGTAATCTGCTGTCCATCGCCTACAACGTTGCCTTTCGAAACGAAGGCATCGTGGGCGCGGGGGCATCCGGAGCGGTCTTCGGCATCGCTGGCATTCTCATCGTGCTGCTCTCAAACCGGCGTCTGGCCGAGCCACGCAACGGGCACAGCGGTATTCCTGTTCAGGAGCTGCGACAGCTTCGCAAGTCGGTCATCAACTTTGCCGGCATCAACCTCTTGCTGGGGCTGGGCTCGGTGTTCGTCCCGCTGGTGCGCATCGACAACATGGCGCACCTCGGCGGTTTTCTCTCTGGACTTGCCATGGGCATACCGTTGCTCGCACGCATGACGAGCGGCCGGGCGGCTTACCTGGGCCGGCAGCGCATTACCTTTGCCGCAAGCGCGCTGGTGCTGGCGTTATTGGGTACGATGATCAGCAAACTACGGGTGTAGGTAGCTTAGACGAGCGCTGTCTGCGCGAACTTCTTGACCATGGCCAGCAGCAGCTTGCGATCGCTGTCGGTCAGGTGGGCGCTGTAACGCTGGATCTGCGTCAGGAAGCGGATTTCGTCTTCTGACAGGTTCAGCGACTGCATGTCGCGGCCCACAACCTCGTCCGCGAAGAACTGGCTAAGCGGCATGCTGAGCGCACCGGCAATCTTTTGCAGGGTGTCGAGCGAGGGTACGGTGTGGCCGTTTTCCACGCGGGAGAGGTAGCAGCGCAGCAGCCCTGTGCGCTTCTCCACATCGCCCT
>CAXTJS010000147.1:0-7383 GCA_964244605.1 uncultured Terriglobus sp. | reverse complement strand
CGGCGTTCTTGGCCGGCCGGACTGGCATGCCGCGCTTTCAGAAACAGTCAAACTGCCGCCGCGCTCCGCGTGGGCGGACCACGCCTATCTATATTCCACCATCGCCGTGATCGGCACGACCATCACGCCGTGGATGCAGTTCTACCTGCAGTCCTCCATCGTGGAAAAGGGTGTGACGGTTCGGCAGTACAAGGCCACTCGCCTTGACGTGATCATCGGCTCTATCTTCACGGACGTGGTGGCCTGGTTCATCGTCGTGGTGTGTGCGGCCACGCTGTTTGTGCATGGTGTGCGCAATATCGGCGTGCCGGGCGATGCGGCAGAAGCGATGCGTCCTATTGCCGGCGACTACGCCTTTCTGCTCTTTGCCGCGGGGCTGCTCAATGCATCGCTCTTCGCTGCTTCAATTCTTCCGCTAACGACGGCGTACACAGTATGCGAGGGCCTGGGCTTTGAGAGCGGCCTGGACCGCAGCTGGAAGCAAGCCCCGGTTTTCTACTGGTTCTACACGCTGCTCATCGTCTTCGGCGGTGCCGTGGTGTTACTGCCGCACTTCAACATCGTTAGCACCGCGATCCTCTCGCAGGTACTGAACGGACTGCTGCTGCCGGTAATTTTGTACTTCATGTTGAAGCTGGTCAATAACAAGGAACTCATGGGCGAGCACACCAACTCGACCTGGTTTAACGTGATCGCCTGGAGCACCGCCGCCATCGTGGTGACGCTATCCATGGCCCTTGTATGGGAGGCCGTCCGGCCTTACTTGTAATGGACAAGAAGCTGCAGGGTTACTGATTGCGGGAGGTCACGTATCCGGGTACCCACAGCAGCGCCCGCTGCGCGGCACTCTCCGGCAGGTCGGCGATGGATTGGCGTGCCGCGGCCGCATAGGCGCGAGCAGCATCCATGGCGTACTCGATGGAGCCATGCCGCTCCAGAATCTCAAGGATCGTTGCATGCTTTACGCGGCTGAAGTCGCCGTCCGCCAGCACGGTGCGAATGGCTTCGCGATCCGCACCAGTACCACGCTCGAGCGCATGGATGACGGCGAGTGTAGCTTTGCCTTCACGCAGATCGCTTGCCGCGGGCTTGCCGAGTGTCTCATCGGTCGCGGTGAGGTCGAGCACGTCATCGACGATCTGGAAGGCAATGCCGAGGTTGCGGCCGTATTCGCCAAGCTGATCTTCCACGGCGTCGCTTGACTCGGCCAGGGCTGCGCCAAGCTGCATGCTGACCTTGAAGAGGCAAGCCGTCTTGCGGAAGATAAGGTCGAAGTATTCTTCTTCGTTGATCAACCGCCCCAGCTTCTCAATCTGCAGAAGCTCGCCCTCAACCATCTGCTGCGTGAGGCTGATGAGCAGGTCAAGCAGGTGAAAGTTGCGCTCCTTTAGCGCTGTCTGGAAGCTCTGCATGTAGAGCCAATCGCCCGCCAGCACACACTTTGCAGAGCCCCACGCCACATTGGTGGAAGGCCGCCCACGGCGCGTCTTCGCATCATCGATGATGTCGTCATGTACTAGCGTTGCCGTGTGCAGCATCTCGACGACTGCGCCCAGGCGGATGCGGCTCTCACCCTCAAAGCCGAGACACTTGGCGGAAAGCAAAAGCAGCAACGGACGAATCCGTTTGCCACCGCCCTCAAGCAGGTACTCGCCAATCTCGGTGATGACGGTTACGTCCGACTCTGACTGACGGACGAACTCCGCTTCCACTGCCGTCAGATCGTCCCGAAGAAGATCAAGCACCTCGGCAGCCGACGCGATGGAGTGCGGAGTCACGTTCATTCGACTCTAACAGGCACACCGAGGATGCTGAGGCAAACCCGTTAGTTCGTGCGGTAGTTCGTGAACTGCAACTCCACACCAAAGTCTTTGCCCCGCAGCAAAGCAATGATCTCCTGCAGGATGTCGCGGTCTTTCGCGGAAACGCGCACGGTGTCGCCCTGAATCGAAGCCTGCGCCTTCACCTTCGAATCCTTGATGGCTGCGACGATCTTCTTCGCGGCATCTGAGGGCACACCTTGCTTCAGCTTGATCTTCTGGCGCACCGAGCTGTTTGCGGCGGGCTCAACTTTCTCATATTCCAGGTTCTTCAACGACACGTTGCGCTTGACCAGCTTCTGCTGAAGGATGTCGGTCACCGCCTTCAGCGTGTATTCGTCCTGTGAGGCAAGCTGAATGGTTTCGTCGCCTTCGAGGTTCATCGTCGACTTGGAGTTCTTCAGGTCAAAGCGCGCGTTCACTTCTTTCTGCGCCTGATCGATCGCGTTCTTTACTTCCTGCACCTCGACCTTGCTGACCACGTCGAAGCTGTTGTCCTGTGCCATGTTGCTCGTCCTCTCGCTCGCGGCAAAGGGCCGCGTCACTCATCTCAGCCTAATGGATGCAGCCCGCACCCGTGTCGTTACGACGCGAGCTGAAAGAGCCGGTGGAAGTTCTCAGTGGTTGCGGCCGCGAGTTCCTCCACCGGGATACCACGCAAGGCAGCAACGAACTCCGCAATCACGCGCGTTCGTGCGGGCTCGTTGCGCTCGCCGCGGTGCGGCTGCGGCGCGAGAAAGGGCGAATCGGTTTCCACGAGCATGCGGTCAAGCGGCACGATCGCGGCGGCATCGCGAATGCTTTGAAAGCGTGCATAGGTCACATTGCCCGCGAACGAGATGTGGAAGCCTAGTTCGAGCGCGCGCTGTGCTTCCTCTGCGGTTCCGCTGAAGCAGTGCATGACGCCGCCGATGCCCCAGGGTGCCCAGTGCTGCTCGATCAGGCGCAGGAGGTCACCGGCGGCATCCGCGTCGCCGAAGCGTGTCTTTGCCTGCGGCGTGGCGAGTTCGCTTGTGCGGCAGTGAATGAGGATTGGCTTGCGCACGGCGCGGGCGACCTCCATCTGCCGCACGAAGACGCGCTGCTGTACATCAATGTCGGGATTGTCGAAGTGGTAGTAGTCGAGGCCAATCTCGCCGATGGCAACGACAAGCGGATCGTTCGCGAGCGCCAACAGCTTTGCGAGCGCTTCGTCAGTTGCAGCGGAGGCCTCCTGCGGATGAATGCCGGCGCTTGCCACGATCCTTGGAACCTCGCCGTTGCCTTGGAAGCGTTCGGCAAGATCACGCGCGCGATGCATCGTGTCGGGCCCGTCGCCGATGCCAACGGCGAGGATGGTGCGCACGGCGGCTTCCAGCGCGCGTTGCAAGACGCCTTCAAGGTCGTCCGCAAACGTGCTGAAGTCGAGGTGCGCGTGGCTGTCGACGATGTGCATGGGGTCGCTTACCGAAGCCGTGCGCCAATCTCGATCTCTTCGAGAAAGGACGCGAGCGCAGGAGTTCCGTCGCCGACGGATGCCGCAACAACCATACCCTGCGACTCCAGCCCACGCAGCTTACGCGGTGCGAGATTGGCCACGATCACGACCTTGCGCCCGACTAGCTTCTCAGGCTCGTAGAACTGCGCGATGCCGGCGAGTATCTGCCGCTGCTCGTAGCCGAGGTCGACTTCAAGCCTCAAGAGCTTGTCTGCCTTAGGGATGCGCTCGGCGACGAGGACCTTCGCAACGCGCAGGTCAACCTTGGCAAAGTCGTCAATGGTGATCTCGGGGGTGTCCGGCTTGGCTGGCGTCACCGTCTCTGTGGCTTGGACCGGCGTGCCTTCGGTCGCTTCTGTCATCGGCGCAAGCTTCTGCGTCTGCTCTGTTACTTCGCTACCGTCTGGAACGCCAGAGGGTGGTTTTACTTCCATATCGCTCATCGCTGAGATGATCTCCTTGCCGGCTCTGGGGAAGATGGGGCCGAGTCTGCCGAGTAGCGCGTTCTGCGGAAAGCCGCCGTGGGTCAGGTCGGCGAGTTCGCCGCTCTCTGCAGCACGCCGCAGTGAGCCAAGCCCGAGCTGCTGCCAGACGCGCTCCGTGGCATAGGGCATCACGGGATACAGCAGCGCCGTGGCGATACGGATCGCCTTTACCGAAGTGCGAAGGACCGTTGCGAGGCGTTCGCGCTGCGATTCGTCCGCGGCCAGCTTCCATGGCGCGTTCGCGGTGATGTAGCCGTCTACCGCAGTTACCAGCCCGGCGCACGCCTGCACGGCCGCCGTGAACTCCTGATGGCGCAGCGCCAAGTCGCAGCGCGCGATGGCCTCGCTGGTGGCGGCGGTTAGCTCCGTGCTCAGGCCGCTCTCCGGCACAGTGCCACCAAAGTACTGCTCGATCATCTTGAGCGTGCGGCTGACTAGGTTGCCGTAGCCGTTCGCCAGGTCGCTGTTGTAACGCGCGACGAGTGCATTGAACGAGAACGAGCCATCCTGCCCGAAGGGGATCTCGCGCAAGAGAAAGTAGCGCAGCACGTCGGCTGCAAACAGATCCTGCTCGTCTTTTGCGAGTTCGGGCTTGAGTGCGCCGAAGCCGTCCAGGATCGTCTCGGTTCGCACGATGTTGCCGCGCGATTTCGACATCTTCGATTCTTCGAACAAGAGCCAGCCATGCGCAACGATCTTCTTCGGCAGCGGCAGGCCGGCAGCCAGCAGAAACGCCGGCCAGTAAACGCAATGGAAGCGGACGATCTCCTTGCCGACAAAGTGCAGATCGGCTGGCCAGTAGCGCGCAAACATCTCCGCTGCCTCTTCGGTGTCGCCGCCGTAGCCGACGGCTGTCATATAGTTCGCCAGCGCATCGAGCCACACGTAGATGACGTGTTTCTGCGTCGTGGTGCTCGCCGCAGGTTCGGGTACGGGGATGCCCCAGTCAAAGCTGGTGCGGGAGACGGAGAGGTCCTTGAGCGCGCCCGGCACGTAGGCCACGCCGGTGTCGCTGCGCAGCGTCTCGGTACCGTCATTCCCATTGCCGCGCAGGAACGACAGGACCTCGTTCTTGCGAGACTCGGGTTCGATGGTGAGTTGGTTCGACTCAAGCAGGTCGAGCAGCGGCTTCTGAAGCGCCGAGAGCCGGAAATAGAAGTTCTCTTCCGTCACTGTCTCGGTGGGCCGCCCGTCCGGACCGATGGTGCCCGGCGGTCCTTCGACGAACATCTCTTCCGAGACACAGTACTGGCCGATGTAGGTGTCGAGGTAAATATGGCCGCGTTCGTAGAGCGTGCGGAAGAGCTTCTGCACGCCCGCCCGATGCTTCTCATCGGTCGTGCGGATGTACTGGTCGTACGTGATGCCCATCCGCTTCCAGAGGTTCTGGAAGGAGGCGGAGACCTCGTCGGCGAAGTGCTGCGGAGCGATACCAGCCGCCGTGGCGGAGCGCTCAATCTTCTGACCGTGCTCGTCGGTGCCCGTGAGGAAGTACGTGTCGTTGCCCAGCATGCGCGAGCGCAGCGCAAGCACGTCCGCGGCGATGGTGGTGTACGCATGCCCGATGTGCGGGCGCGCGTTCACGTAGTAAATGGGCGTGGTGACGTAGAACTTTTGGGGCATGGCCTGGAGCTAAAGTTTACCAGTGCGTCGCAGGCGCTTGCGGCACGAGAGCCCCGCACTGCGCGGGGCTCTCGTCTTGAGCAATCCTCAGGGCAGGACTTCGGCGTCCGCCTGTAACTGCGCCGATGGTGAGCCGAGCCGCGGCACGAGCAGGTGCACGAACAACAGCGACAGCAGGTAAGAGCACGCCGCAAAGACAAACAGGATCAGTGGATGTGTGGTGATGTTCTTTTTCACCAGCACGGTGAACAACGCGCCACCTGCGGCACCAAACGCGCCGCCGATGCCCACTACGGTCGACACTGCCGTGGAGGGCACCACGTCACTCGGCGTGGTCATGAGCTTGGCTGACCAGCCCTGGTGCGCCGCTGCGGCCAGTGAGAACAGTGCGATGGTTGGCCATAGGCCGATGTGGTGCGCGGCCATGTAAGGCACCGCAGCCACCGGCAGCACGCAGCATGCGCAGATCAGCATGGCCGTCTTGCGCGCCCGGTTCACCGTCATGCCCTGGTTCATCAGCGCACCGGGCAGGTAGCCGGCCACGATGGACCCGACGGACGAAGAGAGGTACACCACGATCAGCGGCTTGTAGAGCTCTCCCAAGGTCAGGCCGTAGTTTTCATGGAAGTACTTCGGCAACCAGAAGAGATAGAACCACCAGATGGGATCCGTCAGAAACTTGCCGACGGCAAAGGCCCACGTGCCACGGGTACTTAGAATCTCGCCAAGCGGAAGGCGGACCAATGGTGCCTGCACTCCCGCCGCGGCTTGTGTGGAGGCATTTTGCAAAGGAGCGCTGCTGCGCCGCAACCGGTCATACGGAAAGAGAAGCCAAAGCACCAGCCAGAGCATTCCGAAAGAACCGGTCGTGAGAAACGCGGCGTGCCAACCGTACGTCTGCACAACAAACGGAATGAGCAGTGGTGCAACGATCGCGGAGACATTGGCGCCGGAGTTCCAAAGACCTGTCGCAAGAGCCCGCTCACTCTGCGGAAACCACTCGCTGGTCGCTTTCAGTGCTGCCGGGAAGTTGCCGCTCTCACCCAGCCCGAGCATGAAACGCGCAATGCAGAAGCCCGCCACAGAACCGACCAGGGCATGGCTCATGCTGGCGAAGCCCCAGATCAGAATGGCAAGCGCGTAGCCGACCTTGGTGCCGAGCCTGTCGATGATGCGTCCGCTGACCAGGAGGCCGATGCCGTAGGCGATCTGGAAGTAGATCAGCACATTGCCGAAGTTGTTGTTGAAGACTTTGTGGGCCGGGTCTGCCGGATTCCAGCCCATGAACGGCAGGTCGTGCAGCTTGGGCTCGATCAGCGAGAAGACCGAGCGGTCCATGTAGTTGATCGTCGTAGCCAGAAAGAGCAGACCGCACACGATCCAGCGCATACTGCTCTTCGGGGCGAAACTCTCCTGCGCGAGGGCGGGGTTTTGCGAGGTGGGCAAGCTTGCTCCAACGTGGAAACTCGCGCGGCGCGCGGCATTTGTTTCGGGCTCGAACAGACTATAGCGATTGCAAGACTATGAGTGTCAAGCCCGCCCGTAAGAGAGCACCTGCATCGAACGTCAACGTTGGGAGTATCGATGAGTAAGACGATTGTGGTGACAGGTGCGGCGGGCTTCATTGGCCGCAATGTGGTGGCGGAACTGAACCGGCGTGGTGACCGCGAGCTTCTGCTGGTCGATCGGCTCGGCACGGACGAGCGCTGGAAAAACCTGGTCGGTCTCGAGTATGAGGACCTGCTTTCGCCCGAGGAGTTCCTGGACCGCGTGCAGGGCATCGGCGAAGCGCCGCTGCCAGAGATCGAGACCGTCATCCACCTCGGCGCATGCTCCGCCACGACCGAACGGGACGCCGACTTCCTCCTAGGCAACAACTACGCGTATACGCGCTCCCTTTGCGAGTGGTGCCAGGCGAACGGGGTGCGTTTTGTTTACGCGTCATCAGCGGCGACCTATGGCGACGGCTCACGCGGCT
>CAXTJS010000146.1:0-7445 GCA_964244605.1 uncultured Terriglobus sp. | reverse complement strand
TACTCCAGCACGCCGAGCTTCGACTCTTCTTTTGTCTTGAAGCTTTCCGGGTCGTCGAGCACCTCGCCGTCACGGTTACCGAGAATGTTGGTGGAGTACCAGCCGCTCAGGCCCAGGTAGCGCGTCTTGAAGGCGGGCGCGAGCACCGTCTTGATGAACGTCTGGCCCGTCTTGAAGTCTTTGCCGCAGATCGGCGCGCCCGTCTGCTTTGAGAGCTCCTGCAGCGCGGGGATGTCGACCGTGAGGTTCGGTGCGCCATTCGCGAAGGGGATGCCCTCTTTCAGGCAGGCCCAGGCGTAAAGCATCGATGGCGAGATGTTCGGGTCGTCGGCAACCAGCCCCTTCTCAAATGCCGCGAGCGTCTGGTGCACCCCAGTCTGTTGCAGAAAGATCTCGGTGGAGCCACACCAGATCATCACCTGCCGGTCCGTCTTCGACTTGAACTCGGCAATGTCGTTGCGGATCTGGTTCGCCAGGTCGCACTTGTTCTTGCCCGTCTTGATCTTCTTGCCTTCGAGGCGCTTCACGTAGTGCTGGTCGAAGACGGCCGGCATGGGCTCGATACCCTCGAGAAAGGGACGCATCTCGCTGAGCTGGTCGCGGTCCAGCACCGCCGCGGTCTTCGCGGCTTCGTAGAGGTTGCCGCCGAAGATGTCCCAGCCGGTAAAGACGAGGTCGTCGAGCTTTGCGAGCGGAACGAAGTCCTTGATTGCCGGCGAACGATCCTCCGGCCGCTTGCCGAGCCGTATGTTGCCCATCTGCGTCATGGAGCCGACGGGCTGAGCCATGCCGCGCCGCACTGCTTCCACACCGGCAATCAGCGTCGTCGCTACGGCTCCCATGCCCGGGATCATGATGCCCAGCTTCCCGGATGCGGGCGTGATCTGGCTGGCTTGCGGTGCGGTTTGTTCGTGGTTCATGTTTCTCCTGATCTGGTTCGCGGCGCATCGCTGCAGCTACTTACCAGCTTCACCATAGACAGCTTTCTTCTTCGCGTAAATGCAAGAAGGAGCAAGATTTACCGGATTTTTGCTGCGTTAGCGGTGAAGGTCCGCAGCGTTAGCGCTCCCGTACTTTTTGCACGCGGACCGCTCCGCGATACAGTGAAGGGATGGTGAACGCGGCCGAGGTGGATCTGGTGGGCGTCGGTCTGAACGCGACCGATACCCTCATCTCGCTCGCCACCTTTCCCTCCATCGGTGCCAAGGTCGAATTCGAGACCGTCAAGGTGCTGCCGGGCGGCCAAACCGCGTCTGCAGTCGTTGCCTGCCAGACCTGGGGCATGCGCACGCGCTATGTCGGCAAGCTTGGTGACGATCACGCCGCAACCATCCACCGCGACGCATTTGCCTCAGCCGGCGTAGACGCCCGGACACTCACGGCCGCAAACACCGCGAGCGCGCAATCGATCATTCTGGTGGACGGCAGCGGAGAACGCACCGTGCTGCTCAAACGAGACGAGCGGACGAGCCTGCACCCGGAAGACCTCAAGCCCGAGTGGATCCAAAGCGCCCGCGCGCTGCACATCGATGGCTTCGATACAGCCGCTGCGACACTCGCAGCCCAGTGGGCGCGTGACGCGGGTATCCCGGTCATTGCCGACCTGGACGAGATCTATCCCGGCGTACACGACCTGCTGCCTCTGATTGACTACCTCATCGTCAGCCGCGACTTCCCGGCAAGGCTGACCGGCGATCGCGATCTTGAGAAAGCCTTGCAGCGCATGCAGCGGCTTTATGGATCGAAGCTGACGGCTGCCACCCTCGGCCATGATGGCGTACTTGCATGGGATGGCTTGGACTTTCACTACACACCCGCATACAAGGTGCCGGTGATCGACACGACAGGTGCCGGCGACCTCTTCCACGCGGCCTTCATCTATGGACTGATGCAGCGATGGCCGCTTGATCGTCAGCTGGATTTTGCCTGTGCCGCGGCAGCGCTGAACTGCACGGCGTCCGGCGCACGCGGCGGCATTCGCAGCGTCGTGGAGATTGAAGCCCTCATGCTCAGCGGCCAGCATTACCCAGCCGTGTACCCTGCCCCGCTGCACGCTGTGTTCGCCTAAGACACTGCGCCAAGTACACTCCGAGCAGCGCGATGCCTTCGCGCACTGAGAGGGAACGGAACGCTCCCATGCCAGGCAAGCCTCCATCAGCTTCACCTGCTTCCTCAGCACTGATGTGGTTCGCGCTCTTCGGGCTGGTGCTGCTCTTTGGAGCTGTTCTGGTTCGCTACCCTGACAACTTCTTCGCCGACGATAGTTACTTCTACTTTCAGGTGGCCTCCAACTTTGCGCGAGGACTGGGCAGCACCTTCAACGGCTTGATGCCGACCAACGGCTATCACCCGCTCTGGATGCTGCTCTGCGCAGCTGTCTTTAAGCTCATGCCCGAGAAGAACACTGCCGTGCACGGCATTGGCCTGCTCATTGCGTTGCTGAACGGAAGTGCTCTGATTGCCTTAACCGGGCTGCTCCGGCGAGCTGGCGTAGCGTTCCCCTTCGCCGCCTGGCTTCTGTACCTGCCGTTCTGTTTCACCAGCCAGCTCGGTACCGAGGGTGCCTTAAGCGGCGCCGCCATTGCCGCGACGGTGCTAACGGGCTACCGCCTCGCCGTCCATCTACGTCCTGCCCTGGGCTGGCAGTACGGCATCTTCGCCGCAGTCGCGGTGCTCAGCCGGCTCGACAACATCTTCATCGTCACCGCGCTGACCATTGGCTTGGTTCTCTCTGAGACCAGCGTCGAGCGCAGACGCATGCTTCGGCTCTTAAGGCCTGCGCTCCTGGTGGCCTTTGTCCTGTGGAGTGGCTACCTCTTCACCAACCATCACTTCTTCGGCATCTGGCAGCCCATCAGCGGCCTGCTGAAAGCACACAGCCGCGGGGAGCACCGGCTCTTCAGCAATCTGCCGCGCACCGCCTGGGCTGATCTTCTCCTCATCGCAACGGGCATCGTCATCACACGACGTTACTGCCGCGACCGCTTCCACCGCGTGGTGGAGCTGCCGTTCGCCGCGGGCGTTCTGCTGCATGCGCTCTACATCATATTCGTGCTCTCAAGCGAGACGCGCTGGACCTGGTACTACACGACGTGGACGATGCTCGCATCGCTCCTGCTTGCGCGTGTTGCGTCGCTGCCGTTTACCCGCGCCCGGAAGACGTGGCGACCGGCTCTGGCGCTCTGCACTGCTTTGCTGCTTCTGTCCTGGTACTTCAGTAGCTATCGCCGCTTCGGCCATGAGGACGCGGCCTCAAAAGACCCCGGCTTTCAGCAGAACGTCGTCGAGCACGCCGGCCTGCGCACGCTGTTGGCCTTCGACAAGCCCGGACGCATCGCGTACTACTCCGCGGCTCGCATCGTGCCGCTCGACGGCCTCATGGGCGACCTCCGCTTTCAACAGAACCTCGCCACGAAGGGCGTCGCTGCCTTTGACCGCGCGAACGCGGTGGATGGCTTCATCGGTCCGCCCATGCCGCTGGACGCGGACGGCAAGCGCGAGTTCTGCGACCGCGTCTTCCTATCCTCCGTACAGTTCCGCTGTGTGCCGGCCGGGGCGGATCGGTGGACCGTGGATGAGGTCAGCGTCTTTGCACGGCTGAGCGGCACGCCAGCAGGAATGATCCCGCTGCCCGCGGCAAATCTCGTCTGGAACGCGCCTGGGTATGTCGCCGTGTGGAAGCTCGCTCCCGGCACACCAGAAGGAGAGTAGCCATGAACCTGTTCGTCGCCACGACCAACGCCGGCAAGCTGCGTGATTTCCAGTACGCGGCGCAGCAGGTCTCGGCTACTCACCAGATTCAACCTCTGCCGGGGCTGGCCGGCTTGGCCGAACCAGTGGAAGACCAGGACACCTTTGAAGGAAACGCGCGGCTAAAGGCCCGCTTCTACTCGTCGCTGCGCCCCGGCCTGTGGGTGCTGGCGGACGATTCCGGCCTTGAGGTGGACGCGCTGGGCGGCAGGCCCGGCGTCCGCTCTGCGCGGCTCTCGCGCGATGTGGGTGCCTACGATGCGGCACTCGGCCTCGATCAAAGCAACAACATGGCTCTACTGCTCGAGATGACCGAGCAGACAGACCGCGGAGCTCGCTACCGCTGCGCTCTCGCACTGGCCCGTGATGGCGAAGTTCACAAGGTAAGTTTCGGCACGCTGGAAGGTGAGCTGCTGACGGACCCCGAAGGCGACGGCGGCTTCGGCTACGATCCCTTATTCTTCGTTTCCGAAGCTGGATGCACGATGGCTCAGGTCACCTTGGAAGATCGGCTTCGCCTGAGCCATCGCGGACGCGCCCTGGCATCCTTGCTGGCGAACTTACCAACCGACTTCGCTACCTAGAGAAGCTGTTTACATCCCAGAGGGCGGCCAACTTAATGCATTGCTGAACGCACGCCAAGCACTGGGGCTGCGAAGCCTGGTCCATGCCTTGACGGATACGCACCAATGGCCAGACAGACGATAAGCTGCACTTCAGGGCCAAAGGCCCGCTTTATATCAGCCTAGGCCGAAGGCCTAGGTAGACGCGAACACCGGCATGGAGCGCTGAGGGCGCGATCTATAGAGGCACCCGTCAGCCGGATTTCGGACACGATCTGCGATAACCGAACGCCATTTGCGTTGCGCATTGACGATGGTTTTCACCGCACTCGATACTGGGCAGGCTGCTCTTGTGTGTGCGCCGTCAAGGCCCGTGAAGCAGCAGCCGAGGTTACCACCACGCATGGGCGCAGTCGCAGGCTTTGCACCACCCGACAACTCGAGCAAACGCCGCGGCGTCCAGCCGCTGCGCGCAGGGCAGGGCCACTCCTTCCTGTGGCGCAAGCTCCACTCGCTTAGCGGCATCGTGCCGATCGGCGCATTCCTGATTGAGCACATCATCTCGAACTTCGAAGTGGTGAACGGCCCGCTGGCCTACGCGCAGCAGGTCAAGTTCCTGAACGGTCTGCCGCTCGTCCGCGTGCTGGAGTGGGGCCTGATCTTCATCCCGCTCACTTACCACGCGCTCTACGGCGTGTGGATCAGCATTCGTGGCCGCGCGAACGTCAACGTGTACCCGTGGGCTGGCAACTACGCCTACATCGCGCAGCGCGTGACCGGCATCATCGCGCTGGTCTACATCGTGCAGCATGTGTGGCGGCAACGCTTCATGGGCGTAAGCCTGCCGGAGCACCCCGGCTTGGCCTACGCCAAGGTCCAGTATGAGTTCCTGACGCACCCCTACATGATTTGGGTGTACGCCATCGCCATGATCGCGACGTGCTGGCACTTCGCCTACGGTGTGTGGCTCTTCGCAGCCAAGTGGGGCATCACACCCGGCGACAAAGCTCGTAAAAAGTCCGCGTATGCCTGCGCCGCGGTTGGCACGGCACTGTGCGCCCTGGGTCTGGTTAGCATCTTCTGGGTGGCCTACGCCCTGCCCTACTCTCCCGTAGACGTTATGCCCGCCCAACCTAAAGGCGTCGTCCTCCCGACGGTGCCTTTGGCACCCGCTTCCTACAAACGTCCGACAGGGAGCAACGGTAGATTCGTGCTAGCGTCCTATGACGTTCAGCAGACTTCTCAGTCGGCACCGACAGGTCCAACGCTCCCGACAATCAAAGACACGGTTCGACCGAAGTATTCCGCTGAGATGCAGAACAACCGCGCCGCCGGGACAGTTGCGGTTAACGTCACCGTCGCACCGGACGGAACTGTCTCAGACCTTCGTCTTGTCAGCGGACCGCAAGACTTGAAGCAGGAAGCTTTGCACGCGGTCAGCCTGTGGACATTCAACCCGGCAGTAGAGGGCGGCTTTCCAGTTGCAGGGAAGGTCATTGTAAAGATCCGCTTCGTCCTTGCTGATTCTACGACCGTAGACCCGCGTAGCGCAGACTTAATTGTAGGAACCGAGGAAAGACCCATTGTCTTGACCAAGGTTGAACGTTCGGGAACATTACCAACTGGAACCGCAATCGTCCCTTTCCGTCAAACAGACGGGCTTATCTTAAGCAGAACGAAACCTTCTTATCCAAAGGCAGCGAAGAATGCTGGTCTCACTGGTCAGGTAGTTCTCAACGCGATCATAGACAAGGAAGGAAAGCTCATCCAGCTTGATTACATTGGCGGCCCACCGATGCTCCGTGATGCTGCTATCGAGTGCGTACGTCAATGGACTTTTCGACCCTATTTGCTCGACGGTCAAGCGCACGTCGCATCCCTATACATTGTCATCTCGTTTTCCTAAGTAGCTAGGCCCAAGTCGCGCAATCAGCTCACGCTGAGTAAAGGTAGTCAGCCTCAGATGGCAGCAGCAACTACACCCCGCATCATCGTCGTAGGCGGAGGCCTTGCAGGCCTCTCGTCCGTCATCAAGATCGCTGAAGCCGGTGGCAAGGTCGACCTGTTTTCCATCGTGCCGGTGAAGCGCTCGCACTCGGTCTGCGCGCAGGGTGGCATCAATGCGGCCAAGAACCTGAAGGGTGAGGGCGACGACGTCTCCAAGCACTTTGACGACACCGTCTTTGGCGGCGACTTTCTTGCCAACCAGACGCCCGTCAAGAACATGACGGCGATGGGTCCGGCCATCATCGACCTGCTCGACCGCTACGGTGTGCCGTTCAACCGCACCAGCGAGGGCCTGCTCGACTTCCGCCGCTTCGGCGGTACGCTGTACCACCGCACCGCCTTTGCCGGCGCGACCACCGGCCAGCAGCTGCTCTACGCGCTCGACGAGCAGGTGCGCCGCTACGAGTCCGAGGGCAAGGTGCAGAAGTATGAGGGTTGGGAGTTCCTCTCCGCCGTGCTCGATTCGCAGGGCGTCTGCCGCGGCATCTGCGCGATGGACCTGCGCTCGATGGAGGTCCGCACCTTTCCCGCCGACGCCATCATCATCTGCACCGGCGGCAACGGTGCCATCTTCGGCAAGAGCACCAACTCCGTCGTCTGCACGGGCTCGGCGCAGTCCGCGCTGTATCAGCAGGGCGCGTACTACGCGAACGGCGAGTTCATTCAGGTGCACCCCACGGCCATTCCGGGCGAAGACAAGCTGCGCCTCATGTCCGAGTCGGCCCGCGGCGAGGGTGGCCGCGTGTGGGTGCCGCGCAAGAAGGGCGACCCGCGTCCGTCGCAGACGATTCCCGAGGTCGACCGCTGGTACTTTCTCGAGGAGTGGTACCCCAAGTACGGCAACCTCGTGCCGCGCGACATCGCGACGCGCGCCATCCACAAGGTCGTCTATGAGCACGACCTCGGCATCGACGGCCAAGCGATGGTCTACCTCGACGTCTCGCACATCGACGCCGAAACGTTGAACCGTAAGATCGAAGGCATACTCGAAATCTACGAGAAGTTCGTCGGCGACGACCCGCGCAAGGTGCCGATGAAAATCTTCCCAGGCGTGCACTACACGATGGGTGGCATGTGGGTCGACTTTGACCAGATGACCAACATTCCCGGCGTCTTCGCCGCGGG
>CAXTJS010000145.1:0-7456 GCA_964244605.1 uncultured Terriglobus sp. | reverse complement strand
CGGGCTCCACTTGCTCCGCCATGTAGCGGAGGTGCTCCTGATACGGGAAGACCTGCCCCGCCAGTATTACCGGCGTCCCGGCGAGCGTCCCGGCGCGCAGGCCGTCCGCCGCATTCTTCTCCGGGCAGATGCGGCCCATCATTACGGCATAGTTCTCGCGCGGCCCGCCAGACAGGAACGGCGGCAGCGCCACACCGTTCTCCACAACGGCACAGCGCCGCAACTCCGGCGGAGCCATGCGGCGCTGCGCCTCTGACACGCAGCAGAACTGCAGCCCGCGCCTCGTCCACGCGGACGCGTCCGCCGTGTACCAGTCGATCGGCATGTGCAGCGTCACCAGCGTGGGCACGCCGGGCGGCAGCCGGTACTCCTGGAAGTTCATGCCGTGCAGATGGATCAGGTCGACGTCATGCATCGCAAGCGCACGGTCCAACGCGGTTTGCACCTGCCGGCTGCACCAGGCGCGGTCTTCATCTGAAATAGCGCCACCTTGTATCAGCGGACGGGGCAGCCGGATTGGCATGTGCTTGCCGGCGACCTGCGAACCCTCACACGCCACCACCAGCGACGTGTCGCCGCACGCCACCAGCGCCCGGTCCAGGCTGCGCAACACCTGCTCCGCACCACCACAGGTGTCCGGCCCGACAGGCGCAAAAGGGTAGGCGACACTCAGTACGGTTCTGCGCATGCGGCGTCGTGCACCCTCTCGTGTCTAAACCAGACAGCCTTCTGAGATGCAGCCACCGCCGCATGACGGTGGCTGCGTACCTCAGGACTGTTCCCGGTTTGGAACCAACCCGCATGATCCGGCCTAGCGGCTCCGAACGGAATGGTCAGACAGCACCGCTCTTTGCGAAGCATCCACAAACGAAGGCGTTCAGGCAGGCAGAAAGGTCTCCCTCGCCAAGTGGACTGTCCTTCAGTTAGGCCCTGTTCAGCGTTTGGACATTACCGGTGACAGCAGGCGTCTATGGCCTTTCCTTAGTCTCGTCGCATCTGAAGCTGTGCCAGAACCCAATTTGATTCGGGGCTGGCAAGCGCGAGATCCTCGCTTGCCTTCGTGGCAACGCGCTGCAACGTCGCGTTCGCTTCTGGCAAGCCGAGTTGCTTTTCCAGCAGACCTTCTACGAGCCAGCAGGCTTCGTTCATCTGTGTCAGATTTCCAGCATTCATGGCCTGCAGCAATGTGGCGTGTGCCTCCAACACCTTCCCCTGGAGCGCAAGGATTGTAGCTTGCGTATGCAGCGACGCAAAGCTCTCATTCTTGCTCAACGCATTTGCTTGCGTGATCGCGGCCATTGTTTCTTCCCCAAGCTCGCCGTCGAAAGCGCCCAGCCAGGCATAGTTGTTGTAGTCCGCCTCTACGGCACGACCATTGTCGATCACGCGCTTTTCGTCTGCACGCGCCGCTGCCCAGTTGTGTTGACTACAGTGCAACAGGGTCAATTGCCGTAGCAGGGCAGCATCGTTGGGCTTCTTCTTCAAATCGTTGTCAAGCAGCTGTTGCCAGGCTGCGTAGTTCCTCTGCAAACGATAGATCTGGCCGGCGAGCGTGATTGCCGTGGTAGAGTCCGGCTCCTCCGCTAACAACTCCTGGACCGGCGGGAGTGCGGCAGCGGCATCCTCTGAGGAGAGCGCGACTCTGGCCAACATCAGGTCTAAGCTGTCTCTTCGCTGCTCTGCGCGCGGCTGTGTGCTATCGAAACCTTTGCGCGCAGCGACGGCTTCATCCCGCAAAGGTTTCGCGTCCGGCGTGCCCGAAAGGAGTGAGATCGCCGCCAGGCGCATCGACTGTGGCGTGGCATCCTGCTCCGTTGTGGACGCCTTCCAGAAGCGAGCAAACAAAGGTCCCGCGAAAGCGTCGTCCGCGTCAGACCGGGTCAGGTGGTCACGCTTCCAGTTCAGAATGCTGCGGGCGAGCATCGGCTTTTCATGCTCCAACGCATACAGTGCGAAGGCTCCAACTTCGCGTTCGTCAATTGAGGACGCAACGATTCGGTAGCGGTCCGATTCACGTACGACGAAGAAACTCTGCGGGCCTGCACCGATCATTTCCGCTGTTACGGCATAGCCACTCGCGTCGTCACCGCTCGCGGTGACCTTCAGATTGCTCACAATTGCGTCTGTTAAGACGGCCTCGCTCAGCCCAGCCTTCTCGGCCAGTTTGTGCACGAAGCCGCCTACCTGCTGACCTTGTTGCAGAGAGAGTTGATATGCCGACTCCGTGCGATAGGCGTTTCGCGAGATCAGTGCACGGATGGTGGACGCGTCGAGTCGGCCGGTAATGCCGCCGATCAGCACACCACGCACTGGGTCGACAGGTTGTGTTCCGTCCGGCAGTTCGAGACTGGCTCGTTTGAGCCGGGCAAACAAGTCCACGCCGCGACTCATTGCGCTTGGGTCAGCTCCGTCCTGCATTGCAGCCCGCATCAACTGAACTGCCTCGGGGTACCGGCCCGCACGGCTCAACAGATTTGTAGCCATGGTGTACACGTAGAGGCGGGATTGTAAGTTCGGATTGTCACGCTTGATCGTTTCAATGCGTCCGTCAGCGCCGTGTTGAGCCAAGTCGGCCGCAACAATGAAGCCGCGCGTCGTGTTTGTAGGTGGCAGCGAGGCTGCTGTGGCTGCTACCTCTGCATACTGGCCGCTGTTGAACAACGCATACAGCAGATTTTCCTGGTACTGCCGGATGCTCGACGCCTGGGGATCGTGGTCAATCAGCGCACGATAGTCGCGTATGGCATCGAGCATGCCCGCGCGATCTAAGTAACGAACGCCCTGCTGATCGAACTCTTCCGCAATGGCTAACTCAAAGCGCGCTGTGCTCGCGTCAGGGCGTAACGCGACCGCCTTGCGGTACTCAGCGATCGCCTCTTCCCGGTGAAAGCCGGAGCCGAAGCGAACGCCGGCAGTGTTGTACATGAGTGCAGTGCCAAGCAGAAGGTGCGCTTCAAACAGCGACGGCTCCAGCGCCACGGCCGTCCTGGCCTCAGCCACTGCCTCGTTGACCACGCCCGCCTCCAACAACATTTGGGCGAGGTGCAGATGTGGCAAGGCGCTGAGTGACTGCGCTTTGATTGCTGCCCGCTCGACTGCAACTGCTTCTCTAGGCTTCTTATCCGCGAGTAACCGTCTGCCTGCTTCGTCTGCTCCCAACAGGATCATGTCGCGCTTGTTCAATGCCAGCACGGCACCGCGCATCTGTATGGCTTCGTCCGCCGTAAGAAGCTCCTTGCCGCTCGTGAACGTAAGCATTGCCGACAGATGCATAGGGTCTGTCATTCGGTACGTTTCGGTTAATTTGCCCGGGCCGACCGGCGTCTCCTTATCGGGCGGAAGCGTGCGCGGAGTGAACCCCGCGGGCAGCTGTACCAAAATGTGCTTTTCTGACCGAAATGGCTGCACTGCGTACAGTTTGGCGCGCGCAGCCACGGACTTCGCCTTCTGCAGCTTCTCTTCGGCATTAGTTGATGACGCTTCTTCTTCAGAGAACCAACGTGGCAATTGGTTCCACGCTGTGCCGATCGCAAAGGCCGCCGCACTCTCCGTGAGCGTCGTCTCGCCCCGGTTCGCCTCCTGCATCGTCAGAGACAATCGAAATGGCGTAAGCAGATCGCTACCATCAGTGTGCTCGATGTCTTTAAGATCTTTCGAGTCATACACGTTCTGCACGTAGGTGACTAGATCCTTACGTGAGGATTCTGAGATGGCGCCTCCGTAGAGGGCGCGGAAATTTGCGTCGACATAGCCGTGACCACGGCTTTCTTCGGAGACTGTGGCCTTGCCAAAGGAAGGCAGCTTGTACTCGCGTGTTTCAGTCAGTACGGAATCGTCAGGAGTGGCCGCTGGTGTAGTTGCAAGCGCAGTCGTTTCCGGTGCGATGATGAGGGCTTGGCGGCCGGCATCCATGTATGGCAGCGTGCCGACAGTGTTGTAGCTCGCCGTCGCATCGATCCACAACGCCTTGTCAGCACCGAATGCGGGTACATACACAATCGCGTGATCGAACTGGTCAAGCGATGGCATGGCGGTCTGCACATCCCGACCGGGCCCCGTCTTCAGCAAAGCCAGATGAGCGGGAACACCGGATTGCCGTAGAAGCGCAACCAGTAGCGCGGATTTGTCTTTGCAATCGCCATAGTGCCGCTTCAGCGTCTGCGCCGGAGCACCTGGAATAAAGGACGCCTCGTCGAATTCAACACCCGTATAACGAACTTCCTTCTGTAAACGCTGCACGACCGACCGGATAGTTGTGACGCGGTCTGCGCTCCTCAAAGGCAGGAAGGCGGCGAGCGTCGGGTCTGGAGCAAGGGCGGGCTCGGTAATTCCGAAGTACTCCTTGGCTGCTATGGACCAGTCAGTGCCGGTACCAAAAGCTACGACGGGAGTTGATCCCTCAGCAACAACAAGATCGATGTCGCTGCTGACACGTGCGGGCACAGAGGATTGCACATAAACGTGATCGACGACGCCGTTGCCTTCTTCAATGCGGGTGACGATGCCCTCCCCAGAACTTATTCGGTCTCGGAACGATGTGGGCTTGTTGGTTTCGACTACCAGCTTCTCAAAGGCAATGGGTAAATCCTGTTGGAAGTAATGGGTGCGGGTGACACCAGCGTTGCTGTATGCTCGCTTGTCCTCTACCTCATCGACTTCTTCAATGATGGCCCCCGCTGTAACACCCGGAATCGGTGCTTTACGGACCCTGCCTCAAGTAAAGGTCTCCGCTTCGTCTGAAGTTCGCGGCGCGTCCGTTATGGTCTTTGGGTCTAATTCCACAAAGCTTCCGCTCGCGAGCAAAACTCGCGCGCGAATAGTGGCCAGCTTCTGATACCACGGCTCCCAATTGATAGTGGCCTCAGCCCAGCTTTCCGGCGGATTCGGCTGGTCAATGCGGTAGATCACCCTGTGCGTGTAGCGCACGGTCTGATTGGCCGCGATCCTATAGATCGTTTCGTCGTAAAGAAGTGTCGCCGGATCCTTCCCGCCTGCGGGTACCGTCATAACAGCGGCACGAAGCTGCTCCGCCGTGAGATGAAAAGCCTCGCCCTCAAAAGGCGACTGCTGCGACCAAGCAGGCAGGAAAGACACGAAAATCGTGATAACGAGCGAACCCATACGCAGCATGAAGCGCATCCGTGAACCATCCAACAGAGAAGTGAGAAGCCTGTCTTAAACCAAAGAATATCGAGAAAGCGTAACGCACCGCTTGGACGCTGGCCACGTAGCATCTCACTTTTCGCAGAGCAACTCTCATTTGCCGATGCAAAAGCTCGAAAAAATGAGGTTCAGCACGTCATCCGGGGTCGTGGTGCCGGTGAGCTCGTCTAGGGCGTGTAGCGCTTCATAGAGGTCGAGTAGCAGCATCTCGTGCGGGGTCTGTTGTGGCGCGGCGCGCAGAGCTCGTGTCACAGCGGCGAGGGCCTTGGCGACTGCATCGCGTTGTCGCAGGTTGGTCAGCGTTGCCTCTGTTGTCGCTCCCGTAACATCGGCTGCCACCATTTGCAAGATGGCTTGCTTTAGCTCCGCAAGTCCTTCGCCCGATACCGTGGAAGTAAGCACCGGTTGCCGCGACGAAGCACTCTCAGAAGCGAGAGACTTACTTTCAAGAGTAAGTTCGTCGATTAGATTGATGCCGATGTTATGCTTTTCTTCGTCGTTAAGCAGGTCTACCTTGTTGATGACAAGCAGCCATGGACGTCCCGTAAGTAAGTCCGCTAGGGCCGGGTCGGCTATGGCTTGAACTTCTTCCGCCGTTGCGTCGATGACGACCAGAACCACATCGGCTTCAGCGGCGGCCTCACGGCTGCGTGCTACGCCGATGCGCTCCACTTCATCTGTGGTCTCGCGCAGGCCGGCCGTATCAAGCAGTTCCACGGGCACATCGCCCAGCAGCATGCGTTCGCTCACCACGTCGCGCGTGGTGCCAGCGACCGGCGTCACGATGGCGCGCTCGCGGTCAAGCAGCCGGTTGAAGAGCGAGCTCTTGCCTGCGTTGGGCTTGCCGAGAATCGCGAGCCGCAGACCTTCCCGCAAGAGGCGACCATGCGCGAAGCTGCGTAGCAGCGCTTCCAGCGGCTGCTGAATCTGTAACGCACGCGATGCGATCTCGTCCGCCTGCATGGTTTGCAGATCGTCTTCGGCGAAGTCGATGCCCGCTTCAAGTGCGGCGATCAGCGAGACCAGCTGCTGCTTCACTGGCTGCACTTCACGCGCCAGCGAGCCACCAAGCTGCGCGGCGGCGAGCTTTGCCTGCGCGACTGTCTGAGCGTCGATCAGGTCGCGCACGGCTTCGGCCTGCGTCAGGTCAAGTCGTCCGTTGAGGAACGCTCGCTCGGTGAACTCACCTGCCCGCGCAAGACGCGCACCGGCATCGACCGCGCGCTGCACCAGCATCTGCAGCACCACGGGCGCACCATGCGCTGCGATCTCGACGACCTCTTCACCGGTATAGCTACGCGGCGCGGCGAACCACGTCAGCAGCGCCTCGTCGACCCGCTTGCCATCGTCGTCCAGCACCAAACCATAGCGGACGCGGTGCGACACCGCCGCGTTACGCAGCTGCACAAGCTTTGTTGCGATTGGCAGCGCTTCCGGGCCTGAGAGGCGCACGATGCCGACGCCGCCGCGACCCGGCGCTGTGGCAATTGCGACGACGGTGTCTTCTGCGCTCGTCGCTTCCGTCATGGCTTGCAGAGGCTTTAACGACGCCGAAAGCGCTTGGCAATCTCGTCGGCGCGGTTGCGGTTATCGGGTCTGCGCGTGTCTTGCCGCGACTCGGGCCGCGAGGACTCAGGCCGCGACGGCATGTCCTTCGGGTAAAGCACCACGAAGCGCCGCGGGCCTTCGCCGCTGCTTTCGGTGCGCAGATCTTCATGCTGTTTCAGGATCAGGTGCAGCAGGCGGCGCTCGCGCGAGCTCATCGGGTCAAAGCTGAAGGGGCGCTCGCGGTCGCGCACATAGGTTACGCCGCGCTCGGCTGTCTCGCGCAGGTCGGCCGCGCGGTCAGCCTTGAAGCCTTCGGCGTCAAAGCTTACGCGGTCGTGCTCGTCCGGCTCAAGCTGCAGCATTCTGGCGGCCACGTGCTCCAGCGCGCGCAGCATCTCGCCGTCGTTGTCGGTCAAGAGGACGGCGTCGGGTCCGCTGATGTCCACGTAGATCAGCCGGTCTTCCAGACCGTCGGGGTCGGCCGCGCCGGCGCCGGCGACCACGCGGTACTTCAGCTTCAGTCCGCCGGGGTTGGTCAGCAGCTTCAGCAGTTCGGCTACCTGTTTGGCGGCGGTGGCAAGATCTTGCATCGTCAGTGCGTCTCTCTGAGGGCGCACCTTGCGGCGCGCGGGCTCGTTCCAGTTTAGCGAATCGGCTTCCTTGCGGTGTAAACAGAGAGGTGCAAGCGCGGTACCCACCCCTCCCCGATGCCACGGCCAAGTTCTTCTTGCGGCGGCACTTCGGC
>CAXTJS010000144.1:0-7508 GCA_964244605.1 uncultured Terriglobus sp. | reverse complement strand
CTCCGGAAACGTCCCGCCCTGCTCCGCCACGGCCTTCTGCCAGCTCACCAGGTGCAGCGGCATCGTGTCGGCGACGGTCCCGTCCAGGTCGAAGAGGTATGCACGGAAAGGGCCGTCTGGAATGGCAAGAGCTTCAGGTTGCGTGGCAAGCATGCCTCAAGTGTAGCGACCCGCCGTGACACGCTTGATACACTGCCGCTGTGATCGACCTTGCCTTCTCCATACTTGCCGCAGACTTCACCAGGCTCGGTGAGGAGATCGCCACAGCCGAGCGCGGCGGCGGCACCGTGGTCCACGTCGACGTGATGGACGGCCACTTCGTGCCGAACATTACCTTCGGCCCACCTGTGGTTGCGGCGGTGCGCAAGGCCACGAAGCTGCCGCTCGACTGCCACCTAATGATTGAGGATCCGGACCGCTACATCGCAGACTTCGCCAAGGCTGGCGCGGACTGGCTGCTGGTGCATCAGGAGGTCTGCCGACATCTGCATCGCACGCTCACAAGCATCCGCGAGCACGGCATGCAGCCGGCGGTCGTTATTAATCCTGCGACGCCGGTGGAGACGCTGGAAGAGGTGCTCGGGCTCGTCCACCACGTGTTGGTGATGACCGTAAACCCGGGCTTCGGCGGCCAGAGCTTCATTCCGCGCTGCGTTGAGAAGGTGCGGCACCTGGCAGCGCTGCGTACCGAGCAGGGCCTGAACTTCCGCATCGAGGTGGACGGCGGCGTGGCGAATGACACGGTGGCGGAGGTCGTTGCCGCCGGTGCCGATCTCTTGGTGGCCGGTTCGGCCATCTTCGAGCCAGGCAAGACCGAGGCAAACGCGCGCGAGTTTCTGCGGCTCGCCCATGCCGCGCAATCCGAATCACGCAAAGACGCCTAACCCATTTCCGCCGGTCTCCGTCCAAACTGCAACTCGCTTCGGCCCGGCGCGCGACACATTGTTGCCGCACGCATAAAATAAGGATAGTGTTGCGGACGACCTAGCTGGTCTGCCGCGGCACCTGAGGTTTCGCATGGCTTTCCGTTCTTCGCGTTCAGCAAGGCGCTCGTTCTTTCCGGTTCGTGGCATCGCGGTAGCTCTCTTCAGCGGCCTGTTGCTTGCCCCGCTCGCCAGCGTTGCGGCGCAGCAGACACCGGCCCCGGCAGCCGACACACAGGCCGCCCCTGCCCCCCAGCAGCAGACACCCACGGCAACGCCGGGCGATCTGCCCGCGGGCACCACGTCCGGCGCACAGCAGGACAACGTGCCGACCGCCGTGCTGAGCAACGGGAACCCGCGCAAGCGCAAGACGCGCAAGAGTGGCGACGAGACCGATGCCAAGCAGGAAAAGCGCGACGCCAAGGTTATCAAGAGCAAGGACACGGTCAAAGAGCAGCGCGAGATGAAGCGCAAGCTCAAGGACAATCCACTCGCCAACGTAAACAGCGCACAGCCGGATAAGCAGCTGTATGACCGTGCGCAGGTGGCGCTCAAGAAGGGCAAGTTCGACGTATCACGCCTGCTCTTGCAGGACATGCTGGCGACCTACCCCGATTCTGAGTACCAGATGCGCGCAAAGCTCGCCTTTGCCGATAGCTGGTATCGCGAGGGCGGCACGGCTGCGCTGACGCAGGCAGAGACGGAGTACCACGACTTCATCATCTTCTTCCCGAACGCGCCGGAGGCAGCGGAGGCGCAGATGCGCATCGGCGACATCTACTTCAAGCAGATGGACAAGCCGGACCGCGACTACACCAAGGCCGTGCACGCGCAGGAGGAGTACCGCACCATGCTGACGCAGTATCCGGATAGCTCGCTGATTCCGGATGCCAAGCAGAAGCTGCGCGAGGTGCAGGAGATGCTGGCCAGCCGTGAGACCGGCATCGCCGACTTTTACGAGAGCCACGAGAACTTCGCAGCGGCAATCGCTCGTTACCAGACGGTGATCGACACCTACCCGCTCTACAGCAAGATCGACTCGGCACTGATTGGGTTGGGTGATGCGTACGCGTCACAGGCAAGGTTCGTGCGCACCAGCCCGACGATGAAGAACCTTGCTGAGGATCAGCGCGCCCGCTTGCTGCGCGTGTATGACAGTCAGGCAGCGGCAGCTTACAGCCGCGTGGTTACGGTGTATTCAGCATCGGCCCGTGTTGAGGATGCGCGCGACCGCCTTGAGGCACTGGGCGCGCCGATTCCCGAGCCCACGGCGGAACAGGTGGCGGCCAGCCAGGCGCTTGAGAACAGCCGGCAAACGTACAGCCTGGCCAACCGTTCCAAGATGTTGATCTTCCGCGGCCCTGACCTCGTGCAGGCGTCGCGTATCGGTGAGCCATCGATGGCCGACCCGAAGGCCACCTACGCCCCCGCTGTTGCCAAGCGCATCCAGACTGAATTTACGGCAGCGATGACGGGCAAAGCAGCAGCACCGGCGGCAGCCGCCACAACGGCTTCGACAGACACAGCGGCAGACACCACCTCCACGCCCGTTGCGCCTGCGGCTACCGCCAACCAGCCCGCGACGCTTGCCGACATTCCAGCCGCCGATGCGACCAGCGGCACCAGCGGCAACGCAACCACCTTCACCGAAGCGCCCGCGACCACGTCAGGCGTTGGTAACTCCACCATGGGCGTGACCATCATCACACCCGGCGCGACTGCCGTAAAGAACGAGAACAACGGCCTGAACGCGGTTGGTCCGGGCAATAACGCGGCTCTGCCGCCGATCGAGAAGCCTGCGACGGCTCCGGATGCCGTCAACGATGTGGCCGGCACCAAGACGCCTGTGGGGCAGACCGCACCCACGCCCAATGCAAAGGGCAAGGTCAAGAACCCGAAGCCCGAGTACGAAGGCGATGTCGAAAGCTCCAGCGCTCACAAGAAGAAGAAAGGCATCAAGAAGATCAATCCCTTTTAGACTTATCGAAGTTCAAGCAGGCAAACGGGAGCGCGCAAGCGCTCCCGTTTGCCATTGAAGGCTGAGCCTTTCAACCAGCCGTCATGCCGGGTTGGTACACTTCGGCATCATGCGCTTGTCAACGCCTTCCCTCTTGCTGTGTGTCTCGGTTGCATCCCTTCTTCAGGCTGTGGCGCAGTTGGCGCCCTCCAGGATGCCGCCCGCAAATCCGCCGCGCCGCATCGTCTCCATCGATCCTGCGGCACGCGCAAAGGCGATGCAGGTGAAGTCGCCGCAGATCAACGCAGACCGCACAGTCACCTTCCGCTACATCAACGTCAACGCGAAGGAGGTCGCGGTCGCTCTCGAAGGCATCGCTGACCCAATCCCGATGATGCGCGATGAGGGTGGCTTGTGGACGCTGACCACCGAACCGCTCACGCCGGAGTACTACGGCTACCGCTTCGTGGTGGACGGCGAGCGGCCCATGGACCCGCGCAACCCGAATGTGCGCGGTAACCTGCAGAGCCCGTCCAACGTGGCGCACGTGCCGGGTACACCGCCGGCCATGTGGGACCTGACGAACGTGCCGCATGGCGAGCTGCATCACCACTTCTTCGTGTCGAAAGCAGCGAGCGACGAGACCGGCCTGCATGATCGCGATGTCTTCGTGTACACGCCGCCGGGCTACGATGCCAAGCGCAAGAAGCCGTATCCCGTGCTCTATCTGCTGCATGGCTACTCCGACAGCGCGGAGGGCTGGACATCAGCGGGCCAGGCCAACCTCATTCTCGACAACCTGATCGCGCAAAAGAAGATCGAGCCGATGGTCGTGGTCATGCCGCGCGCGTATGGAACGATGCGCATGATTGACGAGGGCTGGGGGGTGTGGACTGCGCCGTACACGCTTCCGCTTGAGAACCAAAAGCTCTTCACCGACATGCTGCTGAAAGAGGTGCTGCCGCTCGCCGAGACGAACTACGACATTGCGCACGACGCGCCGCACCGCGCGCTGGCCGGCCTGAGCATGGGCGGCGGTGAGAGCATCAGCACCGGCCTGAATCATCCGGAGGTCTTCGGCTACGTGGGCGCGTTCTCGTCTGCAATTGTCTCGCCGCTGGCCACCGCCGCACGGCCCGCGGACATCACCGACGCCGCCTATGACAGTGCCTTCACCAGCATCGTACCCAACGGCAAGACGCAGCCCGCGGTGAAGCTCTTCTGGCTCTCCTGCGGTACCGAGGACGGTCTGATCACGGTCAATCGTCGTTTCGGCGCATGGTCCAAAACGAACGTCAAAGGCAACGTGAGCGTGAATGAAACGCCGGGCATGCATACCTGGCTGGTGTGGCGCGAGAACCTGATCACCTTCTCACAGCTGCTGTGGAAGTGACGCACGAGAGCGAGACGCTCTATACGATTTTGCTTGAGTACCGTGGCGGCACCTATGTATCGCAGATCCGCGCTGCAGGCCGCGATGCCCTCCTGCAGGACTGGGCCTTGTCACGTACCGAGGATGACCTGCGGCTGTGGGGCATTCCACGTACTGCACTGTTGGAGTGCCTCGCGGATGCAACGCTGGTAGCGCTCAACGACGTGCGTAATGTCTGGTTCGCCTCTGCCGCCGACACCACAGGTGCGCTTCTGCTGATCGACGTGGTCGCCACTTTGGATACGTAAGGCTGCGGCGAACGGCACGGTATCCTGTGAGAAGCGCAGCCGATTGGAGGCTCGCTCCTTTTTATGCCTACAGAACTGCCCAAAGCGTATGAACCTGCCCTGATCGAACAGAAGTGGGCAGAGTTCTGGGTGCGTGAGCACCTGTTTGATCAGCCAACGAGTCAGCCAAGCCGTTTGTCATGCTGTTGCCTCCTCCGAATGTGACGGGCCGGCTGCACATGGGGCACATGCTCAACCAGACGGAAATGGACATTCTGACCCGCTGGCATCGCATGCGCGGCGAAGAGGCCGTGTGGGTTCCCGGCACCGATCATGCCGGCATCGCCACACAGATGATGGTGGAGCGCCAGCTTGCAAGCGAGGGCACTCACCGCAAAGCGCTGGGCCGTGAAGCGTTCCTGGATCGCGTATGGACGTGGAAGAAGCAATACGGCGGTGCCATCACCGATCAGATGAAGCGCCTGGGTGCCAGCGTGGACTGGGCGCGCGAGTACTTCACCATGGACGACAATCTCTCGTCCGCCGTGACCGAGGCGTTCGTGCGCCTGTACGAGCAGGGGCTGATCTACCGCGGCAGCTACATCGTGAATTGGGATCCGGTGCAGCAGACGGCCGTCAGCGATCTCGAGGTCGAACACAGGGAGACCGCAGGCAAGCTTTACTACATCCAGTATCCGCTCGCAGACGGCTCGGGCTCCATCACCATTGCGACCACGCGGCCTGAGACGATGCTGGGTGACGTTGCGGTCGTAGTGAACCCGGCAGACGAGCGCTACGCGCACCTCGTCGGCAAACTGCTGAAGCTGCCGCTGAGCGCCGCTGCCGAAAAGCAAGAGCGCGAGATCCCAGTCATTGCAGACGATTGGGCGAAGCCGGAGTTTGGCACCGGTGCCGTCAAGGTCACACCCGCGCACGACCCGAACGACTTTGCCATCGGCCAGCGCCACGGCCTGCAAAACCTGACCGTGATGGATGAGACCGCGCACATCGCGCTGCCCGGTTCACTGTACGACGGGCTTGACCGCTACGAAGCGCGCGAGCGCATCGTAGACGACCTGCGCGAGCTCGGCCTGCTGGTCGACATCAAGGACCACACACTCGCCATCGCCACCTCGCAGCGCAGCGGTGCCGTGATTGAGCCGCGCCTCTCGATGCAGTGGTTCCTCAAGATTCAACCATTGGCGGACAAGGCGATCGCCGCAGTCGAGCAGGGCCACATCACGTTCACACCGGCCATGTACGAGAAGACGTACTTCGAGTGGATGCGCAACATCCACGACTGGTGCATCTCGCGGCAGCTCTGGTGGGGTCATCGCATCCCGGCATACTTCTGCCCGCAATGCGGAACGATGTGCGTGAGCCGCACGCGGCCGGAGCGCTGCGGCAGCTGCGACCACGCCGAGATGCAGCAGGAAACCGACGTGCTCGACACGTGGTTTTCCTCCGGCCTCTTGCCCTTCACGGTCTTCGGCTGGCCGGATCCGACGGCAGATGCGGCCAGGTTCTACCCAACTGACCTGCTGGTTACGGGCTTCGACATTCTTTTCTTCTGGGTGGCGCGCATGATCATGCTGGGCACCCACTTTATGCTTGATCAGCCCATGCCTGACGGCAGCGCGCGCACGCTGGCCGATGCCGTGCCATTCCGCGAGGTCTATATCCACGCGCTGGTGCGCGATGCCGATCGGCAAAAGATGTCGAAGACCAAGGGCAACGTGATCGATCCGATCGAGATCATCGAGCGCTACGGTACCGATGCGGTGCGCTTCACGCTCGCATCGCAGGCCTCACCCGGCACGGACATAGCCTTCTCAGAGGCGCGCACCGAAGGCTATCGCGCGTTCGCAAACAAGATCTGGAACGCGGCGCGTTTTCTCTTTCTGCAGATGGAACGCGCCAAGGCTGCCGGCTACAACGTGCGCATGGGCGCGGCAGCCGCCGTCACTGCACTGCCGGAGATCACGCCCGTCGAGACGCGCTGGATCTTTGCGCGGCTGCGTGCCATCTGTGGTGAAGTCGAGAAGGCATTGGCGGACTACCGCTTCGATGAAGCCGCGAACGCCATCTACCAATTCTTCTGGGGTGAGTTCTGCGACTGGTACCTGGAGCTGGTCAAGCTGCGGCTCGACTTCCCCGCCCCGCTTGAAGGCGAGACGCCCATCCAGAACCCGGAGACGGCGATCTCGCTTGCTGGCCTGGTTGGCGTCTTCGAGGCGTCGTTGCGGCTGCTCTCGCCGTTCATGCCGTTCCTCACAGAGGAGATCTGGCACGCGTTGTACGAGGACGCAGCACCCGCGAAGTCCATCGCACTTACCCGCTATCCGCAGCCGGCAGATTTTCCGCCAGACGACGCTGCAACCAGTGCAATTACCACTCTGCAGGAGCTGATCGTAACCGTGCGTGCGTTGCGCAAAGAGGTCGGCGTGCCTGAGAAAGAGGCGACGCCGGTTCTGCTGCACGGCGACAATCGCATCCTAGCGCTCGCCGACGCCAACCGCGACATGCTCGCTCGCCTCGCGCGGGTAAGCGACGTGGACTTCTCAGCGGAACCGCTGACCGGTGCGGCCGCACGCGCTGGAACCGGCTTCGATGTAGCAGTCGTCTACGAGCGCCAGATCGATGTAACTGCTGAGCGAGAGCGCTTGACTAAGGAGATCGCGAAGTTCGAGAAGGGCTTGCAGGCCGCCGAGCGGCAACTTGGCAATGAGAGCTTCCTAGCAAAGGCCCCTGCGAACGTGGTTGACGGACTCAAGAAGCAGCAGGCGGAGACACGGAACCTGTACGAAAAAGCTGTAGCTTCGCTGGCGGCCTTGCCTAAAGCATAAACAGCGGTTCTCCCTACTTTCGATTCGGAGGGGCACGGCTTCAGCCGTGCCGACAGAAGCGGCACATACCGGGGCTTCAGCCCTTGAGGTCAGCTTTAGAAGCCGGCCTCGGCGGCTGAAGCC
>CAXTJS010000143.1:6834-7519 GCA_964244605.1 uncultured Terriglobus sp. | reverse complement strand
TGCCCCATGTCCCGCACTTGGGACATGGGTTCTCTCGAGGTCACCCATGTCCGAAAATCCGGACATGGGGCACACCATCTTGCATTGCTGGAGAACGACTTAGCTTCCCATAAGAAACAGGAGCCGCCCGGACAGGCGACCCTTGTCTTACAGAAAAATTGTCATTATTGCGCGGGCTGCACGGTCAAATCATCCTCCAGCCGGAAACGCACCAACGACTCCGCGGGAATGGTGATGTCGCGGTTGCCCGTGACACCGGCAAGAAGCGTACCCAGGCCTCCGCCAGCCGCGCCACCAATCGCCAGACCGACGCCGCCGGTTGCCAGTCCGCCGATCAGCATGCCCGCACCAGTACCGCCCGCGATGAACGCGCTCGAGCGCTTACCCTTGCCCTTCTTCGTGCGCATCACACCGGCTGTTTCGATGGGGTAGTTCTTGCCCTGAAAGACCAGCGACGTCAGGCGCAGGCCGAGATACGACCGCCCTTTGAAGTGACCGCGCCGGTGCGCCTCAGTCACCACGCCGTTGAAGCGTGTGCCGCGTGGCAGCACTACCTTGCCGCTGCGCGAGATGCTCTCAGCCAGCGAGCCCGTGAAGCGCTCGCCCGCATGGCTGTGCTTGGCGGAGATCGTCTGGTTGATGCGGATGGCGATGCCCGTACCTGCCGGCGTGACGACGGCCAGGG
>CAXTJS010000143.1:0-6824 GCA_964244605.1 uncultured Terriglobus sp. | reverse complement strand
TACCTGCCGGGATGGTGACATCGGTCGGCACAAAGTTCGCCGGTGCGGCCTCGGTACCACCGCCGTTGGCCTCTGCCGGCCCCGCAACTGCAGACCCCGAGGTGCCGCTGGGTGCGGTGCCCGGCGCGGTCAACTCCGCCGTACTGCCCGTGACAGTGCCCGGCTGACTGTTTGGCTTGGGCCCGCGGAAGGTCACGGTATTGCCGGGAGCGGGCCGCGCGCCGTTGCTGTAGTCGGGCTGGCTGGCCGGAATGGGCGTGCCGGTCGGCGTCGTCGTGCTGGACACGGCGGGTTGCTGGTTGGCAGCTGCGGGCGGCTGCACGATCGTCACGGTCGTGTTGCCGGACTTATCCACGGAGATCACCTGCTGCGGCTGCCCGGTAGACACCGCATCGGCCTTCGCCTTCTCAACCGCCTTGTCGTACTCAGACTTGCATCCAGTGAGCGCAAACAGCAGAGCGGCAGAGAGCAGGGTGCGGCGAAAGGTCGAGTGATGCATCGGCGGGCCTCCAGAGACGACTTGTGCCGTGGGATGCATGGCAGCGTTTGGCGTACTGTCTGCCGTGGAAAACTTCTGCTCAGGCCTCGCGAAAGACGACGCGCCCCCGCGCGATCGTCGCGTGCACGTGGCCCAGCATCGGTGCGCCCGCGAAGGGCGTGTTGCGTGAGCGCGATGCCGACGCGGCCGCGTCATAGCGGAACTCCGCCGCCGCGTCGAAGACGACGAGGTCTGCCGGTGCACCGGTCGCAAGGGTGCCGAGGCCGGAGAGCTTAAGCAGCTTTGCGGCGTTGCTCGTGAGCAGCGCGAGCACCTTACCCAGCGCCATGCCATGCTCGCGATGCAGTACTCGCAACGCAATGCCCAGCGCGGTTTCAAGCCCGGTGATGCCGTTGGGCGCGCGCTCAAACTCCACGTTCTTTTCCCATGCGGCGTGTGGCGCGTGATCGGTGGCGATGATGTCGGCAGTGCCGTCAAGCGCGGCAGCGATGCACGCGTCGCGGTCGCTGGCAGAACGCAACGGCGGGTTCATCTTGAAATGCGTGTCGTAGCGATGCGAGCCCTGCGCCGGGTCGCCAGCAATGGCTTCATCGGTAAGTGCAAGATGGTGCGGTGACACCTCGCAGGTCACGTGCAGACCACGTTGCTTTGCCTCGCGAATCGCCTGCAGCGCCCTCGCCGTAGAGACGTGCTGCACGTGCAGGTGCGGCCGCAACTTCTCCTTGCGCTCAATCTCTTCCAGCAGGCGGATGTCGCGTTCGACGATGCTGCTTTCCGCCTCCACCGGCATGCCGCGCAGGCCGAGCCGGAAGCTGACCGGACCGGCGGTCATGCGGGTGTCCTCGGCATGCTGCGAGATGGGTACGCCCAGCCGCGCGGCAGCAACCAAGGCAGACCGCATCACGGCATCGTTCAGCACGGGCTTGCCATCGTCCGTAAAGCCGACGGCGCTAGCCGTGTGCAGGGCCTGGAAGTCGGTGAGCGCCTCACCCATGCTACCCACCGTCACCGCCGGCATCGCGAGCACGCGCACCAGCGCGCCGCGATCAGCCGCCTGCACAAAGCGCAGCCACTCCACCGAGTCGGTCACCGGCGAGGTGTTCGGCATGGCGACCACAGTGGTGAAGCCACCCGCGGCTGCGGCGGCAGAGCCGGTGGCAATCGTCTCCTTGTGCGTCTGGCCGGGTTCGCGCAGGTGCACGTGCGCGTCGATGAGACCAGGCGCGATGATCAGGCCGGCGCAGTCGATCGTCTCCGCGCCGTGCTGCTTCGCTTGTTCGTCGAGCGCACCCGGCTCGCCGGTGTGCATGGTATGCACCAAGCCGTTGACAACGAGCAGGTCCCCTGGCGTCTGCAGGTCGCGCTCCGGCTGCAGCAGCGTTCCGTTGCGGAGGTAAAGGGCGTTGTTCATGCCGCCTTCCCTGCCTGCTCGGGATTCGCCAGCGCGCGTTGCAACAGCGCCATGCGCACCGCAAAGCCGTTCGTTACCTGCCGCTCAATGCGCGACTGCGGCCCGTCCGCGACCGCCGAGTCAATCTCGAGCCCGCGCACCATGGGTCCTGGATGCATCACGAGCGCCTTCGGAGCAAAGGCCTTGAGCCTGCGTTCGTTCAGCTGGTAGTCCGCCACGTATGCCGCGACATCGAGGTCGAGGCCGGCGAGCCGCTCGCGCTGCACGCGCAGCATCATCGCAACATCGGCGACCGCCAGTGCGCGTTCAAAGTCACGCTCCAACTCCAACCCCGACGCAAGCGTCAGCGCGTCCTCAGGCAGCAGCGCTTCCGGTCCGCACAAGATCACGCGCGCGCCGAGCCTGGGCAACAGCATGGCATTGGAACGGGCCACACGCGAATGGCGGATGTCGCCTGTAATCACGACCGTCTTGCCCTGCAATGTCGATTCGCTTAGGTCCGCGGCAGGCAGGCAGAACCACTCCAGCATCGTGCGCAGATCGAGCAGCGCCTGCGACGGATGCTCATGCATGCCATCGCCGGCGTTGAGCACGGGCAGGCCTGTCGACCGGGCCAGCACCTCAGACGCGCCGGAGTAGTTGGACCGCAGGATGATGCACTCCGCGCCCAGCGCACGCAGCGTCACGCCGGTATCGTGCAGGCTCTCGCCCTTCTCGATGGAAGAAGACTTGTCCGACACAAGCGTCGTCATCGCGCCGAGCGACTTGGCGGCCAGCTCAAAGGAAGTGCGCGTGCGCGTAGACGACTCGTAAAAGAGCAACGCGATCTTGCGACCGTCAAGCCGCCGCATGCGCTCGCGATGCGGCTCCGCTTCCAGCTCGCCGGCAAGCTGCAAAATGTCGCGCGTATCTTCGACCAACAAGTCCTGAATGGAAAGCAGAGAGCCGGGATGCTTTGCTGCGGCCGGACTCGCGACGGCGGTGCTCATCTGCTCGTGTGATTGTAGCCGAGCGTTAGCGAACGGGACGGGCCTGCCTGGTGACGTGGCGGCGATCAAGCGCTTCACGGAGCATGGTCTTGATGATGGCTTGGCGGCTGATGTTCAGCGATTCCGCTTCGTGGTCGAGTTCTTTCAGCATGGGCGCAGTGAAGTCCACGTTGACGCGCTGCACGGCTGGTCGGACGACGGTGAACTGATTGGTGAAGTGAGCCGAGATGTCCTCACCTCGTGAGGCCTTCTCGGCGATGGCTTCAGCATCTAGCGGTTTACGCGATGTTTTCGGCATAGGCCTTCCTTTCCTCCCTGGTGGCTTTCCATAAGGTGACGAGGTGGTAGAACTCGCCGTCGTCGTCATGCCGCACCTCAAAGATCACGCTGTACAGACCTCCATGCACCCAGCCGATGGCACGGTACTGTTCGGGATCGTCGGAACGCCTGTCCATGATGTGTTCTGAGTCGAACAGCGCCTGCGCTTCTTCGAAGCTGATGCCGCGCTCCGGGTTCGCACTGAGCCGCTTGCTTTTCTCGGGATCGAAGCGGAAGCGCACTGGTATAACAGTTATACCCCATTGGGAGAGACATTCCCGCCCGTCAGTACCTGCTCGTAGAAGTACTCGTAACGCGGAATGATGCGGCTGGTGCAGAAGTGATCCTGCGCCGTCTTTCGTGCCGCCAAAGCCATCCTCTGCAGCCGGGGTTCATCGCGCAGCAGCGACACTGCACCAGCCGCCATGCTCTCCACGTCACCCACGGCGAAGAGCAGGCCGTTCACGCCGTCTTCCACAAGCTCCGGAACGCCGCCGACGCGCGTGGCAATGCACGGCACACCGCAGGCCATGCCCTCGAGCGCGGCCAGGCCGAAGCTCTCCATCGAAGAGGGCATTAGCAGCAGATCGGCCAAGGGCAAGAGGTCTTGCACGCTGTCCTGCTTGCCGAGAAAGTGGACGCGATCGCCAATGCCGTGCTTGGTGCAGAGATGTTCCGCGAGCGAGCGGTCGGGGCCGTCGCCGATCAGCATCAGCCGCGCCGGCATCTGTTGCGCAACGCGCGCGAAGACCTCCACGACATCGTCCACACGCTTCACGCGCCGGAAGTTGGAGAGGTGCAAGATGAGCTTCTCATCAGGCGCGGCGTACTGCGGACGCAGCTCGCGAATAAGCGCTTCGTCAGGCTTGTAGACGTCGCAGTTTACGAAGTTCTGGATGACCTCGATGGGTCGCTTGATCTCGAAGTCGCGCTCGGTCGATCGCTTCAGATCTTCTGAAATCGATGTGACGCCGTCGCTCTGCTCGATACCGAAGCGCGTGATGGGCAGATAGCCTGGGTCCTGACCGACGAGCGTGATGTCCGTGCCGTGCAGCGTGGTGATAAAGGGCAGGCGTAGCCCCTTCGCCTCAAGCATCTGCCGCGCTAGCAGTGCGCTCACCGAGTGCGGAATCGCGTAATGCACGTGCAGGAGATCAAGCTTGTAAAACTCCGCTACCTCAGCCATGCGGGAAGCAAGTGCCAGGTCGTAGGGCGGGTACTGAAAGAGCGGGTAGTTGGTCACCGCGACTTCGTGAAAGAAGATGCCATGCTCACGGCCGGTAAGGCGAAACGGCTGCTGGTAGGTGATGAAGTGCACCTGGTGCCCGCGCGCGGCAAGCTCAATGCCGAGCTCCGTCGCCACCACGCCGCTGCCGCCGTAAGTCGGGTAGCAGGTCACGCCGATCTTCATCGCGCCGTCTCAGTGCTCATGCTGAGTCGATGGTAGCAGCGCGCCCAGAACGGTTCGCTATGCCGGCTGAAGCTGTATCCCTCCGAGACGAAGAGGTTGGCAGCTCCTAGCTCGTCAGTTCTACCAGCAGAACTTGGTCGCTACCATCAATCTCATTTAGCTTGACCTCGATGATCTCGCGCGAACTGGTGGGTACCACACGACCCACGAACTGCGCCTCAATCGGCAGCTCACGATGCCCGCGATCAATCAGCACCAGCAGGCGCACCGAGCGCGGCCGGCCGTGGTCGAAGAGCGCATCCAGCGCGGCGCGGATGGTGCGGCCGGTGTAGAGCACGTCGTCAAGCAGGATGATGTCGCGGTCGGCGATGTCGAAGCCAACGTCTTCCTTGTTGACCGTGGGGCGGGGGCCGCTGGTGGAAAGGTCGTCGCGGTAAAACGAGATGTCGAGTGACCCGATGGAGACCGGCTGCTTCTCAATCGACTCAATGATCTTGCCGATGCGTTGCGCCAGCGGCACACCGCGCCGCTTGATGCCGACGAGCCCAAGATTGCCGCCGCCGTTGTGCTTCTCGACAATCTGGTGGGCCAGGCGCACGAGGGTGCGGTCGATTTCAGACGCTGAGAGCAGCCGTCCCTTTTCGCGGATCTGTGCCTGCGGTTTCGTTTGGTTTACAGTGTCGGCTGCGGCGTTCGGCTCGCTCATGATGCGGTGATGATACGGGCGCGACAGATGCGCCGCAACCGCTGCGTCGCTTCCGGCGGGCTACACTGCGCCCGGCCTTTTTAAGATGAGGCATTACGATTGGGCGCGCCGCTGCCGAGCGCCCAACATGGCACCGGCGAGCGCGCCGAAGGTCACCCCAGCCGTCAGCAACAGTAGCGCCATGAAGCTTTCCAGCAGCAGAAACATGCCCGCGTGCCACTCCGGCGTGCGCATCAACAGCAGCAGTGGCTCGGCCGCTGTGCCGGGATTGCCGGCGCGCACCTGCGCCTCACTGGTCTGCATCAGCACGTTCAGGTTCTGCTCCACCACATGGGAGTGGTAGCGGTATCGCAGCACAAAACCGGCAGCGGCAGAGCTGACGGTAAGCCCCGCCGTGAGCAACAGGGCCACCACACAGCCCATCCGCGCACCCAGGCCCGCCGTCATGAGGCGTTGCGGCCGGCGACGAAGGTATACCGCCGCGACGCTGATGGTCAGCAATGGTAAAAGAAAGAGTCCGGGCACGCCCGCGCCGCCGGAAACAGCCGCACCGGGCAGCAGCGCGCAAGGCAAGAGGCCGATCAGTGCGGCAATCGCGCAGATGCGCAGGGCCAGGGGCCAGTCCACTTCGGAGCTGGCGTCGCTGCCAGGTCTGGCGTAAGCAGCCGCGGCGCGGTGGTGCGCTTCGGTCGTGATGCTCTCAGAGACACGCAGCTGCGGCAGCCCGCAATATGGGCAGAAGGCAGCCTCTGCACCATCCAGCATGGGCAAGGCGGCGTCGCAGCGAGGACAGTGAAGGGGCATGCTCTTAGCAAGCTAACGTACGCGGCCACGCGCCGCAATGTGGCTGGCGGTGCTTTGCACCTGCCTCTTGCAGGTTCTACAGGGTGGTTCGTTTACCAGCCTCAGGCGCACTTTGGGTACGCTTCTGGCACGGAGACGCAGGCGTCGCTGTGGTAGCCTTGAGATCGTTCGTAAGAGCGTAAACACCGCGTCAAACCACGCGGAAGCCTGCCAGAGCAACGAACAGTTTCACCGACCATCCTGCGGATACCCACCTGCAGATTCGCCGCGTCCTACTACCAGAGGAAAGCAGCAAGCCCGTAATGACCAGCCCCACCCAAAGCAGTGTGTACGACCTGATCGTGATCGGCTCCGGCCCGGCAGGGCAGCGCGCCGCCATCTATGGGGCCAAGCTGGGCAAGAAGGTCGCCCTTGTCGAAATGCGCGAGGTCGTGGGCGGTGCCTGTATCAACACCGGCACCATTCCCAGCAAGACGATGCGCGAAGCCGTGCTGCACCTTTCCGGATACAACTACCGCTCCATCTACGGCATGAATTATCGCGTGAAGGAACGCATCACGATGGCCGATCTGGCCTTTCGTGTGCAGCACGTGATCAAGACCGAAATCGATGTGACGGAAGCCCAGCTTTCGCGCAACAACATCGACATGCTGACGGGCACCGCGTCGTTCGACGATGCGACGCAC
>CAXTJS010000142.1:0-7523 GCA_964244605.1 uncultured Terriglobus sp. | reverse complement strand
CCTAGTCGTAGCGTTGAAGATACCAACCAAGGTGTGCCCCATGTCCGGATTTTCGGACATGGGAATCCGGAAAGTCCCATGTCCCAAACGCGGGACATGGGGCACACACCTATGCATGAAAAAAGGCTTAGTGCCTGCCACACAGTGGAGGGAGCAGTGGCCTTCAGGCCACTGAAAAAGCATCGGGAGAGAAGGGCTTTAGCCCCGGAGAAAGTCATCCGGGGCTGAAGCCCTTTGCCCTTCCACAGCAATTTCGGCGGCCTAAAGGCCACCGCTCCCTCCTCTACGCCACCTCTGCATTCGTCAGAAGTCCTAAGCCGGGTGCAGGTTCGTTCGCTCGACGATCGCGCGCTCCCACGTCGCAAGAAAAATGCTGTCAAGAGCCCATCGGCGTCACGCCTCCTCTAAGTGCATGACTTATCGGCAACTTACGCGCCGAAAAGAGTTGGCACCTTTACCGGAACCACTCCTTACCATAGGAAAGAGAACAAATGACGCAATTACCCATCCCGCACGTAAGTACAGCATGATGAGGATTTGCCACTAACTTCAACCGAAAGAGGATCTTACAGATAGCGTTCCGCGTAAGTCGTTGCCGCAGAGGATTTTGCAGGTGAGATAGGGAGGGGGTACCCCGACACCACTCTAACCGGCAATGAAGGTTTGCAGCAGGAGGCCGATACAGCAGCAGAGGAATCACGATGTCCCCTGTTGTGCACGCGCCTTGCGTAAAGGTGCCCGCCGTTCGTGTGCGTGGGCGTGCTGCAATCCAGTTACTGGCCGGCGCGCTGTTCGGCGCGCTGGCACTTACCGGCTGCGGCATCACGCCGTCGACCGACGTGCAGGCAGTCGCAAGCGGATCGCTGTCGGTGCAGGGCACACTGGACCTGGGCGCGAGCCCCGTGGGGACGCCCTCCGTGCCGGCCTCGCTAGCGGTGACCAATCGCGGCAAGGCGAGCGTTACGGCCAACATGGCAGCTATCGCGGGTTCCGAGTTTCGCGTCACCGCAAACACCTGCGGCAACAGCATCGCGGCAGGCGAGTCCTGCACCGTAACGATCGCCTTCACGCCACAGGCAGCGGGCGCGCGCACGGCGACGCTGTCGGTTGCATCCGGCGTGCAGACCGTAACGGCAACGCTCACCGGAACCGGCCTGCGTGGCCCGGCGCTCTCACTCAACGTTGGCGGCATTCAGTTCACGGACACGGCCGTGGGCACGTCGTCACCGGTGCAGCAGATCGGCATCACGAACTCCGGCGATACCGCCGCAGCCGTGCAGACGACGGCAGGGCAGGGCAGCTTCCAGCAGGTGAGCTCCACCTGCGCCGCGTCATTGCCCGCGCTGGCAACCTGCAACGTGGGCGTGGTCTTCCGCCCAACGGCACGAGGAGCCGCGCAGGGCACCTTCACGGCGTCGGCGGGCAGCGTCAGCGTGTCGCGCGACCTCACCGGCAACGGCTTTCTGCCGGGACACGTGCAGGTGAACCCGACGGCGCTGGAGTTCCCGGACACAGCCGTCAACGCCACCTCCGATGCAACGTCGCTGGTCTTCCTGAACGACGGGGACGCGCCCGCTGCCATCACCGCGTTCAGCGTCTCCGCCGACTTTGCGCAGATCGGTTCCACCTGCGCGGGCTCGCTCGCCGCGAAGGCCACGTGCGCCGTGCAGCTTGCGTTCAGGCCCGGTTCTGCCGGCGCGAAATCGGGCATCGCCACCATGGTTGCGTCGTCGGGCACGCTAGCCGTTCCGCTCAGTGCCACGGCGTACCTGCGGGCGAAGCTGACGGTCTCGCCCGCAAGCCTGACCTTCGCCAGCACAGAGGTCGGCAGCGCGTCCGCCGCCGGCAGCGTCGTGATCACGAACGCGGGCGATCGCTCGACGGATGTCGCGCTCGGCGCGCTCTCCGGCGACTTCCGCTCCGGCATAACGAACTGCCCGGCGACGCTTGGACCCCACGCGCAGTGCTCCGCGAGCATCGTGTTCGCGCCCACGGCAACGGGCTCGAGGACAGGTGCGCTGACCGTCAGCAGCAGCTCCGGTGCGGTGTCCGCGGGTCTGAGTGGCAACGCGACAGCAACGCCGCGCCTCACGATCGCGCCCGCTACTGTGAGCTTCGGCAACGCCGCGGTCGGCAGCACCACACAGCCCTCCGTCTTCACGGTCAGCAATCCGACGGCGGCAGTTATAGCGGTGCAACTCGTGTCTGCGCCGCAGGACTTCACCGTCATCGCGTCCACCTGCGGAGCGCAGGTCGCCGCAAACGCGCAGTGCTCCGTCTCCGTCGTCTTCGCTCCGACGAGCGCTGGTGCTGTGTCGGATGCGCTGAGCGTGCGCTCTGACGGTGGCGTGGCCACGGCGGCGGTCAGCGGCGTCGGGCAAGCGCCGGCGTCGCTGCAGATCTCGCCCTCGTCGGTGAATTTTCCTAGCGTTGTTGCCGGTGAAAGCTCGGCTGGCATCACACTGACGGTGACCAACGCAGGCGATCTGCCAGCAGCGATCGTGTCCCCGGCCGTCTCCGCGGACTACAGCATTACAACGAACGCGTGTGGCTCCAGCCTTGCGCCACACAACTCTTGCGCGCTCGTGGTTGTGTTTACTCCGGCAGAAGCCGGTGTGCACGCGGGACAACTGAGCCTTCCGAGTCCCACAGGCAACGTGGTCGCCGCCTTGTCGGGAACCGCTTCGGCCCCAGCCAGACTAAGATTCACGCCGGGCACGCTGAACTTTCCCGACGTTCTCGTCGGTTCGGAGTCGGCGGCACTGAAGGTTGCGGTTGCGAACACAGGCGGTGCTCCCGCAGCAATAGCCACGCCGGTCTTCACGGGCAGCTACGCCCTGGGCGCGACCACGTGCGGCAGCACGCTCGCGGCGCACACGGCATGTTCCATGAGCGTGATCTTCAAGCCGACGGCTGCTGGCCGGCAGCCAGGTCAGCTCACGATCCCGAGTGCAACAGGAGCCGTAAGCGCAGCACTCACCGGTCTCGCACAAGCACCCGCACACCTGCAGATCGCGCCTGCTTCCGTCAGCTTTCCGGATGTGCTGCTGGGCAGCACGTCCGCGGGCCTGCCCATCACGCTGACCAACACCGGGGACGTGCCCGCATCGTTCTCCGCGCCGGTTGCAAGCGCCAATTTCGTGGTCGCCACAAATAGCTGCACCGGCTCGCTGCCGGCGCATGCCACCTGCCTCATCACGCTCGCCTTCAGGCCGGCAACGAGTGGGGAGCACAACGGCCAGCTCTCGGTTGCCGGCCCCAACGGCACCCTGGCCTGCAGCGCCACGGGCAGCGGTATCGCCACCGATCTCACGATCAGCGCCGCAGGCGGCATCGTCAGCCTGCGCACGGGAGAGACGCTGCAGCTTACTGCCCTGCTGAACGGTGTACCCACAACGGTTGCATGGTCGGTCGATGCCGCGTCAGGTGCTGCTGTGACCGGCACCGGCCTGTTCTCCGCGCCAACGCAGGCGCCTGCGGATGCGGCGGTTGTTGTGCACGCCGCAACCACGGCGGGACCGTCCGCAAGTGCCGACATCACGCTGACGATTCAGTCAGCCACGCCGGTGCTGCAGTCGCTGGTGCCGTCAAGCGCGCCGCTTGGCACCGCCACAACCGTGCACGTGATGGGAACCAACCTCGATCGCATCGACACCCTCTTGCTCAATGGCGTAAGCACGCCGATGACGCGCATCTCGCAGAGTGAGTTGTCCTTCAGCGTGACACCTCCGCTTTCGGCAACCGGTAGTCTTCCGGTGGTTGGGACTTATGCGGAGCAGGCCAACAAAGATAGCAATGCACTGGCACTTACGCTGGTAGAGGCGCCGGTCACCTATGACGCCGCCGTTCGCTTCACGCAGCAGGCAGCGGTAGGCACCACCGTCGACCAGATTGCGCAGATACAAAGCCGCGGATTTAATAAGTGGGTCGACTGGCAGTTTGCCACCGACATGTACCCCTATGAGACGCGCTCTGACATGGCCTATGGCACCTACATGGTCAACACGCAGAACAGTAGCTACGCCCTGCGCCAGCGCGTGACCATGGCCTTGAAGCAGGTGTTTACCTTTGGAGCGTCAGATCCCTGCTTTGAAGCGCAGTGCGGACACTATTGGGAGGCGCGTCTGCAAAAAGATGCGTTTGGTAACGCGCGCGCATTGTTGTACGACGTTGCAACCAGCCCCCTGATGGGAGCGTTCTTACAAAATGCCCGTAACTACACGCGTTATCCCTGGACGGGAGAGAGCCGCGCGAACGCCAACTTCGCCCGAGAGTTCATGCAGTTGATGACGGTGGGTCCGTTCAAGCTGAACCGTGACGGCAGCACGGTCTTCGATGCGAACGGCTCACCGGTCCCGACTTACAACGAAGATAACGTCACAGATGCTGCTGCGGCCTTGAGTGGTTGGAGCTGGGCAGATATCGGCTACTACGATTCGCTACTTACCGGTAACCCACTGCTGCCGATGGTACCTACTGAGTCCGTGCATAATCCGCTCGCGAAGACGATCTTGCCCGGTGTCACGCTTCCAGCTGGGCAGACCGCAAACAAAGACCTGAATGACGTGGTCGACGCGCTTTTCAACCATCCCAACATTGCACCGTTCCTATGCCGCCGGTTGATTCAGCACCTGGTCACCAGCAATCCTTCGCCTGAGTTCATCACCCGCGTCGTCGCAGTCTTTGAAGACAACGGCAAAGGTGTGCGTGGCGATCTCAGCGCGGTCATCAAGGCCATCCTTCTGGATAGCGAAGCCCGCCGCGGAGACGATCCGAATGGTGCCTACACAGCGACCGAAACGCATTACATGGAACCGCTGCTCTACATTGCCAGCGTGGTAAGTGCTGCGGGTGCGGTTTACACGGACGATCAGATCTACCACATTACGGGACCGCTCGGGCAGGACCTCTTCATGTCGCAAACCGTCTTCGGCGCTTACTCGCCGGATAACAAGCTGCCTACGGGGCCATTCGCGCCGGAAGTGCAGTTGCTAAATGATTCGGCTTCGCTGGAAAAGGTAGCGTTCGTGAATAACATCACGCACGGCTCGATCCCTGGTATTACTGCGGATGTCAGTCTGTCGCCTTTCTGGAATGCTGCCAACGGCACCGCTCTGCTGGACCGGTTCAATCACTTTCTTTTTCACGGCACCATGCCGGCGCCGCTGCGCACCGCGATGACTGCTTACATCAGCGATCACGCGGACAAACCTCTCAACGAGATGGTGCCCGATCTCATCCTGATCGCAACCACATCGTCCAGTTATCAAGTGATCCACTAATGCTCCTCAAGAAGCATGTTCCGAGGTACTTATGAATCGACGGGAATTTTTGAAGCGGTCGGCACAGGTAGCCGGTACGATGAGCGCCGGCGTGACGCTTGGGCAGCTCTTCTCCTCAGCTGCCATGGCGCAAGGTACGGGCACCAGCTCTTACAAAGCAGTGGTGTGCCTGTTTCTCGCGGGCGGACTCGATAGCAACAATCTCATCGTGCCTAAAGACGATACTTACTCTAAGTACGCGCAGTGGCGCGATGTGATCGGCTATGCCAAGGCTGACCTGCTTTCGCTCAAGCTGACCTCGCAGAACCGTCCGTTTGGCCTGCACCCGGCTATGACAAAGACGGCGACACTCTATAACCAGGGGTACGCGGCTATCCTTGCGAATACTGGTCCGCTCGCGCGCCCCACCAGCAAGGCAGATTTTCTACAAGCGCTGACGCTGCCGGGCGGCCTTTTCTCTCACTCGAACCAGCAAGCCGAGTGGAACACCTCCATCACGCAATCGGGAAGCCCAACGGGCTGGGCGGGCCGCGTTGCCGACACGCTTGCGCCCACAAACGGCAGCGGCAAGATGCCACCGGTGGTGTCGACAGCAGGGTTTTCGCTGATGGGCCAAGGCGTGCTGACCACCGAAGCTACCGCAAGCGACGGCCTGAACACCACCAGCCTGCTCAACGCGCTCTCCGGCGTGCAGAGTTACATTCGCGCCGCAGAGCAGGGAACCATGGCGGATCCGATCCAGGCCTACGTGTCTTCCGCGGAGCAGTCGTTTCTGGCTTCCACCAAAACGATTAATGACGTTTACCAGAACGGCGCAGGTCTGCAGACGGCTTTCCCAACGTCAAGCATCGGGCAGCAGCTTGCCGCTGTGGCGCAGATGATCAAGGGCCGCGGCGCGCACGACACCAACCGGCAGATCTTTGTCTGCAACGACCCCGGGTATGACACGCACGTGAACCAGCGTCAGGCCTCCTACACCAGTTTGTTTGGCATTGATCAGGCAATCTCCGCCTTCACGGCGGCCATGCAGGAGATCGGCATGTTCGGCAATGTAACGCTGTTCACCGTGTCCGACTTCAGCCGCACACTGGTGCAGAACACCGCCAACGGCACCGACCACGGCTGGGGCGGCCACCACCTCATCGTGGGTGGCGCGGTGAAAGGCGGCGATCTGTACGGCACCTTCCCCACGCTCGATGTCGGCGGTGATGAAGACTGCGGCAACCTGGGGGTCTGGATTCCCACCACATCGACATCGCAGTATGCGGCCACGCTGTCGTCGTGGCTGGGCGTGCCGAATGCGCAGCTCACCAATGTCTTCCCGGAACTGGCGAATTTTACGAATAAGACGGTAGGCTTTCTCTAAGACGACGCGGTGCTGCCTTGCGGGATAGAGCGTTCGCGGCTGCTATGCTTGTGCGCAGAAGGGAATCGAGGCATGACCAACGCGCAGTTCTACTTCCTGATCTCCGTCGCGATCGGTCGCTGGTCACAGTGATTCTCGGTTGGCTCTACTCGAACCAGCGGCTGTCTCGGCTCGAGACGACGATGGATGCTCGCTTCGCACACTTCGAGAGCGCCGTGGACGCTCGCCTTGCACGTCATGACAATGCGATGGACGGACGATTTGCGCGTCACGACAGCGCGACAGATGGTCGCTTCGCACGACTTGAAAGCAGCATCGACACTCGCTTCAACAAGGTAGACAGCGAGATCGCTCAGCTTCGCGACATGGTGTACCGCTCGCTGGTTTCGCTGCACGAGCGGGTTGCCGTGGTCGAGGCGAAGCAAGGCTGACTCAACCAGAGCGGAAGAACAAGGCCACGGAGACGTGGCCCTTCGTGCGTTTGGGCACTTCACAGAGCCGTGTAGTCGAAAAGCCGGGCCTCCGCAGCAGCGTGCTGCGACTGAACATTTGACAAACGGTAGCCTCGCGAGCAGCGTTGTTGCGCGTGAGACTCATCACACGGTGTGCTGTAAGAGGCCACCCGCTTCCATGGCATTTATCTTCAAGGGTGGGTTGCAGGAAAAGAGGAGATCGATGCAGATTGCGATGATTGGACTGGGCAGGATGGGCGCGAACATGGTGCGCCGGCTGATCAAGGGTGGGCACGAGTGTGTGGTGTATGACCGCAGCCAGGATGCCGTGAATGCGCTCGCCAAGGAAGGCGCAACGCCGAGCACCTCGCTCGAGGACATGTGCGGAAAGATGACCACGCCGCGCGCGGTATGGCTGATGGT
>CAXTJS010000141.1:0-7554 GCA_964244605.1 uncultured Terriglobus sp. | reverse complement strand
GACCAGCGCAAAGGCATAGCTCTGCCGGTCACGCGCCTTCAGGTAATAGCTGTTGCCGCTGAACTTTGCCGCGCTCGCCGGCATAAGGACGCCGGTGATGAGCTCGTCCGCGTGCAGGTTGGTATCGAGCTCCGGCGTGTGGCCGACCAGCCGGTGGAACTCGCGCACGGGTATCGTCCGCTTGCCCTTGGGCCCGCTAATCTCAACGACCGCACCCAGTGCCGCCATGGCCACGTTCATGTCCGACGGGTTGGTGGCGATGCACGTGTCCTTGCCGGTTGGACCCTGGTCGGTCTGGCCGACCACCGCCATGATGCGGTTGAAGCCATTCACTGCCGCGCAGCCCGAGCCCGGTACGCGCTTGTTGCAAGCACTGTACGAAGGGTCCATGAAGTAGTAGCAGCGTGTCCGTTGCAAGAGGTTGCCGCCTGTGGTCGCCAGGTTGCGCAGCTGCGGCGAAGCACCGGCCAGCAGCGCCTGCGAGAGCAGGGGATAGGTCTTGCGGACATCCGGGTCGTTCGCCAGGTCGCTGTTACGAACCAGCGCGCCCACGCGGTGGCCGCCGTTTGCGGGAACGATCGCTGCAAGCGTTTGCAGGCGCGTGATGTCGACCAGCGTGGAGGGGTGCTCCACGTCATCCTTCATCAGGTCGATCAGATTGGTGCCGCCGCCCAAGAATTTGGCACTGCGGTTTGCGGTGATGGCCTTGATGGCTGCTTCAGGATCCTGCGCGCGTTGATAGGCGAATGGGTTCACAGGCTCACCTGCTTTGCTGCCTGACGAACGGCCGTAACGATGTTGGGGTAGGCGCCGCAGCGGCAGATGTTGCCGCTCATGCGCTCGCGAATCTCATGGTCGGTGAGCGACGGCGCGTTCTGCGTGCCACTCTCAAACGAGACCACCGAGGCATGGCCCTTCTTCATCTCGTCAAGCAGCGCGGTCGCTGAGCAGATCTGGCCGGGCGTGCAGTAGCCGCACTGGTAGGCGTCGTTCACCAGAAAAGCTTCCTGCACCTGCGACAGCGTGTCGCCTTGCGCAAGGCCCTCAATCGTCGTGATCTCGTCACCTTCCGCCGCGACTGCCAGCAAGAGGCAACTGTTCACGCGGCGGCCGTTCAGCAACACCGTGCAGGCGCCACACTGGCCGTGATCGCAGCCCTTCTTCGAGCCGGTCAGCGCCAAGTCCTCGCGCAGAGCGTCCAGCAAGGAGGTGCGTGTATCGACGTTCAGCGGATGCGATTCGCCGTTGATCTTCAGTGTGATCGCCTGACGCAGCGGCTGCGTGGCTCGAATCTGCTTTGTGGACTCGGCATCCGCAATCGGCGTAAAGCCCGTTGCGACGCCAGCGCCAAGCGCCGTGGCCGACTGCAGGAAGTTACGCCGCGAAAGCTGCCAGGCGGCGCGCTCCTCCGGTTGGATGGGTTCAACGGGGAGGAGGTCCTCACCCGCGGTACAGTCTGGTGCGCTCATGATGCTCCCTCAAGATCTTTGGCGGCGGACGGACAAATTATGACGAACAAGCTTCAGACGTGTTCCGCCGCGCCTTGGATGCACGCCGTTGCGGGCCGCCAGAGCTGAGGCTTGGCACAGATGCGTCTTCTGAGCGAAACTAGCGGCATCCTTTTGAGGTCCCCTGTCTTGAACCTGTCTGCCTTGCGCCACCGTGCCGGCTTTGCCGTGCTTGCCGCCTGTGTTCTTACCGCCTCTGCCGCCACCGCGCAGGAGAAGAAGCCGGAGCCCGACGAGCCGGGCAAACCCGCCAGCGACAAGGCCGCGGACAAGGGCGTGCCCGTGCCGCCGGAGACGGCCAGCGTCACCAAACACGACCTGCAGGTGGGCGGTCAGACCATCCACTACACCGCGACCGCCGGCAACCTGCTCATCGCCGACGACAAGGAAAAGCCCAACGGCAGCATCTTCTACGCCGCCTACACGCAGGACGGTGCCGACCCGCACACCCGCCCGGTCACGTTCTTTTACAACGGCGGCCCCGGCGCGGCGACCATCTGGCTGCACATGGGCTCCTTCGGCCCTGTCCGCGTGCTGACCGAAAGCCCCAACGCCACCGGCCCGGCACCGTTCAAATACGTGCCGAACGAGTCCAGCCTGCTGGACAAGAGCGACCTTGTCTTCATCGACGCGCCGCTCTGCGGCTTTTCGCGCGCAGTGGGCAAGGGCACCGCGAAGGACTTTGCCGGTGTGGACCAGGACGTAGAGGCCTTTCACAAGTTCATCGAGCACTGGCTGACGCACTACCAGCGCTGGGGCTCGCCCAAGTACCTCTTTGGCGAGAGTTACGGCACGCCACGTTCGGCGGCGCTCGTCTCGTCGCTGCAGGATGGCGGGCTTGAGTTCAACGGCGTGGTCCTGCTCTCATCGATCCTCAACTACGGCGTGCGCATCCCCGGCTACGACCTCACCAGCATGGTCTACCTGCCCAGCTACGCCGCCATCGCTTGGCACCACGGCAAGGTGCCGCATACAGGTACGCTGGAGCAGTGGGTCGAGGCCGCGCGCCAGTTTGACCGCACCGTCTACATGCCCGCACTCGCGCAGGGTGACAAGCTGCCTGCGGCGGAGATGAACGACATTGCGGTGAAGCTCTCCGCCATCACGGGCCTCAGCACGACCTACCTGAAGGAAGCCAAGCTGCGCATCGAGCCCACCCGCTTCCGCAAGGAACTGCTACGCGACCAGGAGCGCACGCTGGGCCGCTACGACGCACGCTTCGAGGGCTACGACCCCGACGCCGCCGGCGAGAACCCCGGCTATGACCCGTCGGACACGGGCATCTCGGGTGCCTACGTCGCGGCCTTTCACGAGTACGCGCAACGCGAGCTGAAGTACACCAGCGAGGAGCCCTACTACCTCTCCGGCCCCGGCCTGAACGAGGCATGGGATTGGAAGCACCGCGCCCCCGGCAGCCGCGGCCAGCAACTGCAGCCCGACACCGCCATCGACCTCGCCGACGCCATGCGCAAAAACCCCCACCTGAAGGTCTACAGCGCCAACGGCTGGTTCGACCTAGCCACACCCTTCTACGAAACCGAGTGGGACCTGGAACACATGAGCCTGCCCGATGCACTCAAGGGCAACGTGGAGTTCGGCTACTATCCGGCCGGACACATGGTCTATCTAAATGTGGACGCGCTCAAGCAGATGAAGGCGGATTTGGCGAAGTGGTACGAGGAGCGGAAGTGAAATTGCCAACGATCACTGATCTTACCGTCACACGGTTCAAGGTTGACCGGCCCTGATATGGACTACCGCGTTCCACATTCGGCTGTAGACAACCTTCCAACAGAGATAATGTCCGAGGCCGTGCTCGAACGTGCGTGGCCTGCCTCTGAGATGACCATCTTGGCCGAGTTCGAGCACGTCGCCGGACTTACTGCTGGCCAGCGGATTGTGTACACGACTATGGTGTACGCAAGAGAAGTAGATAACGGCGGATTGAAGCAATTTCTGAACAACAGCAGTGGAATGTTAGCGGCTGATGTACTGGCCTCGCTAAAAGCTCTGCAAGCTGATGCGCTGCACGAGGCTCTGAAAAGGGTCCTCTCTTACTTTCCCGAAGGTATAGTTCCTGTCGATCAGATGGCGCGCCGCGAAGAGGTAGCTGGGTTCTCACAGGATCAACTAGCCCTCTTGAAGCAGCACGAAGATCGTGTCTACGCGGAGGGCGGATTTGAATCTGTTCTCGCACCTTGTTGGAGCTCTTACATTTCGGCGCATGAGCAAGAGTTCTTCTTGGACGCATGACAGCGGCAATCTCGCCTCCGATAACATTGCGGATGGGTTAGGCAGCCGGACTGAGCAGGGAACCCTGTGATGCTGATTCTTCAACAAGGGCGGCGAAAACCACCAAGTTCTTGTACGCTGGTTTCGCACATGACAGAGCAGCAGGGCAACGTTCTCCACACCAAGCGGCACTACGAAATTCTTGACGGCCTGCGTGGCGTGGCCGCGATCATGGTTGTCATCTTTCACACGTTTGAGGCCTACGCGGACGAGAACCGCTTCAAGCAGATCATCAATCACGGCTACCTTGCCGTGGACTTCTTCTTTCTGCTCTCGGGCTTTGTGGTCGCGTATGCCTATGACGACCGCTGGGGCAGGATGACGCAGTGGGACTTCTACAAGCGGCGGCTCATCCGCCTGCAGCCCATGGTCATCGCCGGCAACATCATCGGCGCTGTGCTGTTCTACCTGCAGAAGTCGCCGCATGTCTTTCCGCTGGTTGCGACGACGCCGGTGTGGAAGGTGCTGGTCGTGATGCTGGTCGGCTTCACCATGCTGCCGCTGCTGCCGTCGATGGACATTCGCGGCTGGCAGGAGATGCATCCGCTGGACGGGCCGGCGTGGTCGCTCTTCTTTGAGTACCTGGCCAACATTGCGTATGCCAGCGGGATTCGCAAGCTGTCGAACCGGGCACTTGGCATCGTGGTCGGCTTCTCGGCGGCGTTCCTGACGCACCTGCTCGTCTTCGGCAACCGTGGCGACGTGATCGGCGGCTGGTCGGTGGACCGCGTGCAGTTGCACATCGGCTTTGCGCGGGTGTGCTTTCCGTTCTTCGCGGGCATGCTGCTGATGCGGCTCGGCCGACGCATTCACGTGCGCAACTCGTTCGCAATTTGCAGCGTGCTGCTGATTGTGCTGTTCTCGCTGCCGCGCTTCGGCGGCCCGGCGCACCTATGGATCAACGGGCTCTATGAGGCGTTCTGCATCATCGTCATGTTTCCGGTCATCGTGCTGCTGGGGGCGGGCGACGGCGTGACCGGCAGGTACTCGACGAAGCTGTGCCGCTTCTTCGGCGACATCTCGTACCCGCTCTACATCACCCACTACCCGCTGATCTACATCTACACGGCCTGGGTTGTTGAGAAGAAGGTGCCGGCACTAACCGGGGCGTACGCCGGTGTCGCCTTGCTGCTGACTGCTGTCGCCATCGCCTACGCCTGCCTGAAGCTCTACGACGAGCCGGTGCGTGCGTGGCTGCAGAGGCGCTTCCTCGGAGTGCGCACCCCGCTTCAGTCTTCCTGAAGCGGGTGGTTGCGGACGCCTTTTCCACGCCGCTTACCACACGCGCCCGCGCCTAAGATTGAAGTATGGCCGCTGAGTTCACGCACCTTCATTTGCATACCGACTACAGCCTGCTCGACGGCGCCTGCGACGTAGACAAGCTCGCCGCGCACGTGAGCAAGCTGGGCCAGAAGGCCGCGGCCATGACCGACCACGGCAATATTTTCGGCGCGGTGCACTTTGCTGACGCGATGGAGAAGAAGGGCGTGAAGCCCATCATCGGCTGCGAGCTTTACCTGTCGCAGACCGATGACCACCGCGAGATGAGTGGCGGTTACAATCACTTTCTTGTGCTGGCGGAAAACGAGGTCGGCTACCGCAACCTGGTGCGGCTAACCAGCGAGGCGGCGCTGCACGGCTTCTACCGCAAGCCCCGTGTCTCCAAGGCGTTTCTCGCGAAGCACACCGAGGGCCTGATCGGCTTCAGCGGCTGCCTTGCGGGCGAACTGAACCAGCACCTGATGAAGAACAAGTACGACGAGGCAAAGAATACGGCCGGCTACTTCCACGAGATCTTCGGCAAGAACAACTTCTTCCTGGAGATTCAGGACCACGGCCTGCAACCCGACCGCAACGTCTGCGACCAGCTCTTTCAGCTTGAAAAAGAGCTGAACATCCCGCTCATTGCCACCAACGACGCGCACTACGTCGCCGGTGACGACAGCCGCGCGCACGAGATCCTGCTCTGCGTGCAGACCGCCGCGAGCATGAACGATCCCAATCGCTTCAAGTTCGACACGCAGGAGTTCTACATCAAGTCGGCGGAGGAGATGCATCGCACCTTCGCCGGGCATGAAGAGGTCTGCACGCGCACCATGCAGTTTGGCGAGCGCTGCAACGTGAAGCTCAAGAAGGTCGACAATCCCTTTCCGGATTTTGAGGTTCCCGGCGGCGAGACGCTCGACAGCTACTTCGAGCAGGTGTGCCGGCAGGGTCTGCGCAAGCGCTTCGACACGGCCATCCGGCATCTCGAGTCGCGCGGGCTGCTGAAGCACACCGTCACCGAGTACGAGCAGCGGCTGAACCGCGAGCTCGACTGCATCAAGGCCATGAAGTTTCCCGGCTACTTCATGATCGTGTGGGACTTCATCAAATACGCCAGGGAGCACGAGATTCCCGTGGGCCCGGGCCGTGGTTCCGCCGCCGGCTCGCTCGTCGCCTATGTGATGGAGATCACGGACATCGACCCGCTGCAGAACGAGTTGCTCTTTGAGCGCTTTCTGAATCCTGAGCGCGTGAGCATGCCCGACATTGATATCGACTTCTGCATGAACCGCCGCGGCGAGGTGATCGAGTACGTCACGCGCAAGTACGGTCGTGAGCAGGTGGCGCAGATCATCACCTTCAACACCATGGCCGCGAAGGCCGCCATTAAGGACGTTGGCCGCGCGCTCGACATGCCCTACGGCGAGGTCGACCGCATCGCCAAGATGGTGCCGGCGACCATCGGCATCACCATCGAACAGGCGCTGAAGGACTCGCCGCAACTGGGCCAGGCCTACGACTCGAATCCGCAGATCAAGGAAGTGATTGACGCGGCGATGCGCCTGGAAGGGCTGGTGCGCGGTGCGGGTGTCCACGCCGCCGGTGTGGTGATTGCGCCGCAGCCGTTGACCGAGCTTGTGCCGGTAACGCGCACCAAGAACGAAGAAATCGTCACAGCGTACGACATGAAGGCCGTCGAGAAGATGGGCCTGCTCAAGATGGACTTTCTTGGGCTCACCACGCTTACGGTCATCGACGACTGCCTCAAGCTCATCCAGCTCAATCGTGGTGAAACGGTCGACATGGCGACGATCCCGCTGGACGACCAGGTCACCTACGAGAAGGTCTTCCACAAGGCGCTAACCAGCGGCGTCTTCCAGTTTGAGTCGGGCGGCATGCGTGACGTGCTGCGCCGCTACAAGCCCACCACGGTGGAAGATCTGACCGCGCTCAACGCGCTCTATCGTCCCGGTCCGATCCAGGGCGGCATGATCGACGACTTCATCGAGCGCAAGTGGGGCCGCCGCGCCGTCGAGTATCTGCTGCCCGAGCTAGAAGGCCTGCTGAAGGAGACGCTTGGCGTCATCGTCTATCAGGAGCAGGTGATGCAGATCTCGAGCGTCATCGCCGGCTACTCGCTCGGTGGTGCCGACCTTTTGCGCCGCGCCATGGGCAAGAAAAACATGGAGGAGATGGCCAAGCAGCGCGACCTGTTCATGGCGGGGGCGGCCGAGCGCAAGCATCCCAAAGAGAAGGCCGGGCAGCTGTTCGACCTCATCCTGCAGTTCGCGGGATACGGCTTCAACAAGTCGCACTCGTCGGCATATGCACTGCTGGCTTACCACACGGCCTGGCTCAAGACGCATTACCCGGTGGAATTCATGGCGGCGCTTCTGACCAGCGAAACGTCGAAGCCGGAGAACGTGGTGAAGTACATCGGCGAGTGCCGCGAGATCGGTATCACGGTGCAGCCGCCCGACGTACAGAT